>DASRBA010000165.1:0-14926 GCA_035637895.1 Myxococcaceae bacterium
CGGCCAGGGCGACGGCTGCGACGGGTACTACTGCGTGGTGATCGACGCCGAGCACCCGGAGAGCTGCCTCGATCCGAAGGCGCCGTTCGCCGTGTCTGCCGGCTCGCGCATCACCATGAAGGCCGGCCAGAAGTTCGTCCCCACCATCTTCGCCAACCGCAACGGCGTCCCCATCGAGTACTCCTGGACCGTGACCGAGCGGCCCGAGGGCTCCACCGCGGCGATCGACCAGCCCACCGGCAGCGTGACCATGAGCCGCCACTGGCAGTACGCGTACCCGGACGGCCTGTCGCCCAGCTTCACCCCGGACAAGGACGGCTCGTACACGCTGCAGCTCACCGCGACCCTGGCGATCCAGGACCGCGTGTGGCCGACCCAGCCCAAGACCTCCGTGGCGGGCGTGGGCGTGACCGCGCAGTCCGGCGCGCTGTTCGCCTGCGGCGTGGTCCCGGCCGGCCCGATGGCCTTCGGCCTGGCTGCGGCCCTGGCGGCGCTCGCCCGCCGCCGCCGGAAGCAGTAATCCGGTACAGTGCGGAAGCATCCCGGGGGACGGCTGGCCTGGAGCCCCCCCGGGACCCTCTGACTCTTCGGTGAATTCATGGAGCGCGGAGTGACCTACCCACACCCTCGTTCCCGGATCGCGGCGGGCCTCCTGGGGCTCGTCGCGGTCTTGCTTTTCGGGGGCTGTTCGGACGCCAACCTCGAGGCGCTGGCCTCGCAGAACCAGAACCTGGATGACCGCCTCACCATCCGGGGCGAGATCTGCACCGCCGCGCCGGACCCCAACGAGTTCCCGGTGAAGGTGGTGGTGATCATCGACCAGTCCGGGTCGATGTGCGTCTCCGACCCGCCGGGCGCGCAGGCGGCCCCCGGCCTGTGCGAGCAGGTCAACGCCCTCGTCAACCCGGGCGGGAACCTGATCCCGGCCCGCTCGCGCGCGCTCACCCGGCTGCGCGACCAGTTCGCCACCCAGCCCAACGTCCAGCTCACCGTCGTCCCGTTCGAGACCAACGTGGGCAACGTGTGGCCGCCCGCGCCGCAGAGCTTCGCCCCGGCCGGCAACCTGGACGACGCGTACATCGCCGCGCTGCAGAACCAGCTGGGCAAGGGCACCGACTACCAGGGCGCGATGGCGGAGGCGTACGCCCGCATCTCGGACGACATCGCCGACACGCTGAACACCGCGCCGGACCGGCTGCCGCGCACCCGCTACGTGGTGGTGTTCCTCACGGACGGGACGCCGTACCCGCGCTGCTCGGCGATCGACAACCTGCCCGTCTACGCCAACTCGATCAACCCGGACCTCACCTGGGCCGACCAGATCCCCGACTTCTGCAACATCATCACCGGGGACGTCATCAACGGCTTCACGCCCGGGACGGACCGCAACCAGAACTACCAGATCTTCGCCCTGGTGGACCGGATCATCCACCTCAAGGACCTCTACAACGTGGGCGACATCCGGCTGCACACCGTGCTGCTGTTCAACGAGGAGTCGGTGCGCGCCTGCGGGCCCATCTGCCAGGACCTCTACGGCGTGTTCCCGGAGGTGGCCATCTCGGACTACCCGGCGGCGGCGCACCAGGTGGCCCGGTTCGTCCTCCAGCGGATGGCGCAGCGCGGGAACGGCATCTTCCAGGAGTTCGTCAACGGCGACATCACCGCCCTCTCGCTGGGCGCGCTCGACTACACGTCGATGATCTCGCCCAACAAGATGAAGTCGCTGATCGTCCAGGCGCTCCGGAGCGAACCGGACGGCAGGAAGCGCGTGCTGGACAGCGACGGCGACGGCCTGATCGACGACCTCGACGCCACCTTCGCGCTGAAGACCAACCGCTTCAACGTCGACACCGACAACGACTGCTTCGACGACGCGTTCGAGAACCGGCACGCCGACAACGGCTTCGTCGCCGCCAACGACCGCGACTCGCGCGGGTGCGACTTCCCCAACCCGGACGGCAGCTGCGCCTGCCGCGACACCGACGGCGACGGGCTGGGGCTGAAGGCGGAGGAGTACCTGGAGTCCAAGGCCGGCCTGGTGGACAGCGACTCGGACGGCATCCCGGACGGGATCGAGGCGCGCTACGGGCTGAACCCCAACGTCTCCAACCTGGGCCAGGACACGGACGGGGACGGCATCGCCGACACGGACGAGATCGAGAAGGGGTCCAACCCGCTGATCCCGGACCGCGTCTTCTACGAGGGCGAGGGCTACCAGTACGAGATCCAGGCCACCCCGCGCGCGGACGGCAGCGTCTGCTACCAGTTCGCGGTGTCCAACCTGAAGCTGCTCACCCCGCCGGCGCAGAACTCCACCCAGGTCAACCAGGGCTACAACCTGTTCAAGGTCTGGTTCGCCGAGTCGCCGGAGAGCGCCATCTCCACCGACTACGGCTTCTGGCGCACCGCCTGCGCGTGGGCCCGCTTCCAGCCGCCGTCCATCCGCCAGCCCACCAGCCCCGAGCTGAACCTGGCGCGCACGGACACGCTGGGCGACGTGCCCCGAGGATTCGGCCGGCCCTCGCGCATGACCGACTTCCCGGACAACTACCGGGTGGCCGGGATGTGCGCCGGAATTCCGCCCCCATGACGCGGCGCTCGCGCTTCGCGCTCTGGGTGCCGGTGGCGCTGGCGGTGGCCGCCGCGGTGGCGTGCTCGGACGCGTTCCTATTCGACGACCGGCGCACCGACAAGCTGCCGGTGGACCGCGCGGTCACGGTGCAGGGGGAGTTCTGCACGCCCTCCGCCAACGACGTGGTGCGGCCGATCAAGATCCTGATCGCCATGGACGCCTCGCAGTCCATGCGCGTGACGGACCCCAACGGCACCCGCGCCAACGCCACCGTGCAGCTTCTGGATTCGCTGCCGCAGGACCCGGAGATCTACGTGGCGGTGATGCTCTTCGCCGGGAGCATCACCGTGTTCCTGGGCCTGCCGCCGGACGGCGGCACCGGGGGCTCGCAGTTCAAGTCGGTCACCGCGATGAGCCCGGCCGAACGGCAGCTCATCCGCCAGCAGGTTCTCAACTTCAACTCCTCCGCCCCCAACCGCGACTCCACGGACTTCGTGAAGGCGATGGCGGACATCTACGCCACCATCTCCGACGACATCGCCATCACCCGCGCGGACCCGGCCAAGTCGGCGTACGCGGCCCGGTCGCGCTACTCGGTGATCTTCCTCTCCGACGGCCACCCCACCATCTGCCAGGACGACCTCCTGGTCCAGGGCGACAGCAACGCCTGCACCCGGCTGCGCCAGCTCACCGACCTGGCGGAGGACGTGCGGCTGAACACCGTCCACGTCTTCAACCCCACCCAGCCGCTCTCCACGGTCTGCGACCTCACCCAGCCTCCCGGGACGTGCGGCGTGCCCACCGGCTGCCCGTCGCTGATCATCAACCAGGACGCCGAGCGGCTCTCGACCATGGCCGCCCTGGGCGGCGGCGACTTCCGGGACTTCCGCAACGGCGAGCCCATCAACTTCCTCAACTTCAAGTTCGGGCAGGTGCGGCGCGCCTACCAGGTGAAGGACCTGGTGGTGGCCAACCTCTCCGCGCCCCCGGGCTCGCCGGACAACCAGCCGGACTCCGACAACGACGGCCTCACCGACGAGCAGGAGCGGCAGATCGGCACCGATCCGCTGAAGAAGGACACCGACGGCGACGGCTTCTCCGACGGCGTGGAGGTCTTCTTCTCCGCCCGGGGCGCGAACTTCAACCCCATCGGCTACGTGAGCGCGGACGGCGGCGGCGGCGACCCCGGCTGCCCGCCGCGGCTGCGCGGGGTGGACTCGGACTGCGACGGGCTCCTGGACTGCGACGAGCACATCCTCTCCGGCAACGCCGACCTGATCGACACCGACTCCGACGGCATCCCCGACGCCATCGAGTGGCAGCACCACACCTCCAACGCCACCAACGACCTGCAGGAGGACCCGGACAACGACTTCCTGGTCAACCGGCAGGAGCTGAAGCTGCACATGGACCCGCTGGCGCCGGACATCCAGGCGCTCTCCTCCAACGCGTACCGCTACTTCGTCGAGGCCAAGGGCCCGCCGGACGAGACCGGGAAGCAGTGCTTCACCTTCAAGGTGGAGAACGTGCTCATGGAGCCGACGATGGGGGACCTGGTGGACGCCGGCGCGGACGCGGGGAGGAACGACGCCGGGCAGGTCCTGCTCCCGGACGGCGGGCTGCTCGACGGCGGCACCGGCCCCGGCTACAACGAGATCCTGGTCAGCCTGGCCATCGTCCCGGTGGACGACCCCAACGCCAAGACCCTGATCAAGCAGACCCGGTTCCACCACGAGGCGCGCTACCCGCTGGGCGGGGTGAAGTCGCCGCCGGACGGCATCCTCTACGTTGACCAGAACCGCCTGACCGATTTCTGTCCCAGGCCGGACGGCGGGACCGACGGCGGCACCGACGGAGGCCCCTAGAGGGCCAGCGAGGTTTCACATGACGCTCAGGCATGGACGCGCGGTCTGGACCCTGGCCGCGCTGGCGGTGGCGATCTTCGGCGCGGGCTGCCCCGGCGGCCCCGGCGGTGAGGACGCCCTCCCGCCCGACCTCTGCAACTCCCTGGACGAGGCGCTGAACGATTCGCGGTGCGCCCTCCAGCAGGACGCGGACCACCTGGACTTCATCAGCATCCCCAACGACCAGGACTGGTTCAGCTTCCGCACCCCGCCCACCATGAACGCGCGCTCGCTGTTGCGCGTCACCGGCGGCTACGGCGTGCCCGCCACCCCCGTGCAGCTGTCGTTGAACGTGCTGCAGGAGGACGGCCGGGCCAGCATCTCCGGCCTGGTGGCGGACAAGCACGGCCAGGGCGCGCCGCAGGGCCTGCAGATCCTCACCCGCTTCACGGCCCCCGACACCCGGCTGGTGTTGCTGGCGGCGGACCTGCCGGACTCGCCGACCCGCCCGCAGTCCGACGCGCGCAACCCGTACCTCGTGCGCTGGACGGTGCTGCAGGACCCGGACCCCAACGAGCCCAACGACGCCACGGCCACCCCCATCCCGCTGGACGCCTCGTTCTCCGGGAGCCAGACCGGCGTGCTGGCCACCCAGGACGACCGCGACCTCTTCTCCATCAACGCCCCCACCGTCGGGCGGATCCTCTACTTCCACATCGGCGAGGCGACGCCGTCTCCCAAGCCGGCGCTCTACCGGCTGGCGTACACGCTGTACTCGCCCGGCGGCACCCAGGTGGCGGAGGGCCGGGTGGACAACGTCTTCTCCACCGTGGACCTGGCCACCGCGCGCATCGTCCAGGCCGCCGGCACGTACACGCTGGACGTGCACGCCTACCGCGAGCCGGGCGTCATCGGCCCGCTGCCCGGGGACGACCGGCTCACCTACAAGATCGACGTGCTGATCGTCGACCAGCAGGACGCCAACGAGCCGAACGACAACATCGCGCAGGCCGACCCCCGGGCGGTCTCGCTGGCGCTGGGGAGCACGCGGACGTTCACCGGGCGCATCGGCTCGGTGGGGGACCCGGACTGGTTCGCGGTGGACGTGCCGTCGTCGGCGAACGCGCAGCTCCTCCACTACAAGGTGACGCCGCCCAGCGGGACGGGCCGCTTCCCGCCGCTGCCGCTGGGGCCGGGCGGCATCCCGGACCGCGAGGTGTCCGTGGTCACCGTGGTGACGCAGGGCACGGCCGCCTGCCAGACGGACTCCACGCTCTGCCCCAAGGGCTACGGCGGCAACCCGAACTACCAGCTGGCGGTGGAGCAGATCTGCGCCCGCGCCCCGGCGCAGTGCCTGTGGTCCACCCGCGAGGAGGACTACGCGTACCCGAACCTGAAGAACTTCGAGGGCAAGTTCCCCATCTCCCCGCACGGGACGACCACGCGCTACTACGTGGTGGTGCAGGACGTGGGGAACGACTGGGCGGACGACCGCAACTACACGCTCCAGGTCACGCTGGAGGCGGACGCGGATGACACCGGCCGCCTGTCGCAGCCCGCCCAGACGGAGGTGGTGCCGCTCGCCCAGGACACCAGCGGCGCCACCTTCCCCGCGCCGCCCGCCGGCGCCTCCACGCTCTCCGGCAAGCTCTCCTTCGGCTACGGGCGCCTGTTCAACAACGACCCGGCGGTGGGCCAGGGCATCCGCGGCCCCATCGACTACGACGCGGTGGAGACGGACCTGGACCGCTACGAGCTGGACATCCCGTTCCAGGACCCGGCGAACGGCCCGCTGGACCGGACGTGGGAGCTGCAGTGGACGGTGCAGAACGTCAACGGCACCCAGCCGGAGAACCTGTTCGTGGACGTGGAGCTCTGCGATGGGACGACGGCGCCCACCGACGGCGGGACGTGCTCGTCGGTGAAGACCTCCCGGAGCGGCGGCGGGCTGGTCTTCACCTACGACGACGCGTCGCTCTACTCGTGGTGGAACATCAACCAGGGCATCGGGCTGCAGCCGTTGTGGGACCTGGCCACCACGCCCACCAGCAGCACCGTCACCGCGCGCGGCTACGGCTGCTTCTGCTTCGAGCCGCGCTTCATCCAGGGCGGGAAGTTCTTCCTCCGGGTGGGCGGCGTGGACCGCAACACCTGGGACGAGACCACGTACACGGTGAAGACGGCGTTCACCGCCTACCCCAAGTCCTTCGTCACCCAGGCCGACGGCGGCACCCGGAGCTGCCCGGCGGCGGTGCCGGTGGACGCCGGGACGCCGGACGGGGGGATGGATGGAGGGACGGACGGCGGGACGATGGACGCCGGCTCCGGGTTCACCGGCGGGTGCGATTTCACCAGATGACGCAGGCGGCGAGGACGATGAAAATGACCGACATGAACGCGCGGCGCAGGTGGTCCTTGGCGGCAGTGGTGCTGGCGGTGGGCCTGGGCGCGGGGTGCCCGGAGGAGTATCCGCAGAAACCGCAGATCCGGGTGCCGATCACCCCCAACAACCCGCTCGCGTTCGACGCCGCCTTCGTGGGCACGTCCCGCCAGTCCACCATCTCCATCACCAACAAGGGGCTGGATGACCTGGTGCTGGATTCGGTGACGCTCAGCGGGGACTCGGCCTTCAGGCGGTTCTCGCCCACGGACGGGACCACCAACCCGACGTTGATGACCGTCCCCGCCAACGACACCAGCTACTTCTCCGTCCTGTTCAACCCCACCGCGGCGGGGAGCTTCACCGGGAACGTCAACATCAAGTCCAACGCGGAGAACACCCCCTCGCTGGACGTCCCGGTGTCGGGGACCGCCATCAACCCGTGAGGACCGCCGCCCTCGCCCTCGCCGCCGCCGCGGCCCTGTGTGCCTGCGGCGGGACCAAGGAGGAGTTCCTGGGCCCCCGGTCGCGCGACGCCTGCGACCAGACGTGGCCGGTGTGCGACCGCGTCGTGGGCTGCATCGTCGGCGGACAGACATACGTCACCGGGCGCTTCCCCAGCGAGGGGCGGTTCATGGTCCGCCTGGCCGAGGCGTCGCGGGTGACGGTGGGCATCTACATCGAGGGCCTGGCCGGCACCGGCACCCAGGACGCGTTCATCCACTGGTGGGAGGACGGCTGCACGCGGCGGATCCGCGCGTCCGCCTCCGCCGAGGACTTCGTCTCCGAGGCGGACAAGACCGGCTACTTCTCGCGGTCCGCGGACCTGACCGGCGTGGGGGACCACCTCATCGAGTTCTCCGCCGACGCGCAGGCGACCTACTACGTGAAGGCGGACGTGGTGGTGCTGCGGGACCTGCCTCAGTAGCCCCCGGGCCCAGGGGACGCTGATGCGGCGGCCTGCGGCCGCTTCCTCCAGGCTCAGCCGGCTCCTCGCGCAGCTCCGTCGCCAGCGCGTCCACCAGCGCGCGCGCCTGCTCCACCGCGGACTCGGGCAGGCGCATGAGCACCCGCTTCACCGACAGCTCGATGGTGCCCTCCGCCTCGCGGTCCAGCGCGCGCGCCTTCTCCGTCAGCCGCAGCAGCGCGCGCCGCCCGTCCGCCGGGTCGGGGTGCCGCTCCAGAAGGCCGCGCGACTCCAGCCGCTGCACGATGCCGGTGAGCGTGCTGGGGTGGATCATCAACAGCTCCGCCAGCGAGCCGGCGGCGATGCCCGGGAAGCGCCCCACCAGGCGGACCACCATCCGCTGCGGCCCGGTGACGCCCAGCGCCGCCGCCATCGCCTTGGAGCGCGACTGGAGCGCGTGGTCCAGCGCCCACAGGCTCCGCATGAACTCCAGCGGCTTGCCCAGCTTCAGGGGCCGTTCCCCGCTCACTTCCCCCCTCGCTTGAGCCGCTTCACCAGCAGGTCCGCCACCCGGAAGGAGTTGGCGGCGATGGTGAGCGTGGTGGGCACCGCCCCGGAGGAGGGCATGAAGCTGCCGTCCACCACGTAGAGGTTGGGCACCTCGTGCGCGCGGCACTCCGGGTCCAGCACGCTCCTGGCCGGGTCCTTGCCGAAGCGGCAGGTGCCGTGCTGCAGGATGGTGGTCTCCCCGGCCATCCCCAGCCGCTCCAGCTTCTCCGGCTCCATGGCCTTCAAGATCTCCTCGCCGCGCTCCACCAGGTACCGGGTGGCGGCCAGGTCGTTGGGGTGGCGCTGCACGGTGATCGCCGCCACCGGCAGGCCGTAGCGGTCCTTCACCGAGGGCTCCACCGAGACGAAGGTGCCGTCGGTGGGGAGGAACTCGGCGTAGACCTCGAACTGGAGGAGCTTCGAGTCGCGGTACTCGCGCAGCTTGTCCTTGAGCGCCTTGCCGAACACGCCGGAGGCGCCCTCGCCGGCCAGCTTCACCGCGGCGTAGATGGGGTTGGGGTGCTGGAACATGAAGCCCAGCGTCCCCGCCTTGCGCACCCCGGTGGCGGCGCCCTCCGGCAGCACGTAGAAGTCCTGCACGCTCCGGTTCACGAACGGCGCCGAGTCCGACAGCCAGGGCCACTTCTGCTTCCGCGCCTGGATGCGGAAGGAGGCCTTGGACTCGCCGAAGGAGCTGAACATCAGGTTCCTGCCCACCAGCCCGCTGCCGTTGGCCAGGCCGCGCGGGAAGCGGGAGGAGGTGGAGTTGAGCAACAGCCGCGCGCTCTCCACCGAGGTGCAGGAGACCACCACCACCTTCGCCGGCTGCTCCTGCCGGTCTCCCTTCGGGTCCAGGTACACCACGCTCTTCGCCCGGCCCTGCGCGTCCACCGTCACCTCGGTGGCCATGCAGCGCGCGCGCAGCTCCACCTTGCCGGTGGCCAGCGCGGCGGGGACGAGCGAGGCGTTGGTGCCGGACTTGGCGTCGTGCTCGCAGCCGTAGCTGCCGCAGAGCGCGCAGTAGGCGCAGCCGTTCCGGCCCTTGTAGGTGTCGCTGATGATGCCGCGCGCGGTGGGGATGGAGTGGTACCCCAGCTTCTGGCAGGCCGCGTCCAGCTCGTTCGCGATGGGGTGGACCTCCAGCGGCTTGAGGGGGAAGGGCTTCGCCCGGGGCTCGGCGAAGGGGTGGGGGACGGCGGCGCCGGAGACGCCCATCTCCTCCTCGGCCTTCTGGTAGTACGGCTCCAGGTCCTCGTAGCGGATGGGCCAGTCGGCGACGTTGGCGCCCGGCACCTCGCCGAATTCGCTGCGCAGCCGGAAGTCCACCGGCTTGAGCCGGTAGAAGTAGCCGCTCATGTGCACCGTGCCGCCGCCCACGCAGTTGGCGGTCCAGGCCTCGTTGGTGCGCTGGTACTTGGCGTCCGCGCCCTTGCGGACCAGGTGCGGCTCCTCCCAGGGCAGCGGCATGAAGAAGTTGCGGCGGCTGTTGAGGATCTCGTCGTGGACGAAGTCCTCCTTGCGGTAGTGCGCGCCCTTCTCCAGCACCACCACCTTGAAGCCGGCGCGGCCCAGCTCCAGCGCCATCGGCGCGCCGCCGGCGCCGCTGCCGACGATCACCACGTCCACCGGATCCATGCTCACCGCGGGTGCCCGGTGTGCGCGTGGAGGTGGTGCTCGCCGTCGTAGCCCTGGGGCGGCTCCGAGGTGCCGAAGCCGACCAGCGCCCAGCCCACCCGGTCCTTGTTCCCGCCGTAGGACGGGTCGCCCAGGAAGCCCTCCAGCGTGAACACCACCAGCAGCTCGTAGAAGCGGGCCTCCCCGGAGGTCGGCCTGGACTCCTTCCACTCCTGGAGCAGGGCGTCCTGGTCCTCCACCGGGATCTTCGAGAACGGCAGCCCCTCGTGAGCGCGGCGGGCGCGGCGGTTCAGGGCCTCGATGCCGGCGAGGAACTGATCGCGCTGCTGGGAGAGCTCGGGGGACTGGAGCATCCGGTCGATGTACTCGGGGACGTTGGCGTCCAGGGCGCCCGGGTCCTGGTCGCGCGGGAGGACGCGCTCGCAGGCGGCCGCCATGGAGTCGTACTCCTCGTTGGTGAAGGTGCGGTGCTTCGTGGTGAGCGACGGCCGCGGCGGCGCCTCCTTGCGGTCCTTGTCGCCGCCCTTGTCCTTGCAGGAGGCGAACAGGAGCACCCCGCCGCCCAGGAAGGTGAGGCGCTGGATCAGGGCTCGGCGGGAGAGCAGATCGTCGTCGTCCGGCGGGGTCATTTCCCCTCGGAGCATGGGGCATTTCCAGAGGGAAATCACCCCCTCCAGGGCCGCCGCTCTGGCATGATGCGCGGCGGGCCGCGTCGGAGGTTTTCTCTCGTGAGAGCCGGGATCTTGCTGGGGGCGATGTTCCTGTCGCTGGTGGCGTGTCCGGGCTGTCCGCCGCCGGACGGCGGGGATGATGGTGGCGACGACGGAGGCGGCGACGGCGGCGTGGACGCCGGGTGCGTGAACGGCTTCTGCACCTTCACGCTGGACCCGTCGCCGATGGCGTTGATCAGCGACTTCACGCCGCAGATCGCCGCGGCGCTGGGCCCCAACGACCGGGTCGGCATCGCCTACCTGAAGGAGGACGCCGGGGCGGGGGCCCTGCCGGACGGCGGGACGGACCTCAGCTACGCGGTGCAATACATGGAGTGGCAGAACGGGAACGTCACCGTCCAGCCCGAGGTGGTCCAGATCATCCACAACGCCAACGGCCTCTCCTTGGCGTTCCAGCCGAACGGGCAGCCGGCGGTGGCGTACCTGGGCGGGCCCAAGGACCTGCAGCTCTCCACGTTCTGGTGGAACAACGACACCGCCGCGTCCTACCGCACCGGCGCCAACGCGTGGACCGAGCACATCGCGGTGGTGAACAGCAACGAGGCGCTGGGCTCCAACGGGGTGAGCAACTCCGGCTACCTGGTGGGCGTCTACCCGGCGATCGCGTTCGACAGCACGAACAAGGGGTACCTGGCGTACCGCGACTGCCACAACGGCCAGTCCGTGGGCACCGGCGACTACAACGCGTCGGACCTCGAGCTGGCGGAGGGCGGCCCCACCGGGTGGACGCACACCATGCTGGTGGAGGGCGGCAACGACAAGCGGGCCTGGGGCGGCCACACCCGGATGCTCATGGTGGGGGACCAGCCCGCGCTGGTGCAGGACCGGGTGATCGGCGTCCCCAACGGGTACGGGACGGACGTGTACTTCATGCGGCGCGACGGCGGCTCGGGGAACCCGTCGTGGAGCCCGGCGCTCCTCGTCTCCGCCGCGGCGCTGGTCTCCCCTGGCCCGTCGCTGGCGTGGGACGGCGCCAAGTACGGCGTGGCGTTCACCGACCTGCAGGCCACCGGCGGGCAGGCGCTGTACTTCGCGGAGACCATGGCCACGGCGGACGGCGGGGTGACGTTCCGGCCCAAGGACGTGGTCGTCCAGGGGGGATCGACCGGGTGGTACCCGTCCGCCGCCTACCGCCCGTCCACCAAGGACCCGTCCATCGTCTACCACGTGTGCTCGGTGCGCCCGGGGTTCACGGAGTTCAAGACCTGCCCGGCGGCGGAGGACGAGCTGCAGGTCGCCGAGAAGGTGGGCAACTTCTGGAACCTGACCACCGTCGACACCGCGGGCGGCTTCCAGCCGCACCTGTTCTACCTGTCCAACGACAAGCGGGTGGTCGTCTACCGCGACCCCCGGTACGGGACGATCCGCATCGCGGTGGAGCAGTAGCGATGAAGGTCCGAATCGGGGGCGCGCTGCTCCTCGCGGTGACGCTGGCGGCGCTCGCCTGCGGGGGCGAGAACTCGCTCGGCGGGAGCGTGGACGCGCTCTTCCCGCTCCAGGTCTCGTTCGTGAAGGTCCGGCGCAACGAGGAGGCGTTCCAGGTCAGCTACTACAACAACCGCGAGCACGACATCGACCTGGTGGCGCAGGTGACGGTGGCGCTCTACGGCCTCACCGTGAAGCAGGGCGAGGCCATCGACCTCTCCGGCGAGTACGACGCGGGCCACCCGCGCGCGGTGGTGATCCACGCCGCGGCGGACGAGGCGGCGCGGACGATGCCGGCCATCCGCCAGGGCGACCTCGTCATCCGGCAGGGCGGCAACCCGGACGAGCAGACTGTGGGGGACTGGTCCGTCGGCTTCGTGGAGGGGAGCGACTACGGCGCCGGGCGCACGATCTACGGCAACTTCACCGGGCTGTGCCTGGACGCCGGCTTCCTTCCGGCGGACGCGGGGTAGCCATGCGCTCCAGGGTGGCGGTCGCCTGCGGCGCGTTCCTGGCGATCGCCGGCTGCAAGATCACGCGGGCGCTGGCGGTCTCGCCCCCCAGCGCCGAGGTCGGCCCGGGGGGCCAGCAGGTCTTCACCGCGCTGGGCGGGACGGGCCCCTACACCTGGTCGCTCTCCGGCAACGCGTCCGGCGCGTCGCTGGGGGGCGGGCCGGGCTACGTCCCCATGCGGGCGGCGCCGGCGGTGGCGGGGGCCGCGCAGCAGCAGCACTGGGGCGGCGGGCAGCCGGTGGTGGTGCGGGACAACCACGGCAACCACGACCTGTTCACCTTCGGCTCGCCGGGCGCTCCGTCCGGCACGCTCTCGCTGCTGCGCTCCGGCGACCAGGGGGAGACCTGGTCCTGGGTGCCGCCGGAGTCCTCGGCGCTGGCGGTGGAGTCCGCGGTCAACGCCGGCCTGATCTCCGCGGCGCAGGACGGGGCGGGGACGGTGCACCTGCTGTTCTTCCGCGCCGGGTTCCTGGACATCGCGTACTACCGGCTGGCGCTCACCTACTCCGGGGGGGCGATCGCCGGGTACACCGCGCTGGCCGGGCCCATCGTCATCCCCGGCGCCTACGCCGGCGACCGGCGCGGCACCATCCGCGCGGTGACCACGGCCGGCGGGGCGGAGGTGCTGGCGGTGCTGGTGGCGGCGTCGGACCCGGGCGGGACGCGGCTGCAGGGGTCCATGTGCATCACCTCCGGGTTGGCGCCCGCGTCGCCGGACGACTTCCAGAGCTTGGGTGGGGCCCCGAACGCGGTGACGATGATCGTGGACGACGCGCGCGGCGCCGGCGGCAGCCACGACCACGCGCTCCTCTTCGCGCAGCTGGGCGCCACCCATGACCTCTGGGTGTTCGCCGGCAACATCGTGGCCGAGGCCGGGCCCACCGCGCCCGCCACCATCAACCGGCTGCGGCTGACCGCCTCCGGCTCGACCTGGACGCCCCGCACGCTCGCCGACGGGAGCGCTTCCGGCGCCTGGCTGATGGGGGTGGCCGGGACCGCCCACTACGCCTGGGTGATGTACGGGCAGTACGCGGACGGGCAGGTCCGCTTCGCCCGCGTCGACTCGGGGGGCGCCTACGAGGAGCCGGTGGCCTCCATCCCGTCGCCGGTGAACGACGGCCGCATCAACCAGACGCTGGCCGGCGTCTTCACGGTCCACCCGGACGAGCGCCGGATCTGGGCCGTCTTCGCCCGCGACCCGGGCCCCGGCCCCACCGCGCAGTGGTACGACTTCACCCCGACCGGCGCCTCGTGGGACGGGAGCCAGTGGCAGCTGAAGAGCGACGCGCCCCAGGGCGACCCCAACGCCATCGCCTTCGCGGACGGGCTGGGCGGCAGCGTGGGCTGGGACGACGGCGTGGTGGGGGTGCTGACGAAGACGGACGGCACGTCGTTCGACGGGGCCATCTCGCTGGCCACCATGCGCGCCGCGCCGGGGACGACCGGGACCTCGGTCGTCTACACGGCCGGCCCCACCCACCCGGCCACGGACGAGGTCACGGTGACCGACGCGGACGGCAAGAAGGCGTCCGCCAGCGTCAGCGTGCCGTAGCCTTCGCCGCGCCCGTCAGTCCCCGGGCCCAGGGGACGCTGATGCGGCGGCCTGCGGCCGCAACCGACCGGGCTCAGTCCTCGTTCCCGCTCTGCGCCAGGCCGTACTTGTGCAGCAGCGAGTAGAGGTGCTTGCGGTCCAGCTCCGCCTCGCGCGCGGCCTTGGCCACGTTGCCCTTGGCGCGGGAGAGCAGGCGGGTGAGGTATTCGCGCTCGAAGCCGCGGATCAGCTCGTCCTTCCGGTCCTTGAAGGGGCCGGTGTAGTCGACCGCCACGTAGTCGCCCTGCGGCGCGGCGGCGCCGGTGTTGGACGAGAACTCCTTGAGCAGCGAGTCCGCGGACAGCTCGGGGATGTCCGCCATGTGGCGCGCGCGCTCCAGCGCGTTGCGCAGCTCGCGGACGTTGCCCGGCCAGGTGTGGGCCATGAACTGGTCCCGCACCGACGCCGGCAGCCGCTCCCACAGCCCCTCGCCGGCGAAGGCGTCCACCAGGAGGGCGATGTCCTCCTTGCGGTCGCGCAAGGGCGGCAGCCCCACCGTGAACACCGAGAGGCGGAAGTAGAGGTCCTCGCGGAAGCGGCTGGCCTGCGTCTCCGCCCACAGGTTCTTCTTCGAGGCGGCGATGATGCGGGCGTCGAAGCTCACCGGCGCGGAGGAGGCGCCCAGCCGCCGGAACTCGCGGTCCTCGATGGCGCGGAGCAGCTTGGGCTGCAGGTCCATCCCCAGGTCGTCGATCTCGTCCAGGAAGAGCGTGCCGCCGTGCGCGCGCTCCAGGCAGCCGATGCGCTGGGCCACCGCGCCGGTGAAGGCGCCCTTCTCG
>DASRBA010000166.1:0-19255 GCA_035637895.1 Myxococcaceae bacterium
CACGCTGGACCCACCGGCGCGCGCTCCGAATCGAGCACGTAGGTCGGCAGCTGCCTCTCGCACCCGAGCCCGAGCGCGCATCCGACCACCAAGACAATCCTGGAATTCATGCGTCGCATTGTAGAGTCCCGGGCGCGTCGAGATCCCCTACCAAAGTCGTAGGCGCGCCCCCTCCCCGGGTCGAACGAGAGGCCGGATCGAGCCGGGTATCGTCGCGCGCGTCGTTCCCCAAAGGGGGGAATCGTGCGCAACACCATGCTGTCCCTGCTATCGGGCCTCCTGGCCCTGGCAGCTCCCGGTGCATTGGCGCAAGCAGCGGTGACACCGGACGGGCACTTCGACTGGCCCCTGGGCCTCGACGAGCCCTCCGGCCTGCAGCGGATGGGCTACGGGTATTCCGTCATGCAGAAGTTCCACGATCCCGTCTATGCCTCGGCTGACGGCGTCGTGGCATGCGCCAACGACAACCAGTACGACGCTCGGCGGAGCTACCCGGGGAAGGTGGTGGTGATCCGGCACCGGCTGCCGGATGGAACGACGGTCTACACGCAGTACGGGCACCTGAATTTCTGCGCGGCAGGCCCCCAGGCCTGCGCGCAGCCGGGCGATACCCTGCGCCGAGGCCAGCAGATCGGCACCGTCGTCTATCAGGACTACAAGGACAAAGACGGGAATACAATCAACAATACGCACCTCCATTTCGAGGTTTGCGACTTCGACTCGACCCGGCCGTGACGCACAGTGGGCGCGGTCAGCCCCTGGCCAGCGCCCGCTCCAGCCCGTCGAGGATCAGCTCCAGGCCGAACTCGAACTCGTTGCCGTAGGAGTAGCCCGGCTGGAGGACGTGCCGGGTCGCGAACTCGATCAGGTGCGGGTACTGGTCCACCGGGAAGCGGCTCATGAGGCCCTCCGCCACCTGCTGGGTCTCCTCTGAGGTCTGGAACGGCAGGTTGAGCTCGGTGTGGACGAAGCCGTAGGTGTAGCTGTCGAGCGCCGAGTACGCGTGCCCGGTGAGCGCGAGGGAGAACCCGGCGCGGCGCAGGCAGCCCAGCACCGCGTCGTGGTGCTCGAGGTTCGCCGGGCCGGGCGCGGCGCGCGACTCCATCAGGCGGATCGCCCAGGGATGGCGCAGGAGCACCGCCCGCGCGGAGTGGGCGCGCCGCCGCATCGCCTCCTTCCAATCCGCGGTCAGGGGAGGGAGCTCGATCTCGCCGAAGATCGCGTCCACCATGCCGTCCAGGATGTCGTCCTTGTTGGCCGCGTGGTGGTAGAGCGACATCGCCTCCACCCCCAGCGCCTCCGCCAGCCGGCGCATGGTCAGGCGCTCGATCCCTTCGGCATCCGCGAGCCCCATCGCCACCTCCACCGCCCGCTCCCGGCTCAACGGCGCGCGGCGCCTCGCTTTTCCGCTCCGGCTCATGTCGCCCCTTGACAGCCTTACATTGTACGGTTATGGATCGACCCGTCAACCTTACTTTGTAAGTCGGAGGAGCCGAACGATGAGCGCAGCGATCGATGCCGGGATGAGCCTCGCCGGGAACGCCGGAGCGGCGGTGGAGCAGCAGCGGATGTCCGCGATGGTGGCGGGGGCGTACGGCTCCGCCGACGTGCTCCACCTCCAGTCGGTGGGACGGCCGCGGATCGGCGACGCCGAGGTCCTCGTCCGGGTGCGCGCCGCGGGGCTGGACCGGGCGGCGTGGCACCTGATGACGGGCAAGCCGTACCTGCTCCGCCTGATGGGCTTCGGCCTGCGCCGGCCGAAGAACCCGGTGATGGGGCTAGAGGTCTCGGGGACGGTGGTGGAGGTCGGCGCGAAGGTGACCCGCCTCCGGGTGGGCGACGAGGTGTTGGGGATCGGCCAGGGCACGTTCGCCGAATTCGCGCGCGCCCGTGAGGACAAGCTGGCGCGCAAGCCCGCGGCGCTGAGCTTCGAGCAAGCCGCGGTGGTGGGGGTCTCGGCGCTGACCGCGCTGCAGAGCCTGCGCGACGCCGGGAAGGTGCGGGCCGGGCAGCGGGTGCTGATCATCGGCGCCTCGGGAGGCGTCGGCACCTACGCGGTGCAGATCGCCAAGGCGTTCGGCGCCGAGGTCACCGCGGTGTGCAGCGCGGCCAAGGCGGACCTGGCGCGGTCGATGGGGGCGGACCACGTCGTCGACTACGCCCGCGAGGACTTCGCCGGGGGCGGGCGGCGGTACGACCTGATCCTCGACTGCGCGGGCAACTCGAAGGTCTCGCGGCTGCGCCGGGCGCTCGCCCCGGAGGGGACGGTGGTCTTCGTGGGCGGCGAGCACGGCGGCCCCATCACCGGCGGCTTCTTCTCCCGCCCGCTCATCGGGTTGGCGCTGATGCCGTTCGTGCGCCAGCGGTTCGCGATGTTCCAGAGCAAGGAGCGCTTCGAGGACCTGGAGCGGCTCGTGGAGCTCATCGAGGCGGGGAAGGTCGTCCCGCCGATCGACCGGGTCTACCCGCTCCACGGCGTGCCGGACGCGATGCGCGACCTCGAGGCCGGCCGTGTCCGGGGGAAGATGGTGATCTCGGTCCAGTAGCTGACGGCCGCGAGACGTTCATGCTATGGGCGCCCCGGCATGAATCGACTCCACTCCGTTCTTCCATCCGCGCTGGCCCTGGCGTTCTTCGCGTCGCCCGGCGCGCAGGCCGGGGCCGCCCGGACCACCTACCCCGTCGTGTTCGCCCACGGGATGGGCGGGTTCGACAACCTCCTCGGCGTCGAGTACTGGGGCGACGACTACGGCACGTTCGTCGGCGATCCCTGCGACCAGCTCCTGGAGGTCTACTGCAACGGGGACCTCGACTCGGGGCAGAAGGCGTACGTCGCCCAGGTGCAGGCCTTCCAGAGCTCCGAGGTGCGGGGGCTGGACCTGGCGAACGACGTCGAGGGCTTCATGGCCACCGCGGGCTCTTCCCGGGTGAACCTCGTCGGGCACTCCCAGGGCGGGCTGGACATCCGGAAGGCCGCGCGCGTGCTCTACGAGCGCAAGGGGCGCACCGTCGCCGACGTCGTCATCAGCATCTCGGCCCCCCACCGCGGGTCTCCGGTCGCCAAGTACATCCTCGACCTCAACCCCGGCGTCACCGGCGTCATCAACGCGCTGGCCACCTACTTCGGGAACGCCATCTACCAGCCGGGCAACGACGGCTACGCCGGGGCCAAGCAGCTCGTCTACAACGACTACAGCGCGAGCGACGGCGTGGTGACGGGAGCGAAGGCGTTCAACGCCGCCTACCCGGTGGACGCGCGGTACGCCTCCCGCTACGGCTCGATCATCACCGCGCAGGACGGCCTGAGCGTCAACCCCGCCCTCTACCTCCTGCAACAGGCCTTCTACGACATCGACGGTGACGGCTACTGCGTGGACGACTGCGACAACGACGGCGCGGGGGGCCGCGGCGACGGCGTGCGCAACGAGCAGGACGACGACGGGCTGGTGGGCATCAACTCCCAGCAGATGGGCTACCGGCTGCGCTACGACGTGTATCCGTTCTCCTTCGATTACGTCAGCACCGACTACGACCGCGGCTACGTGGGCAACCTCAACGCCCCCACGTCGGCGCAGATGACCTCCATGGCCAGCGTCGTCTCGCAGGACCACCTGGACGTCGTCGGGGTCGGCCCGGACTTGTTCGATGAGATGGAGTTCTACGCGGCCCTCATCGACTACATCGCCTACTTCGACTAGTGCGCCGGGTCATCCTGGCGGCGGCGATCACGCTGGCGGTCGTGGTCGCCGGCGTCCTCCTCTCCTCGCGGGGTTCGCGCTCCTCCACTTCCGGGGTGGAGACCGCGGCCCCCTCTCCACCGCGCGCCTCCTCACGGCCGGGTGGGGCGATTCCCGGCGCGGGCGCGGGCGTGGACCGGGACGCCCTCGTCGCGCAGCTCCGCTCCCGCTACGGAGCGCGGATCCAGCATCCGTACGTGCAGCTCAAGATGCTCGAACGGCTCATCCCCTACTTCCGCGCCCAGAGCCCCGACCACTGGCGGGAGTCGCTGCTGGACCTCCTCCGGGCCGCCTTCCCGGACCACTTCGCGGAGCTCGCCGCCAACCTGCAACACTGGCTGGACTACGAGCGGTGGATGGACGAGCAGCGGACCTCCTTGCAGGGGATGGATGACGAGAAGCGCCGCGCCGCGATCCGCGAGGCCCGGGAGCGGATCTTCGGCAAGGAGGCCGCCGCGAACATCTGGGCCTCGGAGCTCAAGAACCAGGCCGCCGCGGACGCGCTCCACGCGGCCGATGCGCTGCAGGGCGCCACCGTCTCCGATCGCCTGGAGCGATACAAGGAAGGCCTGGAGGACGTGTACCAGGAGCAGACGGAGTCGTACCTGGAACGGCACCGGCAGGAGGCGCTGGATCGCTTCCTCGACCTCGACTCCGTCCAGAAGGACCTCTCGGCCCTCGGCCAGGAGGATCGCGAGCGAAGCCTGCGCGAGATCCGCCAGGGGCTCGGCCTGTCCGAGGAGGCGCTCCAGCGCTGGGACGTCCTCGACCGCGAGCGCGACGCGCGCTGGGACGCGGGCGCGCGATACATGCAGGAGCGCGAGGCGCTGGCGAAACAGTACGTCGGAGACGGGCTCGAACAACGGCTCCGGGAGCTCCGGACGCGATACTTCGGCGCCGAGGCGGAGACCATCGCCGCCGAGGAGCAGGGCGGCTTCTTCCGCTTCTCCCGCTCGAGGCGCTGGGGGCGGAACTGAACCCGGTGCGGTAACGTCGGGCCGTGCCTTCCACCGCCCAGGCGCTCACGCCGGAAGCTCCTCCGCCGCCGGATCCGTCGGCCGTCGCGCAAGCGCCGGCGGTCCGGCCCAGGATCGACTCCCTGGACGTCCTCCGCGGCCTGGTCATGGTCCTGATGGCCCTCGACCACACCCGCGACTTCTTCTCCAACGAGACCTCCTTCGATCCCCTGGACCTCACCCACACGCATCCGGCGCTGTTCCTGACCCGCTGGGTGACGCACTTCTGCGCGCCGGTCTTCATCTTCCTGGCCGGGAGCGGCGCGTTCCTCTCCAAGGGGCGCGGGAGGACGGCGAAGGCCCTGTCGTGGTTCCTGCTCACGCGCGGCCTGTGGTGCGTCGTCCTCGAGCTCACCGTCATCCGGTGCCTGGGTTGGACGTTCAATTTTGATTACATGATCATCCCGGCCGGCGTCTTCTGGGCCATCGGCTGGTCGATGATCGCCCTCGCCGGGTTGGTGTTCCTGCCGCCACAGGCGGTGGGGGCCTTCGGCGTGGCGATGGTCTGCGTCCACAACGCGTTCGACGGAGTGACCGCCGCGAGCTGGGGCTCGCTGGGGTGGCTCTGGACGATCTTGCATACCGGCGGGCCCATCGCGCTCGGCAACGGACGGGAATTCAGCATCTGGTATCCGGTGGTCCCGTGGATCGGCGTCATGGCCGCGGGCTACGGGTTCGGCACCCTGCTCCACCGGCGCAGGACCATCCTCGTCACGGGCGTCGCCCTGACGCTGCTCTTCGTCGTCCTGCGGGCGAGCAACGTCTACGGCGATCCGCATCCCTGGGCGCCTCAGCAGGGCGGGCTGTTCACCCTGTTCGCCTTCATCAGCTGCAACAAGTACCCGCCGTCGCTGCTCTACCTGCTGATGACGCTGGGCCCGGCGCTGATCGCCCTGGCGCTGCTGGACCGCGGGACGTCCCGCTGGATGCGACCGATCCTCGTCTTCGGCCGCGTGCCGCTGTTCTATTACCTCCTGCACATCCCGCTGATTCACGGGCTCGCGGTGGTCGCGACGTACCTCCAGCACGTCGACGACGCCTGGCTCTTCGGCCTGGGGATCCCTCGCCCCGCCGGCGCCGGGTTCGGCCTGGCGGTGGTGTACCTGGTGTGGGCGGCGGTCGTCGCCGCCCTCTACCCGGCCTGCCGCTGGTTCGCGGATCTCAAGCGGCGCCGGCGCGACCCGTGGTTGAGTTATCTCTGAGACGCCGGCCGGCGAGCGCCTCGCGGCAGAACCGTTCGAGCTCGGCGGCGAGCGCGAGGTAGCGGCGCTCCGGCGTGCCCAACGCGTACTTGAAGAAGACGCCCAGCCACGGCTGCACACCCGAGCAACCCTCCGCCGCCGCCCAGCTCAACAAGCGGGTGAGGTCGATCAAGGCCGGCGCGGCGAGCAGCGAATCCGAGCATTGCCAGTCGATGCGCAGCCGGCCCCGGGCGCCGAGCAGACCCTCGAAGTCGATCGCGTCCCACGCCTCCTTCTCGTCGCCCGCCGGGAGGTAGTGGCGGATGTCCACCAGGTGGGCCTGCACCGGGTAGCCGAGGATCCGCTCCAGCAGCTCGGTCTTGTCGACCTTCTTCACGTCGCAGTAGCGCGGGTCGGACAGCATCAGGCCGTCGTGGTTGCCGAGGATGTTGGCGCTGTACCACCCGCGCACGCGCAGCTTCCGCGTGGCGAACGTCTGGGCGAGCACGGACTTGAGCAGCGTCTGGCCGGTGCTCCCGTCCCTCCCGGCGAGCGGCACGCCCTCCCGGCGCGCGAGGTCCTCCACGCCCGGCATCTCCAGGGTGGCGGACGCGGTGTAGTCGGCGACGGCCGCGCCCTCCAGGATCGCCGCGGCGACGTAATACGGGGGGGCCGACTCGAAGGCGCCCGCGTCGAGCTGCTCCAGGAAGGCGTCGGCGTCCCTCGGCCACCGCTCGCGCGGACCGAGCAGCGCCGGGGCGGAGACGTTCAGCAGCACGAGCTGATCGGCGCCCGTCCCCTCGCGAAAGGCGCGGATGTCGCGGCGGAGGCCCGCGAGGATCTCTGCCCCCCGCCGCCTCGCGGGGTGGGTCTCCCCGCTGGTGACCGCGTGGTCCCGCGCGAGCGCGATCGGCTCCAGCTCCTTCACGCCGGCCATCCGCTCGGGCAGGTCCGGCCAGCGGCGGAGGTCGAGCACCCCGTGCCGGGTGAGCGTCTCCGCCCAGCTCTCCCGGGCGGCGAACGGATCCCATCCTCCCCACGCGAACGCGGCCGGGTCCGGGAGCGGCAGGCGCGCGGGAGCACCCGACTCGGACAGGAGGAACGGCGCCAGCTCGCCGCGCGCACAGAGCCGGGTGGCGGCGATGGTGGTGCTCGCCGTCGCGCCGCGATGCCCTACGACCAGGACGCCGACCTTCATGGTGTCATCTCCTTGTCTTCGGTCCGCCGCCAGAGGTCGATCCTCCGCGCCACGCCGGCGGGCACGTGGCGGGCAAGGCGTTCCGGATCGCCCAGGAGCGAGCGCACCACCCGGCCGTCCGTCGTGGGGCGGAGCGCGACGCGGAGGACGCGGTCGCCCCGCGCGCGGAAGAAGGCGGCCTTCGCGTCGTCGAACGACTCTCCGACGTCGGGGACGATCCAGGCGCGAGCGCCTGGGAGCAGCGCCTGCACCAGCGGCCACTCCGCCTCCGGGCGCGGGAGCGGGATCACCCGGACGCGGTCGCGCGCGCGGCCGGGGAGCGTCTCGTCGAGCGCCGTTTCGAGCAGCTCGATGCGCTGGGCCACGGTGAACGGGCAGCGCTCCGGCGCGTGCTGGGCGCGCGCCTCGGCCTCGAAGGCGTCGGCCGGCTCACCCTGGGGCGCGCGCTGGAAGACGACTCCGACGAGCAGCGGCGACGGGACCACGTCGAGCGCCGCGCGGATCAGCGCGAGGTGGTCGTTGTGGGGAGGTTGATGCCGGCCCGGCAACACGAAGGTTGTCATCGCGGCGAGGGAAGAGCAGCCGCCGTGCCATCGAGAACTCCGCGCAGTCACACGGGCGCGGGCCCACAGACGCTCTGGATCGGAGCGCCCGGACGGTCGAGGATGGCGCCCCCATCATGATCTCCCCCTCGTGGCTCGCCGCTCCCGGAACGGGAGAAGCGCTGGTGGCCGGCGCCTTCCCGTTCAAGGAGGCGACCGGGGGCGGCTACGTGGACTTCACGGTGGACGGCTCGGTCACGGAGCAGGCGCGCACACAGCAGCGCCTCTACGACTCGAGCGAGAGCCGGTACCACCAGCAGCTCGCCGCGAACCCGAGCTACGTGGCGGAGTTCGTCGACCGGTACCGGAGCGGCCGGGTCAAGAACAAGGACACGCTGCTGCGGCGGGCGCTCCTGGAGCTCCCGCTGGGCCCGGACAGCCGGGCGGCGGAGGTCGGCTGCAACGACGGCCGCTTCATCGACGCGCTCTGCGCCCTCCACGGGTGCGAGGGCGTGGGTCTCGACATCTCGCCGGTGGCGGTGGAGCGCGCGCTGTCCGCCCGCCCACCATCCCTGCGCACGTCCTTCCACGTCGCCGACGCCGCCGCCCTGCCGCTGGCGAACGACGGCGTGGACGCGCTGATCGCCCTGGACGTCCTGGAGCACCTCGGCCACGACGGGTGCCGCCGCTTCCTCTCCGAGGCCCGGCGCGTCCTCCGGCCGGGCGGCCGCGTGCTGGTGTACGTGGTGTCCCGGAAAGACCGCTACACGCTCCACGAGACCTTCCGGAACATCTCCGGGGGCCGGGCGGGCGTCGACGCCGGCGAGGGCCACGTCTACGAGAACTTCCTCCTCCCGGACGAGTGGCGGGCCATGGTGAGCGAGGCCGGCCTCTCCAGCCGCTCCCTCGAGGCGTACCACGGCTTCTGGACCCTCTACTTCGAGGAGCAGTTCGCCAACCGCCTCCCGGAGCCCGGCTTCCGGCTGCTGCGCTGGCTCGACCTCCCGCTCACCCGTTCGGAGCACGGGAACGGGTTCCTCGCCCTGGCGGAGAAGCCCGCGTGAAGTGGCCACCCCCTTACCGCCGCGCGCAGGCGGCGAAGCTGGCCGCCATCCTCGCCGCCGAGGTCGCCATGGCGCCGCCGCTGCTCGCGGTCACTTTTCTCCTCGGGCGCGCGCCCGACCGGCTGCTGGCGCTACAGAACCGCTTCCGGCAGCGCTCCCTGCGGTGGCTCCATCCAGAGGTGCTCGGCCCACCTGGACCCGCGTGAATCAGAACGCCCTGCCGGTCAAGGCGACTTGCAGAACACGTCCGTGAAGGGACCCGGCATGCCGTTCAGCGCGCCGTGGAACGCCTCGGTCTCCTTCGCGTCGTAGCTGCCCTTGGGGCACTTGAAGCAGCCCGGGTGATCGCCGTGGGTGAGCGCGCCCAGGTCGGTGAATCCCTTGGGGCATGAGCTGACCGCGCAGCCCACCTCCCCGTCCTCGAGCTGCGCGACGGCTCCCGACGGACACAGCTCCTTCGCGGTGAAGGTCCTGGTGCACGCGTAACTGGAGTCGTCGTGGCGCGCCCTGGTCCCCGCGGGGCACTGCGCCAGCTTCAGGTACTTGTCGATCAGCGTGTCCACCACCTTCTGCCGGCGCGGCTCGGGGAACTGGTCGGCGAGGGCGATCTCCTTGTTCAGCTCGGTGGAGAGGCGCGGCTCGGAGGGCGTGGGGACCGTGCAGCGGTAGCCCTTCTCCAGCTCCTCGACCTCCACGTGCTTCCCGTACTGGCGTTCACACTGCGTCGGGACGTTGCTGGTCTGCGGGGGCTCCACTGACGCGGAGTAGTAGTCGACCCCTCCCCGGCTGTAGGCGGGCTGGAGACCTTGGCCAAGCGACAGGAGGAGGACGGTGACCGTCATTCGCCACATGATGGAGAGACGACTGTCCCTCCTCTTCAGTTCCCTCCGCAAGACACGGGGAACCGAAGGCGCGGGCCGCATGTCCTGGCACTAAGCTCCACCCCCGGGAGGACCCGACCGATGAGTGACCTGATGTCCGCGGAACGGAGACAGTGGCTGATGCGAGCGCTCCTCGCCCTCGCCGTCCTGGGGGTTGGAGGGGTCCTCTTCGCCACGCTCGGCGGCAAGGCCCCCCACAAGAGCGCCACGCTGCAGGCGCGCATCGAGCTGGCGGCCGGCACCGTCCGCGTGGACAGCGGCCAGGGCGACGTCCCGGTCGTCTCCGGCACCCCGCTGCGCACCGGGGCGAAGGTGAGCGCCGCCGAGGGCTCCCGCGCGCTCATCCGCCTCTCCGACGGCACCGGGATGTTCCTGCGCGGCGGGACCGCCGTGAAGCTCACCTCCGACGGCACCCGCCTGGAGAACGGCCAGCTGTGGATGGACGCGGCCGCCGCGGATCGCAAGCCGTCCGTCCACCACGTGGGCGACGCCACCGTCTCCGCCGCCGGCACGGGACTGGAGCTGACGCTCGCCGGGCCGGTGGTCACCGTCTACGTCGCCCACGGCCTCGCCACCGTCGAGGCGCCCGGGGGGCGGGTGGAGCTGCAGGCCGGAGAGCGCGCCACCGTCAACGGCAAGGACGCCCCCCAGGTCAAGCCGGTCACCTTCTGGGAGGACTGGACCGGAGGCATGGCGGACCACGCCGCCGCCATGGCCGTCGCCGGCGCGGGGACGCTCTACGGGGTCGACTTCGGCGGCGCGCCGGGCACGGCCGCCCAGACCCTGGAGATCAGCCGCCAGTCCGTCCGCACGGTCATCCGCGACGGCCTCGCGGAGACGGAGGTCGACCAGACGTTCTTCAACCCCGGCGGGCGCGCGCTGGAGGGCTGGTACTGGTTCTCCATCCCGCTGGGCGCGCACGTCACCGGCTTCGCGCTCGACTCCAACGGCACGCTCGTCGAGGGCGAGGTGATCGAGCGCAACGAGGCCAAGCGCCACTACGAACAGGCGGCGGCGGAGGGGTACCAGCCGGCGTTGCTGGAGTGGGTCGACGGCCGCACCTTCCGCGCGCGGATCTTCCCGGTCCCGGCCGCCGGCTCGCGGCGCGCCGTGCTCCGCTACCTGCAGCGGCTGCCCCTGGTCGAGGGGCGGATGCGGTTCGTCCACCCGATGCAGTCGAGAGATCCCTCCCGCATCGGGGAGTTCTCGCTCACGGTGGACCTGGGGGAAGCCGGCCAGAGCATGGAGCTGAGCACGCTGGACGACGCGCGGATCGAGGACGGCGGCCGGCTGATCACCATGCGCCGCTCGGGGTTCAAGCCGCTGGCCGACTTCCAGCTGGAGGCGCGCCTCAAGGAGGCGGTGGCGCCGGTGCGCGTGTCGCGGTTCGCCGCGGGAGGAGACAGCGCCGACTACGTGATGGCCCGCTTCGTCCCCGACCTGGATTGGACCAAGGTCGAGGTCCAGAAGATCGAGACGGTGGTCGTGGTGGACACCTCCGGGGGCGGCGACGACTCCGCCCGCCAGCTCAAGACCGCGACCGCCGAGGCGGTGTTGCGCGCGCTCTCCGCCGACGACCGCTTCTCGCTGGTGGCCCTGGACGTGAAGCCCACCGTGCTCTACCCCGAGCAGGGGCTGGCGCAGGCCAACGAGAAGGAGATCACCACCGCGCTGGAGCGGCTCGCCGGCCGCCTCCCCGGCGGCGCCACCGATCTCTCCGCCGCCTTCGACGTGGCCCTCTCCCGCGTCCACGGCGCCGAGCAGCCCGCCGTCGTCTACATCGGCGACGGCTGGGCGACGAGCGGCGAGACCAGCGGGGAGGCGCTGGGGGAACGGCTCCGGCGCGCGCTCTCCACCTCCCGCGCCCGCTTCTTCACCGTGGCCGTGGGCTCCGACGCCAACCAGCCGCTGCTGGCGGAGCTGGCGCGCTCCGGCGGCGGCCGGTCGTTCGCGGTGGACGACAGCGAACAGGCCACCGAACGGGCGCTCCAGCTCGCCGCCGCGGTCAAGACCCCCACGCTGACCGACCTGGAGATCGACCTCGGGTCGGGGCTCGACGAGACGTTCGTGTCGGCCAACGGCAAGGTCAGCCGCGGCGAGGAGGTGGTGCTGCTGGCGCGCACCCACCACGACCTCCCGCCGCGGGTGAAGGTGACCGGCCGCCTGGCGGGGAAGCCGTTCGAGCGCGACTACCCCGTCGCGTACGAGAATTCGGCGGCGACGTCCCTGGTCCCGCGGCTGTGGGCGGTGGAGGCCATCCAGCGGCTCCTCGGCACCGCCGCCGACCCCGACGCCATCCGCGGCAAGATCGTCTCGATGGGCATGGAGTACGGGTTGATGACGCCCTACACCAGCTTCATCGCCCTCGAGAGCGAACAGGCGTACCAGCAGCGGGGCATCCGGCGGAACCGGTCGCGGCTGCAAGGCATCCGGCTGACCTCGCTCACGCCGGTCAACGAGACGGAGGTGGTCGCCCAGGTGCTCGGGCTGTCGCTCGGCGTCGCCTTCGGCTGTTCGCGCGACGAGGCCCCTGCATCGCGGGCGGCCCCCGAGCCCATGGCCCAGCGTCCCATGACCCCACCACCCGCCTCGGCCAATTTCGGGGCGCCGATGAGAGATGTCGCGGAGGCCAAGGAAGCGCAGGTGGACCGACTCGCCGGAGTGCCAGTGCCGGCCGCGTCGTCGCCGCCCGAGGCCGCGCCTGCCACCGAGGGTGAGGCGCCGATGCCGGCGAGGGCGAAGTTGTACCGCGAAGGCCCCGCGGGGAAACCCAAGGCGGGGGCCGGCAAGGTCGCGCACCTCGGGCGAGGGCCGCCGCCGCCCCCGGCGATGATGGTGTTGCCGTCGCAACCGCAACCGGCCCTGTGCGCGGTGGCGAAGGTCCAGAACCCGTGCAGCGACCTTGCCCGCCGCCCGCTGGCGGAGCGCGCCGTCATCTGGTCCCGCCGGCTGCAGGCGGCCGAGAACGCGGCGGAGCTCACCGAGCGCTTCCAGTCGGCCCGCGCCTCCTGCGAGCTGGGCGACTGGCGCGCGGAGTCGCGCTTCCTGCAGCTGATGCAGCGCTACGTGCGCACCCCGGACGACGCCTCGTACGTGGTGAACCAGTTCACCTGCGAGGGTGAGTCCCGCCTCTACCTGGCCCGCCTGCTGCTCCGGCGCGCGGTGGACGAACCCTTCATCACCGCGGTCGAGCGCGCGCTGTTCTCCGGGCAGGTGCGCTGGAACGAGGTGGATCTCGAGCTGTCGTCGATCTCCGACCCCAACAAGCGGCTGGAGAGGCTGCGCGCCTACGCCGCCCGCGCCCCGGACGACGCCAACGGCACCATCCGCCTCTGCCGCGCCCTCGCCAAGGCGGGGCTGGCGGACGAAGCGCTGCTGAACGCGCGGCGACTGCACGAGCGCGGGCTGATGACCCCGCTGCTGTTGCGAGAGGTCGGAGACCTGCTCACGGCCAGGGGGCAGAACGACGAGGCGGTGCGGACGTATTCGGAGATCGTGGAGTTCGATCCCAGCAACCTCGCCTCGCGCCGCCTGCTGGGCGACATCTACCTGGGCCGCGGCTGGTACGACGCCGCCTACCGGCAATACCGGACGCTGACGGAGCTGGAGCCCACCGACTTCTCGGGCTGGCTCCGCCTGGCGTCTTCAGCGGCGGGGACCGGGCGCCTCGACGAGGCGCTGCGGCTGGAGAGGAAGGTGGCCGAGGCGGAAGGCACTCCCGGCCCGAGCGACCCTCGACGCTGGGCGCGGCTGTCGTCGGCGGCCAGGTTGGCGAGCGTGATCTCCGCGCCGCCCAAGACGGAGGCCGATCCCGCGAAGCTCACCGAGGCCATGAAGCGGAAGCTCAAGGAGCTGCAGCTCTTCCAGGGCCCCGGCAGCCTGGTGCTGGTGACGTGGGAGGACCTCGCCGTGGATCTCACCCTCTCGGCGGCGGACGTCGCGGCCGGCCGGGGTGAGTTGGTGGACGCGTCCGCGGTGGGGCTCTCCGGCGCCTTCCTGCCGCAGGGCGCGTCCGTCCGCCTCCATCCCCAGGCCGTCCTCCGCGGGGGGCACCGCTCGGGGCCGGTGAAGCTCGTCCGTCACGACCTCGACTGGGACGGCAAGGACTTCACGGTGAACGTCAGGGAGATTGAGCTGGACGCCGGCCAGGACCGGATCACCCTCTAGGCGCATGACCAGCTTCTCCTTCTTCGGCACGCCGCTGTTCGTCATCTACAGCGCCGTCGGGCACCTCGGGCTCGTGCTGGCGAGCGGCGCGACCGCCGCGCTCGCGTTCCTGCTCCGGCAGCGGGTCGGGGCGAGCCGGCAGAAGGGCGCCACGGTCGTCGCGGCGCTGGGGGCGGGCGCGGTGGCGGTGACCCTGCTCGCCGGGCTCCGGGTGGAGGGGACGGCCTTCGATCCGTCTGCGCCGCCGATGTTCTGGGAGTGGATGACCGCCGCCGGGGCTGGGGCGGGTGTCGTCGCCGCCACGTATGCCGCCGCCGGGGCCCTGGCTGCCGTCGTGATGGGGCGATCTGCTTCCGTGGACCCGGCATTGCCCACGGCCGCGGCCGATCGCGACGAGGTCCAGACGGCACTGATCGCCTTCGGGACCTTGAGGATCGCCACGGAACGGTTGCGCCAATCCGAGCAGGAGGCGGCCGCGCGCGCCCGGACGGTCACCGACGGCGTCGTGGCCGCGGAGTACGGGCGGACCGCGGGAGCCATCCGGCACCGGCTCCAGCTCGCCGAGGAGCTGCAGGCCACCGCCGCGGCCACGGTGCTCCGCCTGGCCTGCGCGGAACCGCTGCGGCGTCTCCTCGAACGCCGGCCGGACGCGGCGCTCGCCCGGCTCAACGACGCGGGAGAAACGGCGCCCCTCGCCGCGCGCGTCGAGGCCGCGCGCGAGGCGGTGCGCGGCTTCATGGGTGAGCTCGAACGGGCGCGCCTGCTGCTCCAGCGCGAGCTGAGCGGGGCGGCGGGCAGCGTGGCCCAGCAGGTCGGGCTGGACGCGACCGAGCGGGCCAGGCCGTTCGAGGCCGCGGTGAACCAGCTGGAGGCGACCTACGGCCGGGTCGGTCACCGCCTGGAGGCCCTCCGCCTGCAGTTGGGCGCGGAGGCGGACGCGGGCGCCGTCGCCGGGGCCGCGCTGGCGGTCACCGGCAAGGATCAGTCGGTGCCGTCACCGGCGCCGGACGCGGTCGCCATCGCCATGGAGCTCTCCCGGGCGGAGCAGAGCGCCGCGACCGCGCTGGCCATGGCGGGCACCGTGCCCTCCCGCATCGCCGAGGTGGTGGTGGAGGCGTCGTCGTCGCTGGCCCGCGACACGGGTGACGACGAGGCCCTGGCGGACGTGATCCGTTCGGTGAGGCGCGAGCTGGAGCGCTGAGCTTCTCTCACGCTGTCGGTTCGACGACCGCCATGCCGATGCCGCCGTGGCTCTCCATGCCGGCGAGATGGGCGGGCGCCTCGTCGAGCCGGAGGCGTGGGCCGACGAGGCGATCGAGGGGGACGCCGCGCGTCGCGATGAAGTCGAAGACCTCTCGATACGAGCTGGCCGCGATGCCGTGGCTGCCGTACAGGACGAGCTCATTGGCGATGACCCTGCCCATGGGCACGGGCGGCCTGGAATCGGCTCCAACCAGCAACCCCACCTGGACGTGCCGGCCGCGCTTGCGCAGCGACTTCAGCGATTGCTTCAGGGTGATCGGGCTGCCGAGCGCGTCGATGCTCACGTCCGCGCCGCCGCGGGTGACCTCCACGACGTGCGCGGCGACGTCGGGATCTTTCGACGCGTCGAGCGTCGTGTCGGCACCCAGGCTGCGCGCCAGCTCCAGCTTGGACGCGTCGACATCCACGGCGATGCTCCGCGCGCCCAGCGCCCTGGCGATCGAGATGCTGCTGGTGCCCACGCCGCCGCAGCCGAACACCACCAACGTCTCGCCCTGGCGGAGCGCCGCCAGCTGGACGAGCGCGCGATAGGCCGTGACGAAGCGGCACCCGAGGCTCGCCGCGGCCACGTACGGCAGCGAATCGGGCAGGCGCACCACGTTGCGCTCCGCGTAGTGCAGGCCGACGTACCGGGCGAAGGAGCCCCAGTGGGTGAATCCAGGCTGGAACTGGGCGTCGCACACCTGCGGATCACCGCGGCTGCACGGCGGGCAACGGCCGCAGCCGCTCACGAACGGCACGGTGACCCGATCGCCCACCGCGAGCCCGCGCGCCTCCTTGCCCACGGCCACGATGTCGCCGGCCAGCTCGTGCCCGGGGACATGCGGCAGGCGGATGTCCTTGTCGTGACCCATCCATCCGTGCCAGTCGCTGCGGCAGATACCGGTGGCCCGCACCTCGACGACGACGCCGTCGTCGCGCGGGGTGGGGTCGGGCACGTCCCGGACGCTGATGGGACCGCGAAACTCCTCGTAATAGACGGCTCGCATCGCGCGGAGCATAGACTATGGGCCCATGATGGCCTCCGCGCTCCGGTCCGCGGCTTCCGCGGGCCTGGTCCTGTCGCTCTCGGTGCAGGCGCAAGGCATCACCGCCATCTTCCAGGACGGTCAGTCCCCCACCTCGCGGTACGCCGGCACCACCGACGTCATCATCACCGAGCACCTCGACTTCGACCGCGCCCCGGACGCCAACTACTCGGGCTCGGGCAGGGCCTCCCTCCAGGTGGACGGCTTCTCCGCGCGGCAGACCTCGCTCCTGCGGTTCCCGTTCGGCCCCGGCGCGCTCCCGGCCGGGGCGAACATCACCGGCGCGGCGCTGGAGATCTACGTCAACGACGCGACCTCCACCGGCCCGGCCGTCTACGAGGTGCTCCGCTCGTGGGACCAGAACCAGGCGACATTCCTGCAGGCGCGCTCCGGGCAGCCGTGGAGCAGCCCCGGCGCGTCCAGCCCCGGCGTCGATCGCGGCGACGCGTTGCTCGGCACCGTCCCGGCGGCGCTGGACGGCGGCTGGACGATCGTCCCGTTGACGGACGCCGGCGTGGACCTGGTCCGGCGCTGGTACGGCGGCGCGCCGAACAACGGCGTCATCATCCAGGACTTCGACTCCTGGGATGAGCTGTACTTCGACTCTTCCACCGGACCGCACCCGTCGAAGCTGAAGGTGTTCTACGACACCGGCGCCGTGGCCACCTTCACGCCGCCCAGCGCCGACACCATGCTGGCGTATCAGCCGCCCAACTTCGAGGGCTGGGGACTGGGCGCCTCCGGCCTCGGGGGCGAGCTCAGCGCGTCGCTCATCCGCTGGGACCTGCGAGCCATCCCAACCGGTGTGTCGATCACCGGCGCGGAGATGGAGGTCACGGTGAATCGCATCGGCTCCCTGGTCGGGGGCGGCAACGCCTTCCAGCTCTATGCCGCCGCGCCGGCGTGGACGGAGGACGCGGACTGGTTCACCTATGACGGCCAGAATTTGTGGGGCGGCGTGGGCGCCGGCGGCGTCACCGACAAGGGCCCGGCGCTGGATTCGATGCCGGCGTGCGACACGCCGGGGCAGACGTGCGTCGTCGACCTCGGCCAGTCGCGAAACACCATCCGCGGCTGGACGAACCTCCCGAGCACCAACCAGGGCTTCCTCATCCAGAACTACACCACCCTGGACCAGCTCCAGCTCTTCGACAGCGAGACGCCGGTGGCGGCGCGGCGGCCTCGCCTGGTGGTGAGCTTCACCTGGAGCAACACCCATCCCACCGCCGTGTTCCCCGCCTTCGCCGACGTCGTCACCGGCGAGCGCGTCCAGATGCAGGCCTTCGGGGGGGACGGCGGGTACGAGTACTCGGTCTCGGGGGACTCGGACGCGAGCATCGACCCCACCGGCGCGTACGTGGCCGGGCCGACCCCCGGCGTGGACAGGGTGCGGGTGGTGGACGAGGGCGGCGGCGGCATCGAGGCCTTCGCCACCATCACCGTCCACCAGGGACCGGTGACCTCGCCCGACGGCGGCACGGGGACCGACGGCGGAGGCGGCGGCGGTGGAGACGGGGGCGTGGGGTTCCTCGTCGCGCTCTCGCTCGCCGGGCCAGCGGAGGCGGTGGAGCCGCGAGGGCGGTTCGTCATCACCGCGGCCGTCACCAACCGGGCCACGTTTCCGCTGTACGGGATGACGCTCGCGCTGGTGCCGGACGGGCTGGAGGTGGAGACCCCCGAGTTGGACACCGGCGCGCCGCTGCAGAGTGGCGCCGCCGGGTACGGCCTGCCCGCGCTGGGCGGGGGACAGACCATCCACCTCGTCATCCGCACCAAGATGATCGCCGCCGCCCCGGCGTCGCCGTCGCTCACCGCCACCGTGAGCGCGAGCGGCACCGCGCTCACCACGGCCAAGCTCCCGGTCGAGCTCGGCTCGCCGGGCGCGCTCTCCACGGGCTGCAAGTGCGACTCGGGCGCCGGTGGGCTGTCCGTGGTGGTGGTGGTGGTGCTGGCGGTGGCGCGGGCGCTCCGGCGGAAGAAGGCGGTCAGCTGAGGACCGGGACTCACCGCTCCTTGGGGAAGATGCCGATCATCATCGAGTGGTTTCCCTCCCAGATCTCGACGACCAGCACCTCCTCGTCGTTCTCGCGCACGAACACCGAGGGGCCGGGACCGGGGCTGGCCTCGACGTTGAACGACAGGCTGCCCAGCCTGGATTCGAGTGGGCTCGCCTCCGGAGGCGTGACCTGGCTCAGGTACTGCATCAGCGCCGAGGTCCGTGATGGAGCCTTGCCCTGGTGGATCTGTTGGAGCGCTTCTTCCATCTCCTTCGCCTCGGACTCGTTGGACGGCCTCACGGTGCCGAACGAACCCTTGCCGTCCTTGACGTGGAGCGCGTGGAGATTCTCGACGGCGACGGCGAGCTTGCCCTCGCGGTCAGCCGCCGCCATCAGCGCGCTGCCGGCCCAGACGTGACTGGTCTCCCTGGGGAGGGGAGCCGCCTTGGCGAATCGGTCGAGCGCGCCACAGTAGCGACTCATCTTCTCCGCCTTGCAGTCGAGCGCCGCCTTCATGGCCGCGAGCGTCTCGCCGGAGAGGGTCGCCGCCGAGACTCCGGGAAACATTCGCGCCTGCTTGGACCAGTCGAGGATGATGAACCGGGCCAGCGAATCGTGGGCGCTGGCCGTCAGCGCCTTCCCGTCCTCGGCGTCGCGCGGGTAGGTCGTGACGTGAGCGTCGAACATGTATCCCAGCGGGCCCTGCCGCGTGGTGAAGAAGGTGTCCTGTGGGAACAGGGGCAATACCTGGCCCGCCGGCGCGTCGATCCTCATCTCGAGGCCGTGGATCTCCTCGCCGTCGGCCCTGCGGATCGAGAAGACCGGCTTGTCGCTCACCCGGAAGCCGGCGGATTCCAGGCCGGTCTTCAGGCGCGCGCCGATGTCCGCGAGGTATTTCGCCGGGGTGACGTCTTCACCGGGCTCGGGTTTGTACAGGGTGACCGTCACCTGCATCCTGGCGGCGCTCGAGGACGACCAGAAGAGATGCTCCCCGTCGCACTGGAACCTCCAATCCGGAGCGGTGGGAAGGGCGATGAGGAAAATGCCGCGTCCACCGGCGACGAGGGTCACCCGCCGGCCTTCGCCGGTGTCGAAGTCCTCCTGAATGACTTTGCAGCTCTCCATGGTCCCGTTGGGCCCGTCGCCGTCGCTCTCGGGAGGGGTCGAGGCTTTCGAGGGAA
>DASRBA010000167.1:0-8605 GCA_035637895.1 Myxococcaceae bacterium
GTGGATGGGCGAGGGCGAGCGCGAGTGACACCGTACGAGTTGATCAAGGCCAAGCGGGACGGCCGGAAGCTGGAGCCGTCCGACATCCTCGCGTTCATCGACGGCTACACCGAGGGGGAGATCCCCGACTACCAGATGTCCGCCCTGCTGATGGCCATCTTCTTCCGGGGCCTGGAGGCGGAGGAGCTGGGGGCGTGGGCGAAGGCGATGCTGGAGTCCGGCGACGTCCTGGACCTCTCCGACATCGACGGGGTGAAGGTGGACAAGCACTCCACCGGCGGCGTGGGCGACAAGGTCTCGCTCTCGCTGGCGCCGCTGGCCGCCGCCTGCGGCGTGCTGGTGCCCATGATCTCCGGCCGCGGGCTGGGCCACACCGGCGGCACGCTGGACAAGCTGCAGTCCATCCCCGGCTTCCGGGTGGACCTCACGGTGGACCAGTACCGGCGCATCGTGCGCGAGGTGGGCGCCTGCTTGATCGGCCAGACCGACCAGCTGGCCCCGGCGGACAAGAAGCTCTACGCGCTGCGGGACGTCACCGCCACCGTGGAGAGCATCCCGCTGATCGCCAGCTCCATCATGTCCAAGAAGCTGGCGGAGGGCGTCGACGCGCTGGTGCTGGACGTGAAGGTGGGGTCGGGCGCGTTCATGAAGACGCTGGAGGACGCGCGCGCCCTGGCGAAGACGATGATCTCCATCGGCACGCAGATGGGGAGGAAGGTCACCGCGCTGATCACCGACATGGACCAGCCGCTGGGCCGCGCGGTGGGCAACGCGCTGGAGGTGATCGAGGCGGTGGAGATGCTCCGCGGCCGCGCGCCCGCCGACTACACGGAGATCACCATGGCCCTCACCGCCGAGATGCTGGTGCTGGGCGGCGAGGCGAAGGACGAGGCCGAGGCCCGGACGAAGCTGCTGGAGTCGATCAAGTCCGGCGCCGCGCTGGAGCAGCTCAAGCAGATCGTCTCCGCGCAGGCCGGCGACCCGGAGGCGGTGGAGGACTACGCCCGCCTCCCCACCGCGTCCGCCACCACCGAGGTGCCCGCCCCCGCCTCCGGCTTCGTGACGAAGATCGACTGCGAAGCCGTGGGCCTGGCCGCGGTCGCGCTCGGCGCGGGGCGCGCCACCACCGAGAGCGAGATCGACCCCGCCGTCGGATTCACGCTTCACAAGAAGGTCGGGGAAGCCGTGACAGCCGGTGAGCCGATGGTGCGGATCCACTTCAATGACTCCGCAAAAGTGGAGGACGTCCGCGCGCGGCTGCTGTCGGCGTACCAGATAGGGCCTGAGGCGCCGGCGACCCGTCCCCTCGTCATCGAGCGGCTGGTCGGGTGATGATGGGCCCATCGCCTCGGGCGGGCCGGCGCTCGCGACGGTAGAGTGGACGGGTATGCGCCGGCTGTTGTGCGGAGTCGCGCTGCTCCTGGCGAGCTGCGCGGGTTGTAACCAGGAGCCGCGCGTGGTGGCCGTGCTCCACTGGGGCGGCTTCCGGCCCGGATGCCTCGCGCTCACCGCCACGCCGCAGGGCGCGACCGATCCGCAGATCTCGAGGTTCGTGCTGGACCAGCCTGCGGACCGCGCCGGCGACCGGGAGGTGGAGGTGATCGCCGGGGACCACGGCCCGCAGATCGACCTGGTGGCCGAGGCGCTGGAGCGCGGCTGCGACGCCGACGGCGGCGTGGTGGTGGCGCGGGCCACCGCGCAGGGGCTGGCGAGCACCAGCGGGCCCCGGGTGACGCTGGGCCTGGCGGCGAGCGACCCGGACGACGACGGCTACATCTCCAACCAGGCCACGCTCCCCGGCACCGACTGCCGCGAGGGCAACGCCAACATCCACCCCAAGCCGGGCGGTGAGACGCTCTGCGACGGCGAGGACGACGACTGCAACGGCGTCGCGGACGACACCAACTTCCACGTGGGCCAGGCGTGCAGCAGCGGCCCCTGCCAGGGCGCGGTGGTGTGCGACGGGCTGACCCAGACCCGCTGCAGCGCGGCGCTCGCGGACTTCTGGGAGGACAAGGACCGCGACGACTACGGCGGCGTCTTCCTGGGGACCATCTGCGGCCCGGACGCGGGGCTGGCGGCGGACGGCGGCGACTGCAACGACGACGACCCCGGCGTCCACCCCGGCGCGCTGGAGGTGTGCAACGGGAAGGACGACGACTGCAACGGCGCCACCGACGACTTCGGCGGCACCTGTTCGCGGTCGGTGGTCCCGGCCACCGCGGGCCTGGTGGCGGTGAGCGGGGCGCAGCCGGGGCGCGCGTGGGCGGCGGGCGACGGCGGCGGCATCTACATCCTCAACGCGGACGGCGGCGTGCAGAGCCGGAGCGGGACGTGCGGCACCACGGACTGGCTGGCGATCTGGGTGGACGCGCAGGACCGCGCCTACGTGGGCGGCCAGCTGTCGCACGTGGGCTACGCCGGCGCCAGCTCCACGTGCACCACCTCCACCGTCAGCCCGGCCACGCCGCTCAACGGCGTCTGGGGGTACCCCAAGGCGAACGGCGCGACCCAGGCCTTCTACGTCGCCTCCAGCGGCGACCTGCAGTACTGGGCGCCCCCGGCCTCGACCATCGACCTGTACCACATCGGCGACTTCGACATGCGCTCGCTGGACGGCATCGCGCCGTACCCGATGATCGCCACCGGCTGGTTGACCACCTCCGGCCTCGTCCATCCAGAGGTGTGGATCAACCCGGACGGCGGGGGCTTCTTCGGGCAGGGCGTGGAGCCGCTGGTGGGCACCGGGCGCAGGCTGCTCTCGGTGAGGATGCCGCGGGCGAACCTCGCCTACGCGTGCGGCGACAAGGGCAGCGTGGTCGCCTACGACGGGGTGGGCTGGATCAAGCTCCCGGCGCCGTCCGCCGATCTGCCGGACCTGACCTCCATCGCCGCGTTCGACGAGAGTCACGTCTACGTCGCCGGCTCCGACGCGAAGGCCTCCTCCGTGTGGTCGTGGAACGGCGCGGCGTGGAAGGAGCTGATGCGGGTGAGCCCCGACGCGGGCACCGTGCGCGCGGTGGGCGGGACGGGGCCGGGCGATCTCTGGGTCGTCGGGACGGGAAACGCCTGGCATATCGCCGTGCCATAGGTGTCAAATCCACTGACACGCACCGGGGCCGGGGAGTCTGCGATGATCCCTCCGAACCCCCCCAGGTCCATGACATGAAGACGCCCCCCTCCGTCACGCCCCCCTCCGTCGACCGCCCGCGCGCGTCCGACTTCGCCGCCCCGGCGCCCGCGAACACCGCCGCTCCCGAATCCCCGGCCGCGCCGGCCTCCGAGCGCTTCGATTCGACCCGGCCACGCGACGCGTCGAAGGAGGCCATGGTCAGCGCTCCGGGCGTGGCGTCGGCGGAGCTGCTGAAGACGCAGGCGCACCGCCCGTTCGCCATGGGCCGCGACGGCTTCGTGGCGGTGGACGGGAACGGCGCCATCACCGGCGGGATGCCGCCCTCGGCGCGCGTGCGCGAGCGCGACATCCACGCGGGGCCGCTGGACCCGCTGTTCGACACCGTGGCGCACGGCGAGGAGGCGGACGTCCACTTCCAGCTCCCGGACGGCGGCGACGTGAAGCTCCACAGCGACGAGGACGGCGGCGCCACGCTGCCCATGAACGCGCTCCACGGGTTGAAGCCCGGCCTGAACACGCTGCAGGTCAGCACCCCGGACGGCGACGGCGACGAGTCCAACGTGCTGGTGCTCCCGCGCGACTACGACGGGCCGATCTTCATCTCCGACATCGACGACACCCTCCGCGCCACCAACCTGGGCGACCTGGTCACCGGGAAGACGCAGGAGCCCATCGCCGGCGCCAAGGACCTGCTGGGTTCGGTGGCGAACCGCGGCGTGCCCATCGTCTACCTCTCCGCCGGCGTGGACCGCATCCGCCCCCAGAACGAGGACTTCCTCTCCCAGCTCCCGCCCGGCATCCTGCTGGACCGCGATCACCTCGGGCTGCGCGACGTGCTCCCGTTCGGCCAGGCCAGCGCGCAGGGGAACTACAAGGCCGGCGTCATCGAGCAGCTCAAGAAGACCTACCCCAACGCGCAGATCTTCGGCCTGGGCGACGACAAGTACGGCGACGCGCTGGCGTACACGAAGGAGGGCGCCACCGCGTACATCCACGACGTGGTGCCCGGCAGCGCGAACATCCCGAAGGACTTCCACGGGACGATCACCAAGGAGTACACGCCGGAGTTCCGCGCCAAGGTGGACTCGGACCTCGACGCGGCCATCGCCCGGTCGAAGTCGTTCAACCCGGCCCAGTAGGCAGGCGCTTCGCCAGGTACTCCGCCAGCGGCGCCAGCAGCTCGTACGGGATGGTGTGCTGGTCGTCGAAGGGGTGGAAGTCCACGGCCAGCCCTGCGCCCTTCAGGAGATCGCGCAGCGCCTCCGCCGACGAGAACGGCAAGAGCGGGTCCTGGGTCCCGTGCGACTGGAAGACCGGGAGGCCCGCGCGCGCCGGCGCCAGGCGGCGCCACTCCGGTTCGGCGATCAGCGTCCCGGAGAGGATGCACAGCCCGGCCGGCGCCTCCTCCAGGCGGAGCGAGACGTCCGTGGCCAGCATCGCCCCCTGCGAGAAGCCGCCCAGCACGACGCGCGCGAGCGGGAGGTTGGCCTGGCGGCAGGCGACGTCCACCGCCTCGCGCAGCATCCGCCGCGACTGGGAGAGGCCCTCCGGCGCCCGCTCGTGGAGCTTCTGGATGCCCGCCAGGCCCTCGCGCTGCCTCGCCACCAACTCCTCGAAGTCGATGTTCCACCAGGCCAGCCCTTCGCCCATCCCCGTGAACCCGAGCGAGATGGGGGCCGCGGGGAAGACGAACCGGGCCTGCTCCAGCGCCGGCTGCAGCTTGACCAGCTCCGGCGCGAGCGAGACCAGGTCCTCGCCGGTGGCGCCGAAGCCGTGGCAGAGGACGACCAGCCCGCGCGGCGCGTCCTGGGTGGACTGGGCCACGGTGCACTGGAGGTTTCCGAGCGAGGTCCGGGAGGCGCGCATTCGACGGTGCGCAAGTTACAGCGGAAGATGGATCCGCGCATGGGGCTCTACGAGGAGATCCAGGAGACGGCCGCCGCCATCCGGGCGCGCGCGCCGTCGCAGGAGGCGGCCAGGCCGCTGGTGGGGGTGGTGCTGGGCAGCGGGCTGGGCTCCTTCGCGGACCGGCTGGCCGGCGCGGTGAGCGTCGCCTACCAGGAGCTGCCGCACTTCCCCAGCTCGTCGGTGGACGGCCACGCCGGGCGCCTGGTGCTGGGTTCGCTGGGCGGCGTGCCGATGCTGGCGATGCAGGGGCGGGTGCACGCGTACGAGGGGTATTCGCAGGCGCAGGTGGCGTTCCCGGCGCGGGTGATCTGCGCGCTGGGCGTGAAGGCGCTGGTGGTGACCAACGCGGCCGGGGGCATCAACCAGGGGTTCCGGCCGGGCGACCTGATGGCGATCACCGACCACCTCAACCTGTCCGGCGGGAGCCCGCTCTGGGGGCCCAACGACTCGCGGCTGGGCGAGCGCTTCCCGGACATGACCTCCGCCTACGATCTGGTGCTCCTGGAGCGGCTGCAGGCCTGCGCGAAGGCGGTGGCGGTCCCGCTGCGCGCCGGCGTGTACGCCAACTGGCCGGGGCCTTCGTACGAGACGCCGGCGGAGATCAGGATGCTGCGGGCGATGGGCGCGGACGCGGTGGGGATGAGCACCGTGCCGGAGGTCATCGCCGCCCGGCACATGCGGGTGAAGGTGGCGGGGGTGAGCTGCATCACCAACGTCGCCGCCGGCATCGGCGAGAAGCCGCTCTCGCACGCGGAGGTGAAGGAGGTCGCGGGGCGGGCCACGGAGGCGTTCTCGCGGTTGCTGGCGGAGTTTCTCCCCGTGGCCGCGAAGGAGTAGGCCGGCTACAGTCGCCAGCCCGTATGGCCGATTCCCGGAAGTCCGAACCGACCGGCGCCGAACGGCGCGATTCGCCCCGCGTCCCCATGAAGTTCCTCGTCCGCGACAAGGCGGAGGGAGGGTCGTTCGAGGAGTACCAGGGCGACCTGGCGGTGGGCGGGGCGTTCTTCAAGGGGCGCTACCCGCCGGCCGGGAACCTCTACGAGGTGCGCTTCCACCTGCCCGGGATGCCCAAGGACATCCGCGTGACCGGGGAGCTGCTCCGGATCCGCGAGGACGCGACGAGCAAGGGGTACCACCTCAAGTTCAAGGACGTGGACCTCGCCTCCGAGCTGGCGATCGCGAAGTACCTCGATGACCTCGCCCGCAGGTAGCGGGGGCGCGGCGGAAGCGGGACCGGCGGCCGAGCGGCGACTCACACTGCTGGACTGCGTGGCCATCGGGGTCAACGGCATCGTCGGCTCCGGCGTGTACCTGATGCTCTCGCGCCTGGCGGGGCTGGCGGGGGCGGCCAGCGTGGTGGGGCTGTTCGCCTGCGGCGCGCTGTGCGTGGCCATCGCGCTCTGCTTCGCCGAGCTGGGCGGGATGTTCGACCGCAGCGGCGGGACGTACGTCTACGCGGAGGCGGCGTTCGGGCGGGTGGTGGGGTTCGCGGTGGGGTGCATGTCCATGGCGACGGGGGTGCTGGCGTTCGCCGCCGTGTCGCGGGGGTTCGCGGACGCGCTGGGCGCGGCGGTGCCCTCGCTGGGGCCGGCGGGGAAGAGCGCGGTGGCGGTGGGCCTGGTGATCGGGTTCTCCGCGGTGAACGCCTTCGGGGTGAAGGCGGGGGCGAGGACCTCCGACGCGCTCTCCATCATCAAGATGGTGCCGCTGGTGGCGCTGGCGCTGTTCGGGCTGGCGTGGGTGAAGGCGGACGCGGTGGCGGGGATGTTCCAGGCGCCTCCCGCGGGAGGGAGCTGGGGCGGGGCGGTGGCGGGGTCGGCGTTCGTGGCGGTGTTCATGTACTCGGGGTTCGAGTTCGTGGCGGTGCCGGCGGGCGAGGCGAAGGACGCGCGGCGGACGGTGCCGCTGGCCATCCTCGGGAGCCTGGTGGGCGCGATGGCGCTCTACTGCGTGGTGCAGCTGGTGGCGGTGTCCGTGCTCCCGGACCTGGCGGCGCGGCAGCACCCGCTGATGGACGTGGCGGTGGTGGTGGGCGGGGAGCGCGCGCGGGTGGTGCTGTGGGCGGCGTCGCTGGTGTCGATGATGGGGTTCACCGCGGGGAGCGCGCTGGTGGCGCCGCGGTACTTCACCGCGCTGGCGGAGGACGGGTACCTGCCGCGGGGGCTGACCCGGCGGAACCGGTGGGCGGCGCCGGGGATCGCCATCGCGGTGTCGGCGACCGTCTCGTCGGCGCTGGCGCTGTTCCTGGGGTACGGGTCGCTGGTGGACGTGTCGAACGTGGCGCTGTTCGGGCAGTACATCCCGGCCGCGCTGGCGGTGCCGGTGCTGCGGTGGCGTCGCAAGGACGCGCCCCGGCGCTACGTGCTGCCGGGCGGGCCGGCCATCCCGGCGGTGGCGCTGCTGGGGTCGCTGGCGCTGCTCTGGGCGGCGAGGCCGGGGCGGGCAGAGTGGGCGTTCTCGGGGAAGGTGCTGCTGGTGGGGGCGGCCGTGTGGGGGCTGACGGTAGTGGTGCGGCGCGGGTTGGCAAGTCGGGGCCGGGCTGGTTAGAGGTTGCGGGATGGGATTTCTGGAGTGGGCGTCCCGGAGGCAGGAGCCGCGCTGGCGCGTGGCCCTCCGCTCCTTCGCCCTGGGCGGAGCGGGCGGCCTGCTGGCCGGCCTCTACTTCGCGGCCCGCGGGCGCGACTCCGCGTCGGGGCGGCTTCGCCGGAAGATGGACGAGGAGCGGCTGGCCCGCGAGCGCGCCGAACGCCGGGCCGCGGAGGCGGAGCACCTCGCGCTCCACGCGCTGGACCGCGAGCGGGAGCTGGCGGAGCGGCTGCACGACGCGGAGCTGCGGCTGCAGGGCGGGGCGGAGCGGAAGAAGGAGCGGTAGCCGGCCACTTTCTCGCCAGGCGCCGGGGACGTTGTAAGCCGTGGGTGCCGTCGGAACTGGAATTCCGGACCATGCCACTCGCTCCCGTCCTGCTCGCGGCCGCGGCCCTGGCGGCCCCACCGTTGACCCTGGAGCGGGCGCTCGAGATGGCGGTGGAGGCGAACCCGGACGTGGTGGCCGCCCGGCTGGAGATCCCCGTCGCCGAGGCAGCCGTGCGCGGCGCGGGCGAGCTCCCCAACCCGACCGTCACCGGCAGCGTCGGCCCGGACAGCCCGACCCTCTCCGCGGGCGTGGAGCAGAAGTTGCCCTTCCTGGGCCAGCGCTCCACGGCGATCCGGGCGGCGGAGGCGGAGCGGCGCATCTCGGAGGCGAAGCTGGTGGAGGCAGTGGCCAAGGCCAGGGCCGAGGTCCGGAGGGCGTTCGCGGCTGCTCTCGCGGCCCAGCGCCGGGTGGAGATCGCCTCGGACGTGGCGCAGCTGGGGGAGGGGCTGGCGCGGGCGGCGCGGATCCGCCTCGAGCAGGGCGCGGGGTCGCAGCTGGATTTGCTCCAGGCGTCGCTGGCGCAGCACCGGCGGGCGCAGGAGGTGGTGGACCGGCGCGCGGAGCTGGAGGCGGCGCGGGCAGGGCTCGCCACCGCCCTGGGGGTCGTCCCCGCGGACTTCGGTTCGCTGGTGGCGCCCGGCCCCGCGTCA
>DASRBA010000168.1:0-7052 GCA_035637895.1 Myxococcaceae bacterium
GGCCAGCTCCACGAACACCGTGGACGTGGGGTCCTGGCCGAGCATCTGCTCGTAGCGTTCCACCAACGACTTGGACATGGGCGCGCCACGATAACACCCACACCCGCAAACAAACCGCCCACCGTCCCGGGGCCGGCCGAGGCGGTGGGCGTTGGGCATCCCCCTATGGGACACCCAGACTCGGCCGCTCCTTGAGCAAGGGCGGTGCCACGGCGGAGGCTTCGCAATTTGGCCCGCTTACCGGAGGGGCCGGATGGGCAGTCGCGACATCCGTGTCAGTTCCCGGCTCAGAGGCCCACGCCGTCTGCGATGACCGAGCGGATGGTCTCTCGCATGGAGTACGCCGGCTTCCAGCCGACCTCCTTGACCCACCGCGACCCATCCACCGCGCACAGGTACTGGAGGTGGTCCAGCTCCGGCGCGGGGAAGTTGGCGATGCGGTAGCGGAACAGGAGGTTGAGCGCGCCGCGGGCCACGGGGTGAGGCACCGGGAGGGGCGCGCGACCCAGCTCGCGCATGACGGAGGAGAGCGGCACCTCGCCCGGGCCCACCACGTTGTAGACGCCCTTGGGCTCGGGGCGGAGGGCTTCGATCATCGCGCGCGCGGCGTCCTCCACGTGGATGAGCTGGATCATCGGATCGAACCCGGCCAGCATCCACGGGCGCCTGAGGCGGAAGTAGTTGGACGGGGCGTTCTTGATGTTCGGCCCCACCACGTGCACCGGGCGCAGGATGACCGTCTCCACCTGCGGGTGCCGCCAGAAGAAGCCGTGCGCCAGCATGTCGACCTCGATCAGGTCGCGCACGCCGGAGAAGCGGCTGGCGGCCATCAGCGGGGCGTCCTCGGTGAGGAAGTTGGAGTTGTCCGGCGACGGCCCGTAGACGTTGGCGGACGAGAGCACCACCAGCTTCTTCACCCCGTACTTGGCGCAGAGCTCGAGGATGCGGGTGGTCCCCAGCACGTTGAAGGAGTGGTGCTCCTCCGCGCTCATCCGGGGGTCGTGCATGATCCCCTGGTGGATGACGGCCCGGACCTCGTTCTTCCGGAAGACCTCCTCCGCCTTCTTCTTCCGGAGGTCCAGCTCGTGCATCTCCACGTCCTTCGGCCGGCCGTTGAAGGGGCGCCGGTCGATGCCGATGATGCGCTCCCGCTTGTGGAGCATCTTGGTGAGCGTGCGGCCCAGGTTGCCGGCGATGCCGGTCACCACCACCGCGGGCCGCTGCCGGTCCAGGCTCAAAAGAAGACTCCCTTCCGCTCCTGGAGCCCTTGGCGGATCAGCTGCTGCACCGAGCTCTTCACCACCTTCACCTTCTTCTCCAGCTCCGCGTCCTCGTCGTCCGGGCGGCCCTGGAAGGTGAGCGGGTCGCCGAAGTGGAGGTGGTACTTCACCGGCAACGGGAACGGCAGCACGGTGGGCGTGATGGGGAAGGCGGGGAAGCCGAGGAGCTTGGCGATGGGCTTCAGGTCCATCAGCGCGGGCGCCTGCTCCTCCGCGCCCACCACGCCGATGGGGACGATGGGTGTGTTCGTCTCCAGCGCCAGGCGCATGAAGCCCAGGCCGAACTCCTGCAACTGGTAGCGCTGCGACCAGAGCTTGGAGATGCCGCGGGCGCCCTCGGGGAAGACCAGGATCGCCTCGTCCGCCTGGAGCAGGCGGCGGCAGTTCTCCGGCGTCCCCACGATCTGCCCGGACCGCGCCATGAACGTGGAGACGTAGGGCAGGGAGGGCACCCACTTCTCCACCATGCTGCGGACCGCGCGCGGGGGCGTGGCCTGGGTGAGCATGGCCACGCCGATCATCGCCCCGTCGAACGGGAGCTGGCCGGAGTGGTTGGGGATCAGCAGCACCCGGCCGCCGGGGACCTTCTCCAGCCCGTGCGTCTCCACCCGGAAGTAGTTCTGGTACAGCCAGATCAGCGGGGCGATGGCGGCGAGCGCGAAGTCCAGGCTGAACCCGAACGGGTCCACCCCGTACTCGTTCTGGGTGGGGGCGATGGCGGTCATCCGGGGGAGCTGGTCCGGGGCGACCATGCGCTCGGTCCAGCCCCGGAGCCTGCCCTTCACCGCGTCGCCCAGCTTCTCGAACATGGCGATCCTTTACACCGCGTCCGGGGTCCGGCCCACCGTTTCCGCCGCTTCGGAGAGCGAGGTGAGCCGGTAGTCATTCTTCAGCCAGCCCAGCACCTCGCGCAGGCGCGCCCGCTTGTGCGCGGCCGGCACCCGCGCGTCGCGCTGCACGCGGGAGAGCGCGCGCGGGATGCCGTCGTCCTCGTCGAGGAGGTCGATGCCGTGCAGCTCGAAGTTGAAGAACGGCTGGGCGCGGGTGGTGCGGTAGAGCGCGCGCACCGCCGGGGCGGGGAGCGTGAGCGCGTACGTGCCGATGAAGGGGAAGCGGGTGCCGGAGGCGGTGGTGATGGGGAGCTCCAGCACCGCGCCGGCGCCGCGCGCGTAGGGGCTGGCCGGGTCCGGGCGGTAGGGCTCCCGCGGCGCGAGCAGCACCCGCGGCGTGTCCAGCACCGCGCGGGAGGTGCGGCCGAACAGGCGCATCCCGCCCATCACCGCGGCCTTGGCGGCCCAGTACGGCGCGGCGGGAAAGACGGAGGAGTCGTAGCGGTACCCGCGGTCGGCGAGCACCTGGTAGAGCGCGGCGTTGAGGGTGTAGCCGGGCGCGCGGAAGCCGGCGGGCCTTTGCCCGGTGATCTCCTGGATGGCGCGTTCGCCCTCGGCGACGTCGAGGTGGATCTGCTCGCGGGTGCGGCGGGTGAGGGCGTAGTCGTGGTGGCAGGAGTGGTTGCCCACCTCCGCGCCCGAGCGGTGCGCGCCGGCGAGCGCGCGCGCGGCGGGCTCGCGGGTCAGGTCCTCGCCGATGGCGAAGAGCGTGAGCGGGACGGAGAGCTCCGCGCAGAGGTCGAGGAAGCGGGGGAGGGCGATGGCGTAGACGAGGTCGGGGGGGAGGCCGTCCTCCGGCAGCCCGTGGATGCGGCAGTAGTGGTGGAGCGAGTCCAGGTCGACCGAGACGCAGGCGAGGCGGTCCATCTTTCCGGTCACTCTCCCCGGACGCGGATGACGTACACCAGCTTGGCGACGTTCCGGAGGACGTTGGGGACGCGGCGGAAGAGGTGGATGGAGGGCTGGCGCTTCTCGTGGAGCTGGATGGGGATCTCCACCACCTTCAGGCCCTGGCGCCAGGCGCGGATGACCAGCTCCGAGGCGAACACGTCCATGTCCACCACGCACTGGGCGACGACGGGGAGGAGCGATTCGCGGCGGAACGCCTTCAGCCCGTGGGTGTCGGTGCCCTCGAACCCCAGCGTGAGCCGGAGCAGGCCGTTGTGCGCGCGGGTGGCCAGGCGGCGGACGAGCGGGCGGTGGTCGGAGGCGCCGCGGGCGGCCTTGGAGCCGACGACCATGTCCGCGCTCCGGCCGCGGAGCAGCGGCAGGGCCTGGTCGTAGAAGGTGACGTCGCAGAGGTCGATCTCGTCGCAGATGACCAGCTCGCCGCGGGCCTTCTCCAGGCCGGCCTTGAGCGCGGCGCCGTAGTTGGGGCGGTCGGAGTGGAACCAGCGCAGGCGCGGGTCCCGGTCCGCCAGGCCCTGGAGGATCTGCGGCGTGGAGTCCTTCGACCCGTTCTCCGCGAAGAGGATCTCGAAGTCCAGGCCCCGCGCGTCCAGCGCCGCGCACAGCTCGTCCGCCGCCTGCGCCACGATGGACGCCTCGTTGTAGACGGGGATGACGATGGAGAGCTCCGGCTGCGGCATCCGCGGGCGGGTGGTTAGCACAGACGTGATGGTTCGGCGTCATGCCGAATCGAGCAGCCCACCCACCCGATGTGCTAGGTGGCGGCCTTCACCTGTTCCCCGGAGTACCCCATGGCGCGTCCAATCCTCGTTGCGGCGGGACTGTTCATCCTCGCCGGCTGCGGCCCTCAGGGCACCGCGGACATCCAGATCGTCACCGTGTCCGACTGGCATGGCCAGCTCGATCCGCTGTCCGAGACCGTGAACAACGTCACCACCAACTACGGAGGCCTCGGGCTGCTCAAGACCTACGTGGACCAGGCGCGCGCCGCGAACCCGAACACCGTCCTGGTGACCGGCGGCGACAACATCGGCGCCACGCCCGCCCTCTCCTCCATCTTCGACGACAAGCCCGCCATCGAGGGCCTCAACTTCCTCGGGCTGGAGGCCACCACCTTCGGCAACCACGAGTTCGACCACGGGACGGCCGCCCTCAAGGACCGCATGTCCGAGGCGACCTTCAAGTACGTCACCACCAACCTCAACAACGCACACGCAGAGCTGGGTGACGGGCCGGTCTACAAGTTCAAGATGGTGGAGCTGGGGGACAAGAGCCCGAAGGTGAAGGTGGCCTTCCTCGGCCTCACCAACTCCGACGCGGCGCTGCTCACCAGCTCCGTCGGCTTTGGGACCCTGTCGGTCCAGGACCCCGTCGCCGCCGCCAACCAGGCCGCCAAGGACGCCCGCGCCGCCGGCGCCGCGGTGGTGGTCGCGCTGGTCCACATGGGCGCCACCGCCAAGGACGTGGCCGGCAACCCCAGCGGCCCCGGCATCGACTTCGCCTCCGGCCTCGTCGGCGTGGACGTGGTGGTCGCCGACCACACGGACATCACCGTCAACAACACCTTCGGCAACGCGCTGGTGGTGGAGAACCGGAGCAAGGGCCGCACCTATGCGAAGATCCAGCTCCACGTGGTGGACGGAAAGGTCACCGAGGCCCCCACCGCCGAGCTCCTCGACCCCGCCGGCACCGCCACCATCGGCAACATCACCTGCCCGGCCGCCGCCTGCCCCAGCGACTACACCTGCAACGCCCAGAGCCGGTGCGAGAAGGTGCTGGCCACCCCGGATCCTGCCGCGGCGGCGCTGCTGCAGCCGTACCGCGACCAGCTCTCCGCGCACTTCGACGGGCGCGTCACCAAGACCGACCAGGTGTTCATCCGCAACGGCACCGCCGAGCGCACCGGCGAGGTCCCCATCGGCGACCTGATCGCCGACATGATGCTGGAGCGCTACCGCACCTCCGACGGCGTGCAGATCGCCTTCACCAACGGCGGCGGCATCCGCGCCTCGCTCCCGTCCTCCTACGCCCCGCAGGACAACACCCTGGTCCGCGTCGGCTGCTCGGCCGGGACGCCGTGCGACGTGGTGGCGGGCGACATCTACACCGTGCTGCCGTTCGGCAACGCGCTGGTGGTCCGCACCATCACCGGCCAGGTGCTCTGGCAGGCGCTGGAGTACAGCGTGGGGGTGATGCCGGCGGTGAGCGGCCGCTTCCTGCAGATCGCCGGCTTCCGGTTCACCTGGTCCCAGGGCGCCCCCACCGGCTCGCGCGTGCAGAGCGTGCAGCTGCTGGACGCCCAGGGGAACGTGATCAAGGACATCGCCAAGGACGACGCCACCGAGTACAAGATGGTGACCAACGACTTCACCAGCGGCGGCGGCGACGGCTACTCCATGCTGGTGCTGCCACAGGCGCCGCCGGTCCGCGAGGTGATGGCGGACGTCCTCCTCGAGTACCTGAAGGGGAAGGCCTCCATCTCGCCCACCAGCTACCTGCCGGCGTCCCGGATCATCGCGGTCCCGTAGCCCGGCGGCCGGGCCCCTCGCGCGCCTGGCGCCACGGCCTCAGGCGCGCGACTCGTTGATCCTCCGGGCGAACGCGCGCCCGGAGATCAGCGCGTCCTCCATCCCGCCGTACTCCCAGCTCCCGTACCGGCCCGCCACGTCGATGCCGGCCTGCCGCAGGAACTCCACCACCTTCCCCTTCGCGGCCGAGTAGTCCTCGTCGTACAGCACGTACGCGTGGGGGATCTCCCGCGCCCTGGCGAAGAGCACGTCCTCGCGCCGGTGGATCATCTGCGACCGGAGCAGGTCCTCCACCGCGCGCCCCTCCGCGTCCGCCTTCGACAGCTCCCCCTGGTGCGAATACTCCACGTAGAAGGAGCAGCACCCCTCCGGCGCCAGCTTCGGGTACGCCGCCGAAGGAGAGCCGATGCGGTACGCCACGAATTCGGGCTCCGGAAGGTAGATCCAGTGCCACGGCTGCCGGTTCGGCCCGCGCGCGCCCACCGCCACGAACGTCACCGTGGTCGCCCGCAGCCGCCCCGCCGCCGCCGCCACCTCCTCGGGCACGTCCACCAGCAGCTTCACCAGCCCCGGCAGCGAGATGGTGGAGAGCAGGTTCGAATACGCCGCCGTCTCCCCGTTCGACAGCTGGACCTTCTTCTGCTTCCAGTCCACGCGGACCGGCTCCGTGCCCAGCAGCACCTCGCCGCCCTCGAGCGAGGCGCGGATCGCCCGCGCCCAGGACTCGATGCCGCCTTCCTTCGGGTAGACGAACGTCGCGTTGTAGCCGATGGAGTCCGCCCCCAGCCCCAGCGCGCCCTCCACCACCTCCTTGAGCGTGGGCCTGGGCACGAAGCGCCCGCACCACGCCGCCAGCAGCTGCGAGGGGGGCACGCCCCAGAGCTTCCGGTTGTACGGCACCATGAAGTTCCGGGCGAAGCCCTCGCCCATGTAGCGGAGGATGAACTCCTCGAAGGTGCGGGGCTCGCGCTCGCGCAGGGCGCGGCCCTTCTCCCCGTAGACCGCCTCCACGAAGCCGATCAGGTTCTCCGCCACCACCTCCGGCGGCAACCCGTGCGTGTTCACCTGGTACGGGAAGCGGGTGAAGACGCCCCGCGAGTAGATCGCCGCCTTCCGCTGGATGGTCACCAGCTGGTCCTTCAGCCACTTCTCGTGGACCAGCCCGCGCACCTCCGGGTCCCGCAAATGGAGCCAGTGGCCGGTGGGGTCGAAGAGGAACCCGTCCAGGTCCTCGGTCTTGATCAGGCCGCCGACCCGATCGGTCCGCTCGACGAGCATCCAGGGGTGGCGGAGAAAATACGCGGCCCCCAATCCGGCCAGCCCACCGCCCAGGATCAGCACCGGGTCCATAGAAAACAAGTACTTAGCATGTCAGCGGCGGCTGACTGCGGATTTCTTGCGACCAAGGAAACTGAGCACCCACCCGGGCCGACAATGAATTCAGT
>DASRBA010000169.1:0-6780 GCA_035637895.1 Myxococcaceae bacterium
GTCGAGGACATCGCCAACGAGAAGGACATCGCCAAGCTGGGCGACGTGCCGGGGGTGGGCATCAAGAAGGCGCGGCAGCTCAAGAGCGCCGCGGAGAACTACCTGGTCGAGGAGGCCAAGCTGCGCGCGGAGCTGAACGCCGAGCGCGCGGCCGGCGGGGCCCCGGCCTCCGCCAGCCCGCAGCCACAGGGGAGCCTGTAGGCGGGTGGCCCCGGAGCGGACCTGTCTGGGGTGCGGCAAGAAGGCGCCCAAGCAGGAGCTCCGGCGCCTGGTGGTGAGTGAAGCGGGGGAGGTGTCGGTAGACGTGAAGGGAAAGGCGCCGGGTCGAGGCGCTTATCTCTGTGGCGGCGGGTGCCTCAAGGCAGCGGTCAAGCGGAAGGCCTTCGGGAGGGCCTTCCGGGGGGCCGCACGGCAGGTCGACCTGGAAAAGCTGGCAGCAGCACTGAATTGAGAGTTAGAAGGCGCAGGGTTCAACGGTATGTCGAAGAAGCGCGTCCACGAGATCGCCAAAGAGCTCAACAAGTACGGCATTGAGCTCGACAACAAGGACGTCGTCACCGAGCTGGTGTCGCTCGGGTACGACGTGAAGAGCCACTCGTCTTCACTCGAGGACGACCAGGCGACCGCCGCGGTCCAGAAGATAGTGGACAAGCGCAAGCCGAAGGCCCCTCCGCCCGCCGTGGCCCCCAAGGGCTTCATGGTTCGCCGGAAGGTGGGCCTGGGTACGCAGGAGGAGCTCCACGCCGCCCCGGTGGCGCCGTCCGACCCGGCGATGGAGGCGGTGCGCGCTCCGGAGGCGCCGCCGCCCGCTGCCGCCAGGGCGCCTGAGCCACCGCCGCCCGACGCCGCCGAGTCACCGGCGGTTGCCGCCCAGGCATCGGAGCCTCCGCCGCCGGCCGCCGCCGAGCCACCACCCGCCGCGGCCGCGAAGGCGCCGGAGCCGCCGCCCGCCGCGGTCGAACCGCCACCTGCCGCAGCCGCGAAGGCGCCGGAGCCGCCGCCCGCCGTGGCCGCGAAGGCGCCCGAGCATCCCCCGGCCGCCGCTCCGCCCATGGCGGCCCGCGCTCCCGAGGCGCCCCAGCGCGCCCCGGAGCCGCCACGCGCTCCGCCGTCCGCTCCGTCGCACCAGGCGCCGCGGGCGCCCGGCTCGACCCCGCTGGGCTCCCGCCCGCCCACCTCGTCCGGCCAGCGGCCGGCGCTGGGCGGCTCGTCGCCGCGCCCGTCCTCGCCCGGCTTCCGCCCGGCGCAGGTCATCTCCCGGCCCACCTCGCCGGTGCCGCCGCGCCCGCCTCCAGGCCGCGGCCCTTCTGGCGTCCGCCCCGGCGCGCACGCCGGCGGCCAGGCCGGCGGGGAGCGGCAGATGCGCCCCACCGCGACGCAGGCGGTGGTCATCTCCCGCCCCGCGGTCTCCGTGCGGCGGGTCACCCCATCCTCGTCCGCCCACAAGAACATCCCCATGGCGCCGGGCCGCAAGGCCATCGGCGAGGTGCGCGAGTTCAAGGTCGTCCCGGACCACCTGGGCCGCGGCCGCGAGCTGGTCGACGTCACCAAGAAGAAGGAGGGGACGGGCGGCAAGAAGCGCACCGCCGAGAAGGATGGGCAGCTGAACAAGCAGGAGATCAGCGACCTGATGTGGGGTCGCGTCTCCATCCCTCTTCGGGGCAAGAAGAGGAAGCCCACCAAGAAGGGTGCCAAGACCCAGATCACCGAGATGGCGGAAGAAAAGAAGGTCATCAAGCTGCAAGAGGCGATCAGCGTCTCCGACCTCGGACAGCGGATGGGCGTGAAGACGTCGGACATCATCAAGAAGCTGATGACCGGCGGCACCATGGCCACCGCCAACCAGATGCTGGACGCGGACACCGCGGCCATCATCGCCACCGACTACGGCTGGAAGGTGGAGAAGGTCGGCTTCGAGGTGGAGGACCACCTCCCCGAGGTAGAGGAGAAGGCCGAGGACGAACGCCCGCGCCCGCCGGTGGTGACGGTGATGGGCCACGTCGACCACGGCAAGACGTCGCTGCTGGACGCCATCCGCGCCGCCAACGTGGCGGCCGGCGAGGCCGGCGGCATCACCCAGCACATCGGCGCGTACACGGTGACCACGTCCAAGGGCGACATCACCTTCCTGGACACGCCGGGCCACGAGGCGTTCACCGCCATGCGCGCGCGCGGCGCCACGGTCACCGACATCGTGGTGCTGGTGGTGGCCGCCGACGACGGCGTGATGCCGCAGACGGTGGAGGCGCTCAACCACGCCAAGGCCGCCAAGGTCCCCATCGTCGTCGCCATCAACAAGATGGACGTCAACGGGGCCAACCCGGAGCGCGTCAAGCAGGACCTGGCCAAGAACGAGCTGGTCCCCGAGGACTGGGGCGGCGACACCATCATGGTCCCCGTCTCCGCGCGCACCAAGGCGGGCATCGACCTGCTGTTGGAGAACCTCGCGCTGCAGGCGGAGGTGCTGGAGCTGACCGCCAACCCCGCCCGCCCGGCGGTGGGGGCGATCATCGAGGCCAAGCTGGAGAAGGGCCGCGGCGCGGTGGCCACCGTGCTGGTCCGCGAGGGCACCCTGCGCACCGGCGACTCCATCGTCTCCGGCGTCCACTCCGGCAAGGTCCGCGCCCTGACCAACAGCCGCGGGGAGAGCATCAAGGAGGTCTTCCCCGGCTACTCGGCCGAGGTGATCGGCCTGGACGGCGTGCCCACCGCGGGCGACGTCATCAACGTGGTGGAGGACGAGCGCTCGGCCAAGGAGATCGCCGAGCACCGCGAGACGAAGGCGCGCCAGGCGGAGGTCGGCAAGACCTCCCGCGAGTCGCTGGAGGCGCTGCTGGCCAAGACCAAGGCCGGCGAGTCCAAGGAGCTGCGCGTCGTCCTCAAGGCGGACGTGCAGGGGTCTTTGGAGGCGGTGTCCAACGCCGTGTCCAAGCTCTCCACCCACAAGGTGAAGGTGGACATCGTCCACCGCGGCGTGGGCGCCATCACCGAGACGGACGTGATGCTGGCGGCCGCCTCCAAGGGCCTGGTGGTGGGCTTCAACATCCGGCCGGAGTCAGGCGCCGAGGCCACCGCCAAGGCGCAGGAAGTCCCGCTCCACATGTACAGCATCATCTACGAGCTCATCGACGGCGTGCGCCGGGCGATGGAGGGGATGCTGGAGCCCATCCGGAGCGAGAAGCGGCTGGGGCGCGCCGAGGTGCGCAGCCTGTTCAACGTCCCCAAGCTGGGCACCATCGCCGGCGCGGCGGTGGTGGACGGCACCATCAAGCGCACCGCGCTGATCCGCCTGCTCCGCGACAACAAGCAGGTCTACACGGGCAAGCTGGCCTCGCTCAGGCGCTTCAAGGACGACGTGCGCGAGGTGGCCCAGGGCTTCGAGTGCGGCATCGGCATCGAGAACTACAACGACCTCAAGCCGGGCGACATCATCGAGGCCTACGAGATCGAGGAGACGCGGCCTTCGCTCACGTAGCGTGAGGGCTTTGCATGTTCGTCGCCGTCGCCCGGGTCACGCTCGACATTCCGCAGGCTGGTTCGCTGAAGGCGAAGCGGCAGGTGCTCCGCCGCGTCAGCGACCGGGTGAAGGCCCGCTTCAACGTCTCCGTGGCGGAGGTGGACGACCAGGACCTCTGGCAGCGCGCCACCCTGGCGCTGGCGGTGGTGGGCAACGACCGCCGGCACGTCAACGAGATGATGGACAAGATCCTCCAGTTCGTGGAGGACATGTACGTGGCGCCCGTCTCCGAACGGCAGATGGAGATCATCTCCCTGGGTGACAAGCTGTGGGGAGGCCAGGAGGCCCCGATGTCGCTGGAGATCCCCAGGGGCGACCGCTCGCTCGCCGAGGCGGAGGGGATGGGCGCCTGGGAGGAGCGGCACCGCGGCCCGGCCCACGCCGCGGCGGCCCCGGCGGTGGCGGCGCCCGAGCGCGGCCCCCGGAAGGCCCGGATGACGCTGGAGGAGGCGAGGGCCCGCGCGCGCGCGCTGCGCAACAAGCGCGAGTGGGAGGACGAATGAGCACCCCCAACCGGCCCGAGCGCGTCGCTCAGGAGATCCAGGTGGCGATCGCCGAGATGCTCTCCCGCGGCCGCCTGCGCGACCCGCGGATCGGCTTCATCACCGTCACCGGGGTGAAGGTCTCGCCCGACCTGCGGGTGGCGAAGGTCTTCTATTCCATGATGGGCACCCCCGAGGCGCGCGAGGAGACGCAGCGCGGGCTGGACGCCGCCAAGGGGTTCGTGCGGCGGGAGATCACCTCGCAGCTGGATCTGCGCTACTCGCCGGAGATCTTCTTCACCTTCGACGAGTCGGTGTCCGAAGGCGACAAGATCGATCGGCTGCTGCGCGAGGTGAAGGCGAAAGAGGGCTGGTGACGTTAGGATGGCCCTAGCGGCATGAACGGGGTCCTGGTCATCGACAAGCCCGCGGGGCCTACGTCCTTCGAGGTCGTCCAGCGGGTGCGCTCGCTGCTGTCGGTCAAGAAGGCGGGGCACACCGGGACGCTGGACCCCATGGCCACGGGCGTCCTCCCGGTCTGCCTGGGCGAGGCGACCAAGGTGGCCGGCCTGCTCACCGAGGGCGACAAGGCGTACGACGCGGTGGTCCGGCTGGGCGTGGAGACCGACACCCAGGACGCGCAAGGGAAGGTGCTGGCGGAGCGGCCGGTGCCGCCGCTGGACCGGGAGCGGCTGGAGGCCGCGCTGGGGACGTTCCGCGGGACGTTCACCCAGATCCCGCCCATGTTCTCCGCGGTGAAGGTGTCCGGCAAGAGGCTGTACGAGCTGGCGCGCGCCGGGGAGGAGGTCCCCCGCGAGGGCCGCGAGGTGACCGTCCACGAGCTGCTCCTGCGCGACTTCTCCGCCACCGAGGTGCGGCTGTCCGTCCGCTCCTCCAAGGGGTTCTTCGTGCGCACGCTGGCGCACGACCTGGGGCAGGCGCTGGGCTGCGGCGCGTGCCTGAAGGCGCTGCGGCGGACGGCCTCCGGGCCGTTCACGCTCTCCCGCGCGGTGCCGCTGGACAAGCTGGACCCGGCGCAGGCCGGGGCGCTGGTGGTGCCCGTGTCCGAGGCGCTGGCGTTCCTGCCGGCGTTCGTGGTGTCGAAGGCGGACGAGGCGAGGGTGGGCCACGGGGTCCCGCTGGAGGTCCCGCCGGGCGTGTCCGGGCGCGTTCGCGTGGTGGGCCAGGGCGGCGCGCTCCTGGCCCTGGCGGAGGTCGGCAAGGACCGGCGGCTCCACTACCTGAGGGTCCTCGCGTGAGGATCCCCACCTCCCATCCGCTGAACGTCACCGTGGTGGTCCCGCCCACGCTGCGCGGGGCGATGGATGGGCGGAAGCAGGTGCAGTTGGGGGTGCCGCCCCACGCGGACGTGGGCGACGTGCTGGAGACGCTGCTCAAGCTCTACCCCAAGCTGATGCACCACGTGGCGAGCGACCGGAAGGTCGTCACCTCCACGCTCACCCTCTTCCTCGGCGAACAGGGGGCCCTGGACCTGGCCTCCCGCCGGACGGGGCTGCGCGAGGGCACCCGGCTCTACCTCTCCGCCGGGGTCCCCAAGCAGAAGCAGCCGCGGGGGTAGCATCGTTGCTTTCTGGAGAGGCGGGGCCTATAAGCCGCCGTTTCAATTGTTTGGAGGAGGCCCTGGCCTGTACCCCTCCGCGGACCAGGGCGACGGTCGAGGCAGCTCACCGGAGGCGGATGGAAAGGCAGTCACGTGGTTCACACGGAACGCAAGAGCGCGATCGTCCAGAAGTACCGGACGCACGAGAAGGACACCGGGTCTCCTGAGGTGCAGGTGGCCTTGCTCTCGGAGCGGATCAACCAGCTCACGGAGCACTTCAAGACGCACAAGAAGGACCACCACTCGCGGCGAGGGCTGCTCAAGCTCGTCGGCCAGCGGCGGCGGCTGCTCGACTACCTGAAGGGCAAGGACAGCGGGCGGTACAAGAAGCTGATCGAAGGGCTGGGCATCAGGAAGTAGCAGGACGGCGGTTCGCATGGTGCGGCCGCCGGCAAACACAGGTCGTATTGGATAGCGGTGCCGGTGGGTCGGGTGTGCAGGGGCCGGGATGGCGTTTTTGGTTTCCGATCGAGTGGGCCAAGGGTGGTTCTTGGCCTCCGCGATCAGGGATCAAAAGTTCCACCCCGTCCCTGGCTCCTGGAGCGTGCCGGCGCCTCTGAGAAGGCACGGTCATGTTCCTCAAGAAGAGCGTCAAGATCGGCGAGCACGAGCTGTCGATCGAGACCGGCAAGATGGCGAAGCAGGCGGACGGCGCGGTGGTCGTCCGCTACGGCGACACGATGATCCTCACCACCGCGGTATCCGCGCGGGAGAGGAAGGACGTCGACTTCCTGCCGCTGACGGTGGAGTACCAGGAGAAGCTGTACTCGGCGGGCCGGATCCCCGGCAGCTACTTCAAGCGCGAGGGCCGGCTGACGGAGAAGGAGACGCTGACCTCCCGGCTGGTGGACCGCTCCTGCCGGCCGCTGTTCCCGGAGGGCTACGGGTACGAGACGCAGGTCATCGCCGGCGTCATCTCCGCGGACCCGAACAACGAGGGCGACGTGCACGGCATCACCGCCGCGTCCTCGTCGCTGATGATCTCCGACATCCCGTTCAACGGGCCCATCGCCGGCATTCGCGTGGGCAGGGTGGGCGGCCAGCTGGTGGCCAACCCCACCGCCAAGCAGCGCTCGGAGAGCGACCTGGACGTGGCGATGGCGTGCTCGCGCGAGGCCATCGTGATGGTGGAGGGCGGGGCGGAGGAGGTGGACGAGGCC
>DASRBA010000170.1:0-46658 GCA_035637895.1 Myxococcaceae bacterium
GCTGCCAGTCCTACCTGGAGGCGCTGGGGGCCACCAACCCGCCCAAGCCGGTGGAGGGGACCGTCCCCTCGGCCCTGGGCGAGGTGGCGCTGGTGTACGAGGTGCGCTCGTCGGCGGGCGACGTGGGGCGGCTGGGCTGCGGCAAGCTGGACGACGGGCGCTTCGTCGCGCTGGCGGTGGTGACCGTGGGCCAGAACGTGCCGGCGGCGCAGGCCGCGTTCGAGCAGCTCGGCCAGGGGCTGACCATCAAGTAGGAGACGGCGCCGATGCGGATGAAGGTGCTGTACCACGACAGCTGCTTCGACGGCGCGGCGAGCGCCGCGGTGTTCTCGCGGTTCTACCTGGACAAGGTGCGCCCGGGCGCGGAGCTGGCCTACGAGGGCCTGTTCCACAAGGCGGGCGGGCAGGGCATCGACGAGGCGGTGTTCACCGGGGACGAGAACGCCATCGTCGACTTCCGGTACTCGCAGAGCCCGAAGCTCACCTGGTGGTTCGACCACCACGTCTCCGCCTTCCAGCAGCCGGGGGACGAGGAGCACTTCCGGCGCGACGCCGGCGGGCGCAAGTTCCACGACGGGGCGCGGAAGAGCTGCACGGTGTTCATCGCGGACGTGGTAAGGGACCGGTACGGGTGGTCGGTCCCGGAGTCGATGAAGGAGCTGCTGCACTGGGCGGAGATCATCGACGGCGCGCTGTTCGAGTCGCCGCGGCAGGCGGTGGAGCTGGCGGAGCCCGCGCTGCAGCTGATGACCGTGCTGGAGGCGAACAAGGACCCGGCGCTCATCCCGCGGCTGATCGGCGAGTTGCAGCGCCGGCCGCTGGCGGAGGTGGTGGCGGAGCCGTGGATCCAGGGGCCGCTGAAGCCGCTGCTGGAGCGGCACCGCGCCAACATCGAGGTCGTCCGGAAGAAGGCCGCGCTGGAGAAGGGCGTGGTGTTCTTCGACGTGGCGGACGAGGGCCTGGACTCGCTGAACAAGTTCATCGCCTACTCGCTCTACCCGGAGGCGCGGTACGTCGTCTGGGTGGGGCGGAGCGAGAAGCGGTGCAAGATCTCGCTCGGGTCCAACCCGTGGCGGCCGGAGACCCGCACCCACAACCTGGCGCAGATCGCCGAGCGCTACGGCGGCGGCGGGCACCCGGTGGTCGGCGCCGCCAGCTTCGGCCCGGCCGAGCTGGGCAAGGCCCGGAAGGCGGCGGCGGAGATCGTCGCCGAGCTGCGCGGGCCCTGAAGCCTCAGAGCCTGCTGAGCGAGAACTCCGTCTGGAGGGTCCCGGCGATGGTGAAGGACTGGGCCGACGGCGTCGTCGACGTCCCCAGCACCTGCGCGTAGCCGAAGGTCAGGCCGATCAGGAGCGGGGTCTGGTCCTCGTGGCTGGAGACGATCTCGAAGAGGAGCGGGAGCTGGGCGCGGAAGGTGGGCGGGTTCAGGTCGGCCCAGGAGAGCGAGACGCTGGGGTCCCAGATCAGCCCGTTGCCCACCAGGTGCCGCATCTCCAGCGCCAGGCGGAAGAGGTTCCCGCGCACCGGCCTGCCCAGGACGCCCTCCTCGCACTGGGTGATGGGCTGGTTGAGGGCGTCCACGCCGATCTGGTGACAGATGTTCGCCGGGCCGCCCCCGGCCACGTTGCCGCTGGCCCAGCGGAAGGAGCCGGCGACGATCAGGCTGGAGGTGACGTACTGGCCGACCGCCACGCTCACGCCGACCTTCACCAGGTCCTCCTGCGGCTCCAGGGTGCCGGGGTCGAGGAAGGTGGCGGCGGAGCGCCCCAGCGTGCCCTTGATGCTGGCGAGGAACGGCCGCGAGCGGGCGTGCTCGGCGAGCCAGAAGGCGTCGCTCTCGCCGTAGGTGCAGCCGGACTTCTCGCGCGCGGCCAGCTTCTCCTGGTCGCCCTCCTGGAGCGCGTTCTTCTTCTGGCGCTCGCGCAGGGCGTCCAGCTCGCGGCCTTTGTCGCGCAGGCGGGAGGCGGAGACCGCCTGGCAGTTGTGGAGGGCTTGTTCGAACTTCACCACGCCGGGGTCGTTGTCCGGGAGCAGGTCGTAGTTGGCGTAGGCGATGGCGAGGGAGACCTGCGCGCCCGAGGCGATGGAGTCGCCGTTGTCGAACAGCGCGCCCGCGCCGCTGGTGGGCTGGGCGGATTGCACCGCCAACTCCGCGCCCAGGCCCACCGGGAGGGCCAGCTTCACGCTCGCGTTGAGGGTGGTCTCGCCGATGTTGGTGTTGACGTCGCCGCTCACCGCCGGCCCGGCGACGGACCCGGTGGCGGGCAGCGCGGCGGCGGCGATGGAGGGGACGGCGATGGACTTCGCCGGCTCCTGGTGCTGGGCGGCGGCGGCGCCGGCGAGGAGGGCGAGCGCGAAGGCGGCGCTAGACGGGGTACGCGCCATTGTCGACCCCGAACTCGTCGAAGGAGATGTCCTCGTCGAACGCCGTCTCGCCGTTGACCACGACCTTGAGGTGGTACTGGCCCCGCCGGCTGCCGCGGATCTCCCAGCGCAGCTTCCACCCCTTGGCCGCCTTGCAGGAGCCCTTGTTCGGGCTGCCGGGGGTTCCGATGACGTGTTCGCCGATCTTCGCGGACAGCTTCTCGATGCGGCTCCCCTCGGCGGCGGAGAACGCGACGTCGATCTGATCTTCGTCGGGCAAGGGCCCCTCCCTGGACGGTGGCGGATGAGCTTACGTGGGATGGCGGCTGACGGTATGGTCGCGCCCCCATGGCGGAACGAGTTCCCCCGGAGATCCAGACCTGGCGGGCCGGTGGGCGCGACCTCACCATCCTGGGCCGCCGCGTGTTCGCGCGCATGGACGGCACGGAGGACGGCGACCCGGTCCTCTACCTCCACGGCTTCCCCACCTCCTCGTACGACCTCGCCCCGGCGCTGCCGCACCTCACCCGCGGGCGGCGCGTCGTCTGTCACGACCACCTCGGCTTCGGCCTCTCCGAGAAGCCGGTGGACTACTCGTACTCACTGGTGGAGCAGGCCGAGGTGGCGCTGGCGGTGTGGCGCTCGTTCGGGGTGGAGCGCGGCCACGTGGTGGCGCACGACTACGGCACCTCCGTCGCCACCGAGCTGTGCGCCCGCGCGGTGCGCGACGTCCTCCCGTTCAAGCTGCTGAGCGTCACCTTCTGCAACGGCTCGATGCTGCTGGAGCTGGCCAAGCTCCGCGTCACCCAGCGGCTCCTGCGCAGCAAGGTCACCGGCCCCGCCTTCGCGCGGCTCGCCAGCCGGCGGATGTTCGTCAACCAGCTCAAGCGCATCTTCGCCAGGCCGGACGCGGTGAGCGACCAGGAGCTGGACCTGCACTGGTGGCTCTCCTTCCACGGCGGCGGCACCCGCCGGCTCCCGCAGATCTCCTCCTACCTCCACGAACGCGTCCGCTTCCGCGAGCGCTGGATCGGCTCCCTGTCCCGCCTCGCCGCCAAGGGCATCCGCGTGAACGTCGTCTGGGCGATGCGCGACCCCATCGCCGTCTCGGAGATCGCCACCCGCGTGGGCGCGCTCACCGGCACGCAGGTGCGCTGGCTGGACCAACTGGGCCACTACCCGATGCTGGAGGACCCCGCCGCGTGGGCCGCCGCGGTGGAGGCCGGCCTCACTTCTTCGGCGAAGGCGAGCCCAGCGTCCCCAGCTTGAGGTCGTCCGCGTCCGCGTCGCTGTTGCGGTCGTACGCCAGCCCGAGGAGCGCGATGGGGAGGCCGCTGAGCACCATCGTGCCGCCGACGACGCCCAGGCTGAGCGGCACGACGAACGAGTTGGGGTTCGAGCCGTAGAGCAGCAGCCCCACGAGGCCGGCCGCGGCGCCGATGCCCGTGGTCCAAAGCCCTCCCTGCAGGAACCCCCGCCCGATGCTGGGCACCTGGAACACTGCCCCCTTCACGTCCGTCATCGGGACGTTCAGGGTCAGCTCGGACGCCTTCAGCGGCACCGCCTGCAGCGTCCCTCCAGTCAGGCTGATGGAGCGCCACCGGATGAGGTCGGTGGCCCCGCCGGTGGTGAGGAAGGCCATGGGGGTCCCGGAGTTGAAGTCGAAGATCCGGCCGCTGGGGTGAATGAGGCGGTACGGCTTGTCCGTTACCAGCTGGGGCACCTGGGCGGTCCCGGCGACAGGCGTCTTGCCGACCATGTACGTCGTCGGCACGGTGACCGTCGTCGTCCGTTCGTTCTTGGCGTCGTACCCGTCCAGGCTGCTCAGCTCGTTCGGATCGATCCGGTATCGCGCCATCTGCACGCATCCGGAGCCAAGCCACACCACAGCCGCCACCGCGAGCATCGTTCTCATGTGCTCCTCCGCTTCACAGCATCCCCGCGCTTCGCAGCATCCGCACCACCCGCAGCATGGGCAGCCCCTGCACGCTGGTGCGGTCGCCCTGGATGTCCTCGAACAGCGCCTGCCCGCGCCCCTCCACCCGGTACCCGCCCGCGCAGCCCTGCCACTCGCCGGTGGCCACGTAGCGGCGCAGCTCGTCCTCCGACAAGGAGAAGAGCTTCATCCCCACCACGTCCACCTCCTCCAGGTCGACGCCCGGGCCCACCAGGCACACCGCGGTGACGATGCGGTGGGTTCGCCCGGACAACGAGCGGAGCTGCCCGAGCGCCGCCGTGGCGTCCGCCGGCTTCCCCAGCGCCGCCCCGTCCAGCTCGACCAGCTGGTCCGCGCCTAGCACCAGCGCCTCCGGACGGACCTTCGCCACCGCCTCCGCCTTCCGCCGCGCCAGCATCGCGGTGGCCCGCTCCACCGGCGTCCCGGGCGGGACCACCTCGTCGACCCCGGGCGCCGTCGCCTCGTAGGGCACGCCCAGCGCGTCCAGCAGGGCCCTTCGGGCGGGGGAAGTGGAGGCGAGGACGAGCGCGCTCAACGTCTTTCCTTTCGGCAGTGGATGGGATACCCGTGCCGCCATCATGAAGAAGTCCCCCGCGATGCGGCAGATCAAGCAGGAGCGCGCCGCCCGGACTCGCGCGGAGATCATCGAGAAGGCGGTCCGCCTCTTCTCGCAGCAGGGCTACCAGGCCACCACCATGGTGGACCTCGCCAAGGCCATCAAGATGAGCCCCGGCGCCCTCTACTGGCACTTCCCCACTAAGGAGGACATCCTCCTCGCCGCCTGCGAGATGCTCCACGCCCGCTTCATCGGCGAGTTCGTGCCGCGGGTGGAGGAGATGCGCAAGAAGACCGCGCGCGACCAGCTCGCCTCCTACGCGCAGATCGCCATCGACGCCATCTCCGAGAACCGCAACTATGCCCTCTTCTTCACCATCATGGGCGCGGAGAGCATCGGCACGAACCCGCGCGTGGCCGCCGCCATCCACGACGCCTTCGTCTCCTACGTGGCGTTCTTCGCCGGCGTCATCCGCTACGGGCAGAAGACGGGCGAGTTCCGCAAGGACTGCGACGCGGTGGTGATGGCGCACGCGCTGGCCGGCTCCTTCTTCGGGATGATCATCCACCAGGAGATGTTCGCCTCCGAGCTGACCTACCGGACCATGGCCAGCACCGTGAACCTGCTGGTCATCCCGGGGATGCTCGCCTCCGCCGCGGCCACCGCGCCCGCGCCCCCGCCCGACCCCGCTACGGCAGCCGGTAGGTGACGCCGATCAGCGCGTCCATCGCGAAGTACGTCTCGGTGATCGTCCCCAGCGTCACCTGCACGTAGGGCCCCATGTGGAGCTGCCCGGTGACGCTGAGCGCCGGATCCAGCTTCAGCTCCACCCCGCCGCCGAAGAGGACCGGGAGCTGAATCTCCGTGATGGAGGTGCCCAGCCCGCTCCAGAACTGCAGCCCCAGCGGCACCTCCACGGAGAGGTGCGCCCCGAGGTTGGGGATCGGCTCGAAGCCCAGCGCCGCCTCCACCGGGACCTGCAACAGGACGAAGTTGAAGCCGGTCGGAAAGTAGAGGCCCAGCCCCGGCTGCGCGCGCAGGATGATCGAGAACGGCATCCCCAGGTCGGGCTTGAGCTTGGCCTCCGCGGCGATCTTCAGGCCCAGCGCCGTCTTGTTGGGGATGCCCTCGCCGCCGTAGTTGAAGGTGAACCGGCCGCCGACGTCGAGCGTGTCGCTCAGCCCGCGCAGGTAGCCGATGGACAGCCCGGGGAAGCCGACCGTCGCGAACAGCGCCCCCGTGTCCGTCCCGAGCATCCCGCCGTTCGTCCAGCTCCCGGGCTTCGTCGCCGCATGCGTCGGGCGGGAAACAGAGAGCGCGGCCAGGATTGCCACCGCCAACCAGGTGTGTCGCATCAACCCCTCCCCGGACGGACTCTGGCACCACCCCGCCCGCGCCCGCAAATGGCCGATTTTCCGGCCCCAGAGCGTTTCCGGTGACCACTTGTCAGAGGGCGTGACGATGCTCATGTTGCCTCGGCACGTCACGTTTGGTCGTCAAGTTTTCGGCCGGCCAGGAGGCGAGCGATGGAGCGGTTGGAGCGGTTCGACAGCGAGGTGGCGGTCCCGGGCGCGTCGGCGCCGGGCGTGCGCTACGTCGCCATCCGCGTGAAGTCGCTCCTCCGCCAGCAGCCGGAGGAGAACGGGAGCTGGCACTGGCGCCTGGACCCGTATGAAGGTTGCCAGTTCGGGTGCCTCGCCTGCCCGGCGCGCCTGGAGCGCGAGGACGCCGCCGGGTGGCGCGAGCTGGAGTCGAAGGTGGCGGTGAAGGTCAACGCCGCCCAGGTGCTCCGCGCGGAGCTGCACCACGAGGACTTCCGCGGCCACCCCATCCACCTCGGCGAGCAGACCGAGGCGTGGCAGCACGTGGAGGAGCAGGTGCGGCTCACCCGCGCGCTGCTGGGGCTGCTGGCGGAGGAGGAGGGCCGCGAGCTGCGGATCAGCACCCGCTCCTCGCTGATCGCCCGCGACGGCGACGTGCTCCGGGAGATCGCCCGGAGGAACCACCTCACCGTCGCCTTCTCGCTCCCGTCGCTGGACGAGAAGGTGAACCGGCTGGTGGAGCCGCGCGCCCCGTCCGCCTTCCGCCGCCTCGCCGCCATGGAGGCGCTGGCGCGGCTGGGCGTGGAGGTGGGGCTGATGGTGGCGCCGGTGTTCCCCGGCCTGGACGACGACGAGCTCCAGCTCAAGGCCATGCTCACCCGCGCCGCCAACGCCGGGGCGCGCTTCGCCGGCATCCGCTTCTTCGCCCCCGCCCAGGCGGTGCGCGACAACTTCCTCCGCCGCGTCACCGAGGCCTACCCGGAGGCGGCCACGCGGGTGCGGCGGGTGCTGGGCCGGAGGACGCCGCAGCCGGAGGAGCTGGCGTCGCTGGAGAAGGGCTTCGACCTGCTCTGCCGGAGCCTGGGGCTGCAGCGGGCGGAGCAGGCCCAGGCGCCGCGCGCAAAGCGGGCCCCGGCGGCGACGCAGTTGGGGCTGTTCGGCTGAGCCTCGATCGGTCGCGGCCGCGGGCCGCCGCCTCAGCGTCCCCTGGGTCCTTGGACGGAGCCCCCTGATCTGACGCGCCGCTCACCAGCCGGGCGTTCACGGATGCGCGCCGATCGCTTTACGGCCCTCCGCCGATCCGTCGTACGATGGGGGGTCGATGCATCGGCGCTGGACCACGATCGCACTGCTCGCGCTGGCCGCGGCGTGCCAGAGCACCACGTCCAAGGACAAGGGAGCCGCCGCGGCGAAGTCGGCGGAGACCGCCGCCAAGACCTCGCCCGCCACCGGCGGCTCCGGCAACGCGCCACTCTCCACCCCCGCCACCGGGGCGAAGAAGGTGGTCCCGCTGGCGGTGTGCCAGGCGGAAGGCTCCGACCCGCTGGGCGCGGCGCGCAAGTTCTACGACGACGGCAAGTACGAGGACGCCCTCTCCTGCGCCGCCCAGTCCACCGCGCTGCTGCCGGACGACCCGCAGGCGCACTCGGAGCGGGGGGCGGCGCTGACCGCGCTGGGCCGCTTCGACGAGGCCGCCCTCGCCTACGCGCGCGCGCTGGCGCTGGACCCTGACCACCTGGACGCGCTCCTGGGCGCCGCCCGCCTGTACGCCATCCACCTGCCCTCCTCGCGGGAGCGGGACGAGCTGGCCTCCGTCTACGCCGAGCACGGCCTGGTGGAGGCGGACAAGCAGGGCGACAAGGACATGCAGGTCGAGCTGGCGCTGGTGGCCGCCATGGCGTTCAACGACCTGGGCCAGGCCAAGGACGCGCTGGAGCGGGCGGAGCGGGTGCTCTCCCTGGACAAGGGCAACAAGGACGCCGCCTACGAGCGCGCCATCGCCCTGTTCGAGCTGTGCCGCTTCCCGGAGGCGAAGGCCGCCTTCAGCTCCATGCTGGACGACAAGGAGCGCGCCGCGCACGCCCACCAGCACCTGGGACTGCTCTTCGAGCGGGAGGGCAAGTACAAGCTGTCGGAGAAGCACTTCGCCAAGGCGCGCGAGCTGTCCCCCGAGGACTTCCCCGCGCCGGTGGAGATGTCGCCGGAGGCGTTCAAGGAGGCGGTGGCGCGCGCGGTGGGCGACCTGCCGGCGGACATGCGCAAGGACCTGGGCGGGGTGCCGGTGACCGCCGAGGAGATCCCCAAGGACGAGGACCTCCTCTCCGGCGAACCGCCGCTCTCCCCCGCCATCCTCGGCCTGTTCCGCGGGCCGCCGCTGGGCGAGAAGTGCTCGGCGGACGAGTCGCCGTGCCGGTCGGTGGCGCTCTACCGGCGGAACCTCGAGCGGGCGGTGCGCAACGGCGACGAGCTGCGCGAGCAGATCCGCGTCACCCTCCTCCACGAGGTCGGCCACCTCCGCGGCGAGGACGACTTCGAGCTGGCGGCCCGCGGGCTGGAGTAGTGGAGCAGGTCTCGGTCACCCTCCAGGGGGCGCAGCGGCTGCGCGCGCTCCACCCGTGGTGCTACCGGCAGGACGTCGCCTCCGCCCCGGACCGGCTCCCGCCCGGCGCGGTGGTGCGCGTGGTGGACCCGCAGGGCAACCCGGTGGGCCAGGCGTTCTGGGCCCGGAAGTCGCCCCTGGCGCTCCGGCTGCTCACCCGCGACGCCTCGCCGGTGGACGACGCCTTCTTCCGCGAGCGCCTGGAGCGGGCGGTGGCCCGGCGCCGCGCCGTGGCCGGCCGCGGGCGCGAGGCGCTGCGGCTGGTGCATGGGGAAGCCGACCTGCTGCCGGGCTTCTTCGCCGATAGGTACGGCGCCGGCCTCACCGTGCAGTCGCTGTCCGAGGGCGCGGACGTCCGCAAGGAGCAGTGGGCGCGGTGGCTTCTGGAGCTGACCGGCTGCACCCATGCGGCGCTCCGCGACGACGCCTCCGGCCGCGACTTCGAGGGGCTGCCGCGCGAGGCCCGTCCGCTGCACGGCGACCCGCCCTTCCGCTTCGCCTTCCAGGAGGGCGCCAACCGCTTCGAGGTGGACCTGCTCCAGGACATGAAGACCGGCTCATTCCTCGACCAGGCGGACAACCACCTCCGGGCGGGGGAGCTGGGCGCGGGCGAGGCCCTGGACTGCTTCAGCTACCACGGCGGGTTCGCCCTGGCCCTGGCCGCCGGGCGCTGCACGTCGGTGCTGGCGGTGGAGCAGGACCCCGGGGCGGCCGGGCGCGCCCGCGCCAACGCCGCCGCCAACGGCCGGTCCACCGTCGAGGTCCGGGAGGCCAACGCCTTCGACGTGCTCCACGCCTTCGACCGCGAGGGCCGGAGGTTCGACACCGTGGTGGTGGACCCGCCCGGCCTGGCCAAGCGGCGCGAGGGGGTGAAGACGGCGCTGAGGGCGTACCGGGAGCTCAACCTCCGGGCGCTCCGCTGCCTGAGGCCGGACGGGCTCCTGGTGACGTGCTCCTGCTCGCACAAGGTGAGCCGGGAGGCGTTCGAGGAGGTGGTCCTGGCGGCCGCCCGGGACGCCAGGCGGGCGGTGCAGGTGCTGGAGCGCCGCGGTGCGGGGATCGATCACCCGGCCCTGGCCACCCTCCCGGAGACCGAGTACCTGAAGGCACTCTTCATTCGCGCCCTGTAGTCGCGGTCGTTCGGCTGTGCCATTCTGCGCCGCCGATGTCGTCTGGCCCGGTCGTGACCCTCGCCCCCGACCGCTACAGCGGGCGGAAGCTTGGCAAGTACGAAATCGTGTGCCGCCTCTCGACCGGAGGCATGGCCGCCATTTACCTGGCGTTCCAGCGCGGCCACGCCGGCTTCCAGAAGCTGGTGGTGCTCAAGCAGATCCTCCCGGACGTGAAGGCGGAGCAGGAGCTGGTCGACATGTTCCTGGACGAGGCGAAGATCACCGCCGCGTTCAACCACCCCAACATCGCCCACGTCTACGACCTGGACGTGGCCTCGGAGGAGCTGTTCCTGGCGATGGAGTTCATCGCCGGCGCCGACCTGCTGGAGATCGCCCGCGCCTGCCACGAGTCGCAGGAGCCCATCCCCATCGGCTTCACCATGGCGGTGGTGCACGAGACCGCGATGGCGCTCCACTACGCGCACACCTTCACGGACCCGCTGGGCCGCCCGCACCCGGTCATCCACCGCGACGTCGCCGAGAAGAACATCATGGTGACGTACGACGGGACGACCAAGCTGCTGGACTTCGGCATCGCCAAGGCCAAGGACCGCAACACGCGGACCGCGGCGGGGATGGTGAAGGGCACGCTGGGCTACATGTCCCCGGAGCAGCTGCGCGGGAAGGACCTGGACGCGCGCACCGACGTGTACTCGCTGGGCGTGGTGTTCCACGAGTGCCTCACCGGGATGCGGCTGTTCCACGGCGAGGACCACGAGGCGGAGATCATGGCCGCCCTGGAGACGGACGCCGCCCCGCCCTCGGAGCAGAACCCCAACGTCGCGCCGGAGATCGACTCGGTGGTGCTCAAGGCGCTCCGCCGCAACCGCGACGAGCGCTTCCCCAACGCGCTGGAGATGGCCCGCGCCATCGAGCGCATCTCCGCCGAGCGGATGTGGCATCAGGAGCAGATCGGCCAACTGGTGCAGCGCTACTTCGCCGACCGCCGCGAGCAGACCCGGCAGCTGCTCTCCAGCGACGCGCTCGCCGCCAGCCACGAGACCACCCGGCACGTGCTGCCGCCGGCGCCGCCGCCCTCGCCCGCCCGACAAGAGCCGAGGGCCGAGCCGCGCTCGCCGCGCCGGAACACCGGGGAGCGGGAGCGCGAGCGCGCCGAACGGGCCTCGGCCCAGGCGCAGCGGGGCGGTTCGAGCGGCGCGGGGGTGGCCCGGCCGGTGCTCCCCAAGGGCGCCGCCGCCGAGGCGCTCAAGGCGCAGCTGGCGGAGATCGCCGCCGGCATCAGCGACAGCGAGCTGGAGCAGCTCAACATCGCCGGCAGCCTCCCGGTCATCCCGCCCGCCAAGGCGGACGGCGGGTCCGGGGCCGGGTGGAGCGGCGTACCGTCCACCCGCCCTGCTCAGAAGGCGGTGGAGGACGTCGATGACTCCGGCGAGTCGATGGACGACGCCACCAACGACCTGCGCGCCGGCCTCATCTCCCGCCCGCCGCAGCCGCAGCGGCCGCCGGAGCCCAAGTTCGACGACTCCACCGTGGTGCGCGGCCCACCGGCGCCGCCGCCCAAGCGCCGGCCGGACATGCGGGACAGCCGCGAGGCGCGCGGCGAGATGAGGGACAGCCGGGAGGCGCGCGGCGACCTCCGCGCCGAACGCGTGGACCGCAACGAGCGGTCGGACCGCGGGGGGCCGCGCCAGGGCCAGGCCCCGATTCCACGCCGGACGCAGGATGCGCCCAGGCGGAAGCGCGACCAGGACTCCGCCTTCTCCATGTTCAAGCTGGGCGCGGCGGTGTTCGCCATCCTCGCCGCCGCCGGGCTGCTGCTGGTGCTGGCGATGCGCGTGCTGGGCTCGCGCTAGCGCTGCTCGATCATCTCGTGAATCTGCGCCGAGATGGCCGCGTCCGTGGGCGCGGGGTTGGCCTTCGTGTCCCCCGGCGCCGGTGCCCATGGAGGCGAAGCGGTAGCCGGTGATCAGGCCCTTGGTCCCGTCGCTGGAGTCGAACGGGCCGGTCTCCAGGCCGTCCGGAGGGGAAGGTCTTCATCAGCTCGGCCACCATCTGGCCGGCGACCTCCTTCAGCTCCACGTCCGGACGCAGAGTTTCCATCCGAGGGGGTCAATACGAGCGATGGCTCGGGTTCAACGGGGCAGGAGCGCCGCCGTGGCGATGCACACGGAGGCGCCCTGGCCCCGCAGCTTCCGCAGGATCGGCGCCACGTCGCCATACGACAGCCGTGCGTCAGCCATGAGCACCACGCCGGACGCCCGCGGAACGGCGTCGAGGTCGACCGGCACGCTGTTCATGAACAGCCGGCGATCGGCCGTCAACGAGAGCATCACGCCATCCTTGAACCCGCAGCTGTGATCCGGACCGGCGAAGCTCCGGCTGACCGGCAACAGGACGACCGGTTCCTGGAAAGGCGCGACGTCCAGCAAGAGCAGCAGCATGAGCGGCGCGAGGAACACCCCAATCGGTGGCGCCATCTGCGTGCGCATCGCGTCGCATTCTACCCGATCCGCACCAGCTCGTCCTTCGCGCGCAGGCTCAGCCGCGACGCCGCGAGGAACCCCTTGCTGAACGCCGGCCGGAACACCTTCGCGTAGAACCACCCGATGCCGGGGAGCGCCTCGATCATGTCCGCCAGACTCCACATCTCTTCGTGGTCGTAGATGAGGAAGTCCGGTGGCGCGGTCACCTCGAACTCGTAGGCGAGGATGGTCCGCAGCGGGTACGACGGCAGGAACCGGACCGGCTTCAGGTGCATCACCCCGTCCGCCAGCGCCCGCCCCGTCCGGCCGTCCGCCTCGAGGTGGACGTTGAGCTGGTACAGCTCGAAGTGGAAGCGGAACATGGCGTGGAACCCCGCCGCGCCCAGCCGGTACTTCTCGCTCCCCGTCTCGCCCTGCCACGGGTCCCGGAACCGGACGTCGTCCGCCAGGTAGGGGGAGATCTCCCGGTCCAGGTCCGGGGGGCTCACGCTGGTGTCGTAGAGCAGGTGCATGATCCGCCTGAACCTCTCCTCCAGGGCGTGAATGAGCTGGGCGCGTTCCATGTTCGTCCTCAACCAATAAGCATCGGCGGCGGGAGCACAACCGTGCGCACGAGCTGCGCGCCCGTTAACCTTCGCGCCCATGTCCGCCGCCACCGCCGCCGAGCAGATCGCCGCCGCCCGCGCCGGAGGTGAAGGCGCGTTCCTCGCGCTCGCCGGCCCGATGCGCCGCGAGCTGCAGGCCCACTGCTACCGGATGGTCGGGTCGCTCCACGACGCCGAGGACCTGGTCCAGGAGACGCTGCTCCGGGCGTGGCGGAGCATCGACCGGTTCGAGGGCCGCGCCTCGCTCCGCGGCTGGCTCTACAAGATCGCCACCAACGCCTGCTTCGACCACCTGGAGTCGCGCGGGCGCCGGCAGCTCGTCTCGGACCGGCCGGCCGCGGACCCCTCCGCGCCGCTGGAGCCGGCCGCGGAGGGCGTGCTGTGGATGGAGCCCTACCCTGACTCTGCCCTGGGCGAGCCTCCGCTGGGCCCCGAGGCCCAGGTCTCCCTGCGCCAGAGCGTGCAGCTGGCCTTCCTCGCCGCCCTCCAGTGGCTCCCGCCCAAGCAGCGCGCGGTGCTCGTCTTCCGCGAGGTGATGGGCTGGTCCGCGGCCGAGGTGGCGGAGATCCTCGACCTGACCGTGGCGGCGGTGAACAGCGCGCTGCAGCGGGCCAGGGAGACGCTGGACGCGCGCGGCGTCTCGCGCTCGGAGGCCCGCCCCGCCATCGCCGAGGACAAGCCGGAGCTGCTCAAGCTCCTGGGCCGCTACATCCGGGCCTGGGAGGAGGGCGACGTCGGCGCGCTGGTGTCGCTGCTGCGCGAGGACGCCGCCTTCGCCATGCCGCCGCTCTACACCTGGTTCAGCGGCCGCGACGCCATCCGCGCCTTCCTCTCCGGCGCGCTCCTCGCCGGCCACGACGCGCCCGGGCGCTACAAGATGTCCGTCACCTGGGCCAACGGCGCGCCCGCGCTGGCGGTGTATGAGCGCGACCCCGCGGCGGGCGGGACCTACGCGCCGCGGTCGATCCAGGTCCTCCGGTACGAGGGCGAACAGCTCGCGGAGGTCACCTCGTTCCTCGACCCCACGCTGCCGGAGCGCTTCGGCTTCCCGGCACGGATGTAGGTCCCCAGCCAGTCCAGGCGGTTGCGAAGCACCGATGAGTTTCGCGGGGCTCCGCCGTCTTTTCGCGCGTCATTTCCAACCGCCGGACTCCGGCAAAGGGGACTCACCCATGAAGTACGCCATCGTGGCCATGGCGCTGCTTGCGTTCGCTCCCGCGGCGCGCGCGGACGCCCAGGCCGAAGCGCAGAAGCTCAACGACGCGTTCATCGCGGCGGTCAACATCAAGGACCCGCAGAAGTCGGTGCCGGCCGTGCTCGCCCTCTTCACCGAGGACGCCCAGCACATCGGCGTCTTCGGCCGAGTCCACGGCAAGAAGGAGCTCCTGCAGATCCTCCCCAAGGTGTTCGCCGACCCGAGCCGCGCCGGCACGCTGCGGTCCGTGGAGGGGATGCAGCTGGACCCCAACACCATCCTCAGCATCAGCCACTTCGACAACATGGTGACCGGCCCGGACGGCAAGCCGATGCCGCTGCCGCTGCGCTGCACCCGCGTGCTCTCGAAGCAGAAGGACGGCCGCTGGCTGATCTCCGCCGAGCACACCTCGTTCGGCCCGCCGCCTCCCGCCCCCGCCCAGAAGAAGTAACGAAAGGACTACTCATCATGAAGACCACACTCCTCGCCGCGCTGCTCCTCTCCTCGTCGGCGTTCGCGGGCGACGCCAAGTCCGAGATCACCACCCAGGCCCGCGCCTGGGCCGCCGCGTGCAACGCCCACGACGTGGCGAAGATCGTCACCCTCTACGACGCCGAGCCGAAGTTCATCTACGCGTTCATGGGCCAGGAGGGCTCCGGCAAGGCGGCGCTCGAGGGCTTCTGGAAGCAGTCGTTCCAGATGACCCCGGACATCGCCGTCACCCTCCAGTCCTACGACGTGGTGCAGACCAGCCCGAACACCGCGATGGGCATGGGCCTCTGGGAGGACACCTTCACCGGCCCGGACGGCAAGAAGATCACCGCCCAGGTCCAGACCTCCGAGGTCTACGTGAAGGTGAACGGGCAGTGGAAGATCCGCGTCGACCACGCGTCCTTCGTCCCTCCGCCCCAGCCGTCCAAGTAGCGACTCACCCGGCCGCGACCACGGGCGCGCCGCGCTTTCGCGAGAGCACCGCGAAGGCCGGCGCGCCCAGCATCGCGATGAACAGGCCCAGGCCGGTGCCGCGGACGCGCTCCGGCTCCCCGCTGCCCATCCCCATCCAGATGGCGAGGAGGATGAGCGCCATCGGCGGCACCGAGACGGCCACCGCGCCGCGCAGGCCGCCGGGGACGCGGAAGGGCCGGGGGAGGTCCGGCTGGCGGCGCCGAAGCACCACCAGGGCGGCGAACTCCAGCGCCAGGCTCAGCCCGTAGAGCACCACGTCCAGCTCCACCAGCCGCTCGAAGCCCAGGCCCAGGCAGGCGGTGTAGAGCACCCCGCACAGCAGCACCGAGAGCACCGGCACGCCGGTCTTCGTGCTCTTCCGGCCGAGCGCCGCCGGGAGCAGCCCGTCCGCCGCCAGCGCCCCCGGCACCCGCGAGTACGAGAGCACCAGGGAGCTGAAGGTGCAGAGCGCGGAGACGGCCCCGCCCACCGCGATGAGGAAGCTCAGCAGCGGGCCGCCCAGCACGTGCCCCGCCTCCACCCATGACCCGGTGCTCCAGCTCTCCGCGTCGAACCAGGTGGCGCGCGCGGCCCAGACCGGGAGCGCGTAGGTGATCACGATCAGCGAGAGGGCCCCGAGGATCGCCAGCGGGTACGTGCGCTGGGGGCGGTGCACCTCGCCGGCGAAGGTGGAGGCGTTGTCCCAGCCCATGAAGTTCCACATCGCCACCAGGAGGCCGGTGACCAGGCCGCCGCCGCGCGGGGCCGTCATCGCCTCCGGGAGGGCCTGGTACTTGCACGACAGCAGGACCAGCAGCGCGAACGGCGCCAGCACCAGCAAGCCGAAGCCGAGGACGGAGCGGCCGACCTGCTCGGCGCCGCGGAGGTTCCACGCCACCGCGACGGCGATCATCCCCGCCCCGATGGCGAGCGGCGCCCAGCCCTGCGACAGCCGCGGGACCAGCCGCCCCACGTAGAGCGAGAACAGCGTGGGGTAGATGGCCATGTCGAAGACGCTGGCCGCGATGGAGAGCCACGCCTCCTGGAAGCCCCAGAACGGGCCCAGCGCGCGGCGCACCCACGCGTAGTAGCCGCCTTCCTCGGGGAGCGCGGTGGACAGCTCCGCGACCATCAGCGAGGTCGGCAAGCTCCAGAGGATGGGGGTGAGGAAGAGGAGGAGGAGGGCCCGTTCATAGCCGGTGGCGGCGATCAGGTCCTCGAGTCCGTACGGCCCGCCGGAGACGATGAAGTACAGGGCCGCGGTGAGGGGAACGACGGTGAGGCGGCGCGCTGCGCCAGCTGGAGCGGTCAATTCGTACGGGCACCTCCGCGACGTGTCGGGCTGCCGGAATGGCGGCCACGCGTGCGATGTGCACGGTACGCCGATCGCTCCGGCGCGCAAGGGTTCCCTCGAGCCCCTCCGCGCGCCGCCTCGACCTTGAGCTGCTTACGACTGGACCTTCACCGCGATGCTGCGCGGCTTGGTCTCCTCCCGCTTCGGGAGGGTGACGGTGAGCACGCCGTGCTCGAGCTTCGCCGCGACCTTCTCCGGGTCCACCGTGTCCGGCAGCTCGAAGGAGCGGACGAACTGGCCGAAGCTGCGCTCGGCGCGGAGGACGTCGTCCTGCTCGCCGCGGCGCTCCTGCTTGCGCTCGGACTGGATGGTGAGGATGCCGTTCTCCAGCTTCACGTCGAGGCTCTTCGGGTCGTGGCCGGGCAGGTCCACCGTCACCTCGATGGCGGCCTGGGTCTCCACGATGTCCGCGGGAGGCGCGAACGTGGCGGCCTTCACGTTGCCGCGCGGGAGGACGAAGTCGTTGAAGAAGGCGCCCCGGAAGAGATCGTCGAACAGCGGTGGATTCAGTCTGGCCAGCATGGGTGTCTCCTTGTTTTTGGAAATCGGCGTTGTGATCGCCTCGGCACCCAAGAGAACCATGGATTTTCGTGTGTCAAGCGAACGCGGATCAGGGCGGGGTCCCGTGGCCCGCAAATGCTGAGGGGTCCCGAGCGAACGGCTCGGGACCCCTCGGTGAACGCTGATTCGAGATCGCCGGCCACGAGGCCAGCTTTACGTTGTGTCATCCGACATCGAACAGGAACATGTGGTCGCTGCCTTGATGAACCTCGATCGGACCTCCTTGCGTGCGTTCAGCAGAGAAAGAGTAACGCGGGAGAATGGCCCGTCAAGGTGTCCCCGGGTCTGGGTCGGAGGGCTCAGGCTCGGGTGGTAGCCCCTCCTCCAACATCGCCTTCCCCCTGGCCGGCGGCGCCCGGAGGTCGCCGTAGGTGGAGCATTGGCAGGTGAAGTCGCCCCCGCTGCCCCGTTGGAGCAGCAGGCACTCGCCTGGGCATGCGATCTCCGGCCCGGATTCGTCCACCGCCGCGGGGGTGACGGCGGTCGCCGCCTGGAGATCGGCGTCGCAGCCCGCCTCCTTCAGCCCGGCGGACGGGAGCTCCACTGCCAGTGAGGTTCCCTGGTCGGACGGCCAGACGCTGAACGCGGCGCGGCATGGGAGCGCGGTCGAACCGTGCTGGAGGTCCAGCCACACGACCGCCCCCTCGGGGAGGTCGCGGCCGGTGCTGAAGGACAGGCGCCACCCTCGGTCGCCGGTGTGCTCGGCGCGGAGGCCGAGGCAGGAGGGCTCCTTCGACGAGGTGCAGAGCGAGCGGCCTCCCGCCTCGATGGTCGTGGGGAGGACCAGCTGAAGCGTGAGCGCGGCGGGGTCGATCCGGAGCTTGAAGCGACCCCAGACGTCGGCGCCCAGCTCGCCCGCGGCGGCGGTGCTGGTCCAGTCGTGGCGGGTGACCAGCGTCGCGTAGCGCAGGGACGCGCCGGGCGAGAGCGCGAGGAGGGAGGGCCCGTAGGCGTCCGCGTCCGGGAGATGCGCCGCGGCGGCCACGCTCCCGCCCAGCGACGACCGGGTGTCCGCGGTGGAGAGCACGAACGGCGCGGCGAGCTCCACGTCGCCGAAGCGGAGGCGCACCGGGAGGAGGAGCCGGTCCGTGGTCGGGTCCCGGTCCAGGTCGATGGCGTCGGTGGAGCCTGCGCGCGGGCGGGAGGCGGTGAAGGTCACCGTGCCGGCCGGTGGATCCACCTCCATCGCCACCGCGCCGAGCGCGTCCGTGCCCAGCCACACGTCGCAGCCGTCGCCCTGCTCCACCGCCACCAGCTTCTTGCCCAGGCGCCGTCCGGAGAGCTCGATGCCGTCCAGCCAGGCCTCGGGCAGCTCGGCCTTGGCGCCCCAGGGACGGCGGAAGCGGACGGTGCCGCGGGACTTCGGCGTGGACGTCCCGAAGCAGCCGGCGGTGGCGCGCGAGAGCGGCGAGGCGACGTCGATCCGGATGACGGCCGGGTGCCCGGCGGCGGCGCCGTCCACCGCCAGAGAGAGCGCGGGGCCGGAGCGGGCGGAGAGGCGCGCGGTGAGGCCGATCAGCTCCTGGCCCGCGACGGCACCGGACTTGAGCGTCGCGCACCCGGCGCTGACCACCACCAAGACCGCGACGAGCCACCGCGCCACGGTGGCAGTTCTACTTCGGCGCGGTCAGGTCCTGCACCTGCGTGCCGGCGGGAGCGTCGAGGACGAACACCTCCTTGCTCACGCCCACGTTGGTCTTCAGGTTGGAGAAGGTGATGGCGTTCTCGCTGCCGTCCGGGTCGAAGACGATGCTGCGCAGCACCTGGGCGGTCTTGGGGTCCACCTCCAGGCGCACCTTCTTGAAGCGCGGGTCGGGCTTGAGCGGGAGGAGCTCCAGCAGCGTGCCGGTGCACTTGGCGCAGTCGACCTTCGAGATGGTGAACTCCTTCTCCAGCTTGCCGGTGCCGAAGAGGAAGGTGACGGAGGCGGAGAGCTGGCTCTGGTCGAAGGCGGCCTTGGTGAGCAGCATGGCCTGCGGGTCGTAGGTGTACGCGCGGTCGCCCGCGAGCACGAACGTCTTCTTGGCGGGCGCTTCGTATTCCCAGCGCATCATCCCCGGCTTCTTGAACGTCACCTTGCCGGTCGAGGTCTGGGTGCGCTTCGCCATCTTGTACGAGTAGGTCTGCGAGAAGGTCGCGGTGAAGTCCTGGATCTTCTCGTAGAAGGTCTGCATGCGGTCCACGAGCGCCTTCACGTCCGAGGCTGATTTCCCTTCCGCCGCCGGCTTCGCCTCCGGAGCTGGCTTCGTCTCCGGAGCCTGAGCTGGCTTCGCCTCCGCGGCCGGCGCCGGAGCGGGCACCACCGTGGTGGGTCCCGGCTCCGGCGCGGCGAACGTGCAGAACGTCGTGAGAATGGTGGTCGTCCAGAAGCCCACGGGCTTCCTCCTGTTCTGGTTGCTCCTGCCGAAATTCGACGCGGCGCGAGGAGGGTCATTCAGTCTGCCATGAAGGACACCTGCCCACCTGGTGTGCTACCGAGCGGCGCATGCCAGTGGACGAGAAGAAGCTGAGGGCGTGGTGGTCGCACCGGCAGGGGTTGGATGGGGGGTTGAAGGGCGCGAGCGCGGCGGAGGTGCTGGAGCGGTCGGGGTGGGCGAGGTCGGTGGGCGGGGTGGGGCCGTACCTGACGCTCTTCGCGCGGGCGGGCCTCGGGCGCGAGAAGGCGGACGCTGCCGTGGCGGCGGTGGAGATCCACGAGCTGCCTGCCGTGCGCGGGTGCACGTACGTGGTGCCGAAGGCGGACTACGCGGTGGCGCTGAAGGCGGGGCAGGGGTTCTCCGGCGCGGATTTAAAGACCGCGATGAAGCTGGGGGTGACGGAGAAGGAGATCGACAAGCTCTGCGAGGCGGTGGTGAAGGCGCTGAAGGACGCGGCGCTGGAGCCGGAGGACATTCGAGAGGCGACGGGGAGCGCGTCTCGCAGCCTGGGGGAGGCGGGGAAGAAGAAGGGACTCACCACCACGTTGCCCATCGCCATCGGGCGGCTGCAGGCGCAGGGCCGGATCCGGCGCGTGCCGACGAACGGGCGGCTGGACAACCAGCGGTACCTGTACGCGGCGTGGAAGAAGAGCCCGCTGGAGGGGGACAAGACGACCGGGGAGGAGGCGTTCCAGGCGGTGGCGAAGCGCTTCTTCGGGTGGCTGGGCGCCGCGCGCCTGTCGGAGCTCCAGGAGTTCCTGGCGGTGAGCGGCAAGGCGGTGAAGGCCGCGGTGGAGCCGCTGAAGCTGGTGCCGCTGGCGAAGGACAGCGACTTCCTGGCGACGCCCGAGGCGGCGGACGAGTTCGCCTCCTTCAAGATGCCGTCGAAGCCGCAGTACGTGCTGGTGAGCAGCCTGGACTCCATCGCGGCGGCGCGCCGCGACATCCAGGCGCTGCTGGAGCCGGCGGACCGGAAGCGGTCGGTGCTGGTGGGCGCGAAGCGAGGGCAGCTGGGCGGCTTCTACGACCTGCCCAACCACGCCATCCTCGACCGCGGCCGGCTGGTCGGGTTGTGGGAGTTCGACACCGAGACCGGGTCCATCGCCTGGGGCAGCTTCGGCGTGAAGGACAAGGCGCTGGAGGCGGCGGTGAAGGAGACCGGGGCCTACGTCCGCGAGCAGCTCGGGGACGCGCGCAGCTTCAGCCTGGACAGCCCCAAGAGTCGGGTGTCGAAGATCGAGGCGCTGAGGAAGCTCCAGTAGCGTCGGGGCAGCATGGACGACCGTGACACGTAAGAAGACCAGCACCGACGTCGGACTTTCGCGCCAAGCGTCCGCTCGCAAGCCCGCCCTCGAGCGGAGCAAGGCGAACGACGACGCGCGGCGTGCGCTCCTGCGGAGGAGGAACGATGGCGGGGCACTGTTCCCCGTGCCGCCGCCGAAGTCTGAGTTGCCCACCGGGTACGCCAAGGTCCTCCGCGAGCTGAAGTCTCGCATCCAGCAGACGCGGCTGCGCACGGTCCTCGCCGCCAACGCGGCGATGATCCGGCTGTACTGGGAGCTCGGGCGGACGATCCTCGGCCGTCAATCCCGCGAGGGATGGGGGACGAAGGTGATCGACCGGCTCTCGCACGACCTGCGCGAGGAGTTCCCTGACATGGCGGGCCTCTCGCCGAGGAACCTGAACTACATGCGGGCGTTCGCTGCGGCGTGGCCCGACGCTGAATTTGTGCAACGGGTCGTTGCACGAATTCCCTGGCGCCAGAACATCGCACTCCTCGAACGCCTCGAAGAGCCAAACCAGCGGACCTGGTACGCTCAGCAGACCATCGAGCACGGGTGGTCGCAGCCGGTGCTCGTACACCACATCGCGCGGAAGGCGTTCCATCGCCAGGGCAAGCTGCAGAGCAACTTCGCGCTCACGCTGCCGCCGGCGACCTCCGACCTGGCGGCGCAGGCCTTCAAGGATCCCTACCTCTTCGATTTCCTCGGCACGACCGACCCTCGCCGCGAGCGTGAGATTGAGCAGGCGCTGATCGACCACCTCGAGCGCTTCCTCCTCGAGCTGGGCGCGGGGTTCGCGTTCGTCGGGAGGCAGATGCAGCTCGAAGTTGGCGACCAGGACTTCAAGCTCGATCTCCTCTTCTACCACCTCAAGCTGCGCTGCTTCGTCGTCGTCGAACTGAAGGCCGTCCCGTTCGACGCGTCCTTCGTCGGGCAGCTCAACTTGTACCTCTCCGCGGTCGACGATCTGCTGAAGCACGAGGCCGACCAGCCAACGATTGGCCTTCTCCTGTGCAGGAGCAAGAACAAGCTCGTCGTCGAGTACGCGCTCCGGCACCTGAAACGTCCCGTCGGTGTCGCCGCATGGGAGACCGAGCTGGTCGAGAAGCTGCCGAAGGAGCTCAAAGGGAGCTTGCCGACGATCGAGCAGATCGAGGCAGAGCTGTCACCGAAGAGGAAGAAGCGGTGAGCGTCACCGGTCCCCGTACAACTTCTTCCGCTGCTTCACGCTCAGCACCTGGAACTTCCGGGTGAGCTCGCGCGCCTCGTCCGGCGCGAGGTCGCCGCCAGGGCCGCGCCGCTCGATCCGCCACGAGACGGCGCGGGTGATCGCCGCGGCCGCGGCGACGGAGATGTTGAGGCTCTGGGTGAAGCCGCGCATCGGGATCCAGAAGACGCCGTCCGCCTGGGTCTGGACTTCGGGAGAGACGCCGTGGCGTTCGTTGCCGAAGACCAGCGCGACTTTGCCGTCGAAGCTCATCTCGAACAGCGACGTCGCGCCCTCGCGGACCGCCGACACCCAGAGGGAGAAGCCCGTCGCCTTCAACGCCGCCCGGCACTCGTCGAACGTCTCGTGCCGGTGGATGTCCAGCCACTTGTCGCAACCCTGCGTCACCGTGGCGTTCGGCTGGAACGCCACCTCCGGGTTCCGCACCACGTGGACGTCCTGGATGCCCATCGCCTCGCAGGTGCGCAGCACCGCCGCCATGTTGAACGCGTCCTCCAGCTGGTCCAGCACCACCGCCAGCGTCCGCGTCCGCTTCGACACCACCTCGTCGATCCGTCGAAGCCGGTCCTCCACCACGAGTTCCCCCGGCTCCGGTGGCTCCGCCCGCTCCTTCGGCTCGTAGTTCGGCCCGCCCCCGGACATCACTTCGCTCGCTTCTTCTTCTTCGGTTTGGCCGGTGGGGACTTCCGCTTCGTCCTCTTCGCCGCGGGCTTCTTCGGCTTCGGCGCCACCTCTGCCGCCACCTCCGGCCGGCCGTAGAGCACCCGCGCCGCCTTGTCGAGCAGCGCCTGCACGCCCTCCCCCGTCGCCGACGAGATGGCCAGCACCGGCACCCCGCGCGCCTTCATCGCCTTCTCGAACGCCGGCAGCCGCTCCCGCGCATGCGTGAGGTCGTTCTTGCTCCCCACCACCAGCTGCGGCTTCTCCGCCAGCTCCGCGCTGTACCGCTGCAGCTCCCGGTTGATGATCTCCCAGTCCTTCAGCGGCTCCCGCCCCTCGCCCTCCGCGCCCAGGTCCACCAGGTGCACCAGCACCCGGCAGCGCTCCACGTGCCGCAGGAACTGGTGCCCCAGCCCCGCGCCCCCGCTGGCGCCCTCGATCAACCCCGGGATGTCCGCCACCACGAACGAACGCCCGTCCTTGTACGGGACCACGCCCAGGTTCGGCACCAGCGTGGTGAACGGGTAGTCCGCGATCTTCGGCCTCGCCCGCGACACCCGCGAGATGAGCGTGCTCTTCCCCGCGTTCGGGAAGCCGATCAACCCCACGTCCGCCAGCAGCTTCAGCTCCAGCACCAGCGGCCGCTCCTCGCCCTTCGTCCCCTCCTGCGCGAAGCGCGGCGTCTGCCGCGTGGACGTGGCGAAGTTCATGTTCCCCAGCCCGCCCTTCCCGCCCTGCGCCGCCACGAACCGCTGCCCCGGGGACGACAGGTCGCTCAGCACCTCGCCGGACGTCTCGTCGCGAACCAGCGTCCCCACCGGCACGCGCAACACCAGGTCCTCGGAGGATCGGCCGTTGCAGTCGCTCCCCTTGCCGTGCTCGCCGTTCCTCGCGTGGTGCTGCTGCTGGTAGCGGTAGTCGAGCAGCGTCGTCAGCTGCGGGTCCGCTTCGAACACCACCGAGCCGCCGTTACCCCCGTCACCGCCGCTGGGGCCGCCGCGCTCGACGTACTTCTCCCGCCGGAAGGCGACCGCGCCGTTGCCGCCGTCGCCTGCCTTGACGTGGATCCGAACCTCGTCGACGAACTTCAAAGATGGGCGGCGCTACGCCTGGGCCGGGGCGGCCTGCGGGTAGACGCTGACCTTCTTCCGGTCGCGCCCGAGGCGCTCGTACTTCACCACGCCGTCGGCGGTGGCGTAGAGCGTGAAGTCGCGCCCCAGCCGCACGTTCCGGCCCGGGTGGATGACGGTCCCCAACTGCCGGACCAGGATGCTGCCGGACTGGACGACCTCGCCGCCGTAGACCTTCACCCCGCGCCGCTGGCCGCCGGAGTCGCGCCCGTTGCGAGAAGAACCCTGTCCCTTTTTGTGAGCCATGACTGAACCCTGGATCCTGGAATCGTTGTTCGCGCGAAACGGCTACCCGCTGATCGAGGTGACCTTCACCTCGGTGAAGGGCTGGCGGTGCCCGCGGCGCCGCGTCCAGCCCTCCTTCTCCTTGCGGAAGTGCAGCACCTTCCGGTGCTTGTCCTGCGCGAGGATCTTCGCGACCACCTTGGCCCCGCCGAGGGTGGGCTGGCCAATCTTCGGCGCCTCGGTCCCGCCGAGCAGCAGCACCTCGTTGAACGTGACCTCCGAGCCGACGTCTCCGGCGATCTTCTCGATCCGGAGCACGTCGCCCTCGGCCACCCGGTACTGCTTGCCCCCTGTGCGAATGACCGCGTACATCGGACCGACCTCGGTGCTGGGCGCGTAGGAACGCGAAAGGGCAGCGGATCTACGGAAGATCGCCTGCCGCGTCAAGCATCTGCCCCTTCGCCGTCCCACTTACCAAGGGCCGAGAGGGGCGCTGTCCATCCGCTTGACACGGGTTTCCGCACCCATTTCGACCGACTTAGCAATCATCTGGAATTCGTAGGGAATTCGTATGCCGGCGCCTGGCATGTAGGTGTGGTCGATAATCGCCGCATGGCCGTCACCCCAGCGACCTCTTCGAAGCCGTCGTCCGCGCCGTCTCCCGCCGCCTCCTCCGAGGTGAACAAGCCGGCCCCCGCGGCCGCGCCTCCGCCCGCGCCGGAAGCCGCTGCCGCTGCCGCTCCCGCGCCCGCGCCCGCGCCCGCGAAGTCCAAGGACGACTTCAACCAGACCCAGGCGCCGAAGACCGACTGGTCCGAGGCGGCCCCGACCGCGCTCCCGCTCGACGCGAAGGACGCCACCAAGCGCGAGCAGTCCGGCGGGTCGATGGAGTGGTTCTCCACCAGCTCCTCCCGCTCGGCGGCGCAGACCGCCGCGCCTGACTCGCAGCCCCTGAGCCTGGGCGGCGTGGCGGACAACCCGAAGGTCCAGGCCGCGCTGCAGAAGATGGGCATCGACCCGGCGCACCTGGACGAGCTGGGCGCCGCCAAGCCGCACCTGGTGGATGCCGCCAAGTCGCTGGTCGACGGGCAGCCGAAGGCCGCGCTGGGCCACCTGGCGGACGCGGTGCGCGCCGCGCCCGAGCTCTCCACCGACCTGGTCACCACCGCCACCACCAAGGTCGCCGCCGAGCTGCCCGACGACGGCGCCGGCAGCATGGCGAAGACGCTGCTGACCAACCGCGACCTGGTCAAGCGCGTCATCACCGACCAGGACACGCTCCCGGCGATCAAGCAGCTCGCGGACGGCGACGTCCACGGCGGGCTCACCACGCTGACGCAGGACGGGTCGATCGCCCAGACCGCCGTCGACGCGCTGGGCACCAACACGTACTTCACCGGGCAGCTGGGCAAGCTCGGGCTGAACACCGGCGACGTGAAGCAGGCGGTGCAGGCGCTCCCGGACGTGGTGAGCGCGGTGCAGTCCGCCGGGCAGGGCGACTACGTCGGCGCCGTCTCGCACCTGGCGGACGCGGTGGGCCAGGCGCCGGACCTGGTCACCAAGGGCGTGAACGCGGCGGCGGCCAAGCTGCCGGACGGCGGCGCCTCGGGCATCGCCAAGTCGCTGTTGGGCGACAAGGACTTCGTGCGGTCGCTGGCGGCGGACCCGGCCTCGCGGCAGGCGCTCCCGCTGCTCGCGCAGGGCAAGGTGGGCGACGCGCTCCGCGGCCTGTCGCAGAACCAGGCGGCGGCGAACGCGGCGGTGGACGCGCTGTCGAAGAACCCGTCCTTCAAGGCGGCGCTGGACAAGATGGGGATCACCCCGGACGCGCTCAAGGCCGGGACCGACGCGCTGCCGGACCTGGTGGACGCGGGCGTCTCGCTGGCGGGCGGCGACGTGGCCGGCGCGGTCGGTCACCTCGGCGACGCGGCGCAGAAGGCCCCGGAGGTGGTGGCGCAGGCGGCGGCGAAGCTCGCGGACGGGCTGCCGGCGACCGGTCCCGGCCGCTTCGCCCGGGCGCTGCTCAAGGACCCGGCCTTCATGCAGGCGGTGGCCGGCGACAAGGGCACCTACCAGGCCATCGGCCAGCTCGCGCGCGGGGAGATCGGCGCGGGCCTGAAGACGCTCTCGCAGAACCAGGCCGCCTCGCAGCGAGCGGTGGACGTCATCGCCGCCGATCCGCAGGTGAAGGCGGGCCTCGACAAGCTGGGCATCACCCCGGAGGCGCTGAAGGAGGCCACCGCGGCGGCGCCGGATCTCGTGGACGCGGGCGTCTCGGCCGCCAACGGTGATTTCGCCGGCGCGCTCGGGCACCTGGGCGACGCGGCGCAGAAGTCGCCGCAGCTCGTCTCGCAGGCGGCGGCGAAGCTGGCGGACGGGCTGCCGGCCACCGGCCCGGCGCGCTTCGCCCGAGCGCTGCTGAAGGACCCCACCTTCATGCAGTCGGTGGCGCGCGACCCGGGCACTTACCAGGCCATCGGCCAGCTCGCGCAGGGGAAGATCGGCGAGGGCCTGAAGACGCTGTCGCAGAACCAGGCGGCGGCGCAGGCCGCGGTGGACGTCATCGCCGCGGACCCGCAGGTGAAGGCGGGGCTCGACAAGCTGGGCATCACGCCGGACGCTCTGAAGCAGGCCACCGCGGCGCTGCCGGACCTGGTGGACGCGGGCATCTCCGCGGCGGGCGGTGACATCGCCGGCACGCTCGGGCACCTGGGCGACGCGGCGCAGAAGTCGCCGCAGCTCGTCTCGCAGGCCGCGGCGAAGCTGGCGGATGGTCTGCCGGCGACCGGCCCGGCGCGCTTCGCTCGCGCGTTCCTCAAGGACCCGGCCTTCATGCAGGCGGTGGCCGGCGACCCAAGCACCTACCAGGCCATCGGCCAGATCGCGCAGGGCAAGGTCGGCGACGGGCTGAAGCTGCTCTCGCAGAACCAGGACGCGGCGCGAGCGGCGGTGGACGTGCTGGCCGCGGACCCGCAGCTCAAGGCCGGGATGGACAAGCTGGGCCTGACCGCGGACGCGCTGAAGAACGGCGTGGGCGCGCTGCCGGACCTGGTGGACTCCGCGACGGCGGCGGCGAACGGCGACATGCGCGGCGCGCTGCGCTCGCTCTACACCGCGGCCACCAAGGCGCCCGAGGCCCTCTCGCAGCCGCTGATGAAGGCGGCCTCCAAGCTGTCTCCCACCGGGCCGGAGGGGCTGCTCCGCTCCATCCTGACGGACCCGGCGGCGACGCAGGCGCTGATCTCGGACACCGACGCGCACCAGGACGTGGCGCGGCTGTTCGACGGCGACCTCAACGCGCTGGCGGACCTCAGCCAGACCAAGGCCGCCTCCGCCGTCACCGACGCCCTCCTCAAGAACGCCGACGTGCAGCGGGCGCTGGGCGCGCTCAAGCTCAGCCCGGACGACGTGAAGCAGATGGGCGCGGCGCTGCCGGACCTGATCCGCGCCGGCGTGGCGTTCGCCGACAACGACAACCAGCACGGCTTCCAGTACCTGACCTCGGCGGCGAAGAAGGTGGCGCCGGTGGTGGGCACGCGGCTGCTGATGGAAGCGGCGGACCGGCTGCCGGCGGACGGCCCCGCCGGGCTGGTGAAGTCGCTGCTCTCCGACCGCGCGTTCATCGGGCAGCTGTTCACCAACCCGAACGTCTCCGGCGCCTTCCAGAAGATGGTGGGCGGCGACTTCGAGGCGGGCTTCAAGCAGGCGATGGGCGATTCCTCGTTCCGCGACGCGGCGGGGAACGCGCTGGCCAAGGACCAGCAGCTGATGAAGATGCTCCAGCCGTTCGGCATCCAGAACGGGAAGGACCTCTCGGACATCGGCGGCTCGCTGGTGGACATGCTGGAGGCGGGCGAGGCGCTCCGCCACGGCGACATCCAGGGCACGTTGAAGGCCGTGGGCAACGGGGTGAAGGGGCTGAACCCGCAGCTGCGCGCGCGGCTGCTGGGCTCCTTCGCGGACAACCTGGGCCTGCCGCCGTGGGCGAAGGACGTGATGACGTCCGTGGGCGAGCTTTTGGGCAACCAGAACGTCTATAAGCCGCTGGGCGCGTCGCTGGAGGCGCTGCGCCGCAACGACTACGAGGGCTTCATCAAGGGCATCGCCGAGACGGGGCGCCAGCTCAACGCCACCGCGCCGGACGCGGCGAAGGCGTTCCTCAACGCGCTGGGGCAGATCCCCGGGAACCTGGCGAAGTTCTTCCAGGACCGCCAGTTCAACTCGGACATGGTGGATTCGGGCGCCCAGACCAAGCTGATGGACGTCTTCGAGAACGCCGCGCTCGGGAAGCTGGGCGACGCGATGAGCTCGCTGGCGGACACCGGGATGGCGCTGCTCACCCAGGGCGGGCCGCTGGAGATCGGCGGGCACAAGCTGCCGTTCTCGGCCAAGGGCCTGGAGAACATGGGCCGGCTGGCGATGCGGTTCTTCGAGGTGCTGCCCACGCAGCTCAAGTCGGAGATCGCGGAGCTGGCGACGAAGGAGGCCGGGCGGGTGGGCCTCAAGTCCATCCCGGCCATCGGCAACATCATCTCCGGCGTGAGCGCGGTCTTCTCCGGCAAGGACATGGTCCAGACGTTCATGGACCCGAACAAGGACACGCTGGACAAGGTGCTGGCGACCGCGCAGTTCGGGCTGGACGTGGCGGGCGTGTTCCCGGCGGTGAACAGCTTCACCGGGCCGGCGGGGTTGGTCCTGCAGATGGCGCGGATGTTCAAGTCGGGGCACGACATCATCCGCGACTTCCACAAGTACCAGACCTCGATGGCGGACCTCACGCTGCCGGGGCAGCCCAACCAGCAGATCCCGATCATCGCCAAGGACGCGCCGCGGCCCGCCGCCCGCTCCACCGAGGGCTGGTACGAGTTCCCGAGCCAGGGCGTCGCGCCCGCCGCCGCCCCGGCCGGGATGCGCGCCCCGTCGATCGCGCCGCGGCCGGACGCGGGGTGGTTCACGCAGCCGGCGCGGTAGGGCCGGGTTGGTGGAGCTCCCGTGCTAAGTCGGAAGCATGGGAGCGCCGTTGCGGATGGTGAGGAGCCTTGCGGTCGTCGCGTGCCTGGCGCCCTCCGTCGGCCTCGCGCAGACGCCGCTCGGCGTGAACGAGTTGGCGAAGGCGAAGTCGATGCTGGACCTGTACCGGGCCCAGCTCTCGGCGGAGGAGTATGCGCTGCTCAGCAGCAAGCTCGCCCAGACCGAGCAGGCCTACGTCGAGCTCACCACGCTGACGGAAGTGGGCGCTCAGGCCGCGGCTGCTGAAGCGGGCGCTAGCGCGGCGGCCGCGACGGGAGGCCGGGCGCTCCTCGGCGGTGTGGTGGAGGCCCTTCCGTTGTTCCTCCTCTTCTGGCCTTCGACCGCGCACGCCCCCGGCATGAAAGAGGAGAAGCCGGCGGTGCGCGCCGCGAAGGAGAAGCTGGCGAAGAGCGTCGAGGAGCTGAATGCGGCGACGCGGCGGGTGGTGGACGAGCGAGCGGCGGCTGCAAAGCGGCCCCAGTGGAGACCGGTGGTACTCGCCGACGACGTCGAGTGCCTATTGCACGGCGGCCAAAACTCTCGCAGGCCGGTCGCCTGCATCTACAAGTGCGATGGCGTGGCGGACCACATCAAGGTCAAGCTGCCCGATGAGATGGGCACGTGCCCCGGCTTGGACGGGCCTGTCAAATGGAGGCACATCAAGCGCTTCCCGCAGTACTTGTAGGTGCCGACATGATTGAAGCCAACCTCGAGTGGCGGCGCTTCATCGCCCGAGCCGGGAAGACGCACTATCGCGATGAGATCGGCATCGGCGCACGGCCGGGACCGCTCCGGCTGCAGATCGGCCCCCGCAAGCCGAGACGACTGCTTTATTTTACCAAGCGATCCCTCCCCGAGGTCTGGTCTGGAGCCACGGAGTTGCCCGGCGACCTCGCCATATTCTGGGAGTCGTGGTTCTCGTCCCGGCAGTCGTGCGACCTTCTCATCCGCTACACGCGGGAGGTCGGGCGGCCCTTCTTCTTCGTCGGCGACCTCACTCCCATCGGCCTGACGAGATTCGCGGACCTGCGGAGCCGCGGCGTCCCGGTTCGATACCTGGGCATCGATGATCGCTGGCTTCAACTCTGCCGCCAGTACTGGCGCCCGTTTGGCACCCTCAAGAGCTGGCATTCCATCATCCTCCAATTGGACGACACCGGGCTCGAGCACCTCGCCTTGGTGAACCGCCTCCTCCCCGATCTGGAGCGGCTCATCGGGCCTGAGTGCTTCGCCCTCCTACAATCAGGGCAGAGCCTGCAGCTCGAAGGCGCCGGCCTCCCCCACCATTTCCGCAAACCCTTCCTCCCCGCCCTCACCCACCTCCTCCTCGGCTCCTCCAAGTCCCTGAAGTAGCGCCACATTCAGATTTTCTCGCCGCGCGGAAATCCAAGCTCCTGGACCCGCCGTACGTGGCGCACCCCGGCCCTGAAACGGCATTTCCTCCCCGGCCGGAAAAAGGAGCATCCATGCACCGACGCATCCTCGTCGCGGCGTCCGCCGCGGCGGTCCTGGCGGGCTGTCCGCCCAGCCATGACGTGACAAAGCTGGCCCCGGCGGCCAAGTCGAGCACGAACTCGGACTTCAGCTCGCCGCTGGACGCCACGCTGAGCCCGGACGGAAAGATGGCCTACTTCATCGCCGTCTTGCCGGAGATCACCTCCGACGTCTCGGATACCCCGATGCCGGCCCACGCCGGGATCTTCTCCACCAAGGTCGGCTCCGAGGGGACCAACACCCTTTTGGCCTCCGGCGACCCGCTGGCCTCGCCGATCAACCTGGACATCACCGCCGACGGCAAGACCCTGATCATCGCCGACACCGCGGCGGGAGCGGGCGACGCCGACCGCGGCATGCTGTTCATGCTCGACGCGGCGGGCGGCACGCCCAAGCAGGTGGACGCCACCGTGGGCTACCGCGCGCGCGGCATGGCCGTGGTCAACCAGGACTGGAAGGACACGGCCTACTTCACCGGCAATGACCCGGCGGACGGCCTGCCCGGCGTGTTCGCGCTGGACATCAAGACCGGCGCGGTCACCGCCAAGAGCAAGAGCGACCTGTTCGTCGACCCCAGCGGCATCGTGGTGGCGGACAACGGCGACATCTACGTGGTCGACACCCAGACCGGCGACCTGCTGGCCAACGTCATCCAGATCCCCAAGGGCAAGGACCCGGTGGAGCTGCTCTCCGGCCTCAAGGTGGGCTACCCGGCCGGCATCTCCATCTCCAAGGACCAGCAGATCCTGACCGTCTCCGCGCTGGATCCGGTCACCCGCAAGGACCTGGTGCTCCGCTACGACCTGAAGCTCGGCGCGTACGGCGACCCGCTGGCCGGCGACATCATCAAGGACTTCGAGGAGTCCGCGGGGCTGCACCGCGCCAAGGACGTCGAGAGCTACGTGTGGGCGGACTCGCGCGCCAACGGCGGCGGCACCGTCTACGTCATCAACCAGGTCCAGTAACCAACCCCAAACGCATCCCAACCCGATTCCAAACTTCGAAAGAGGATTCCACACCATGAAGCAGATCCGTCCCATCGTGACCGCCGCTCTGTGCGCGCTGGCCATGTTCTCCGGCACCGCCTTCGCGTCCAGCCACCGCGAGGCGCCCGCCATCTCCTTCGACCCGGCGGCCGACAACACCGACCTCTGGGCGTGGGTGAAGCCCGGCACGCACGACCGGCTCTACATCGTCGCGTCCTACAACCCGCTCGAGGAGCCCGCCGGCGGCCCGAACTTCCACAAGTTCTCGGACGAGGTGCTGTACGAGATCCACGTCTCCCGCGGCGACAACCTGCACGACCTGGTCACCTACCAGTTCCGGTTCAAGACCTCCGACGCCGCGGAGATCGACCCGGGCAACCTCAGCATCGGCGTGGGCGGCGGCAAGGAGTTCTTCGCCCAGCTGGGTGCGGGCGGCGGCGGCGGCTTCCAGCAGCAGCTGATGACCGTCACCAAGGTGCAGAACGGCCGGTCGCGCGTCATCGCCAAGAACGTCCGGGTGATGCCGCCGAACATCGGGCCCCGCACGTTCGACAACGTGACCAAGGTCCAGTTCGCGACCTCGCAGACCTCCTACAACGACGCCTTCACCCAGGAGTTCGTCACCAACATGGGCACCTCCGGCTCCGAGGGCACCGTGTGGGCCGGCCCCCGCGATGACGGCTTCTACGTGGACCTGGGCGGCGTGTTCGACCTGGCCACCCTGCCGACCAACGGCCTGGGCCGCACCAACCCGACCGACGGCGTGGCCGGCTACAACTGCCACACCATCGCGCTCGACCTGCCCACCACCCTGTTCACCACCAACGGCGGCGCGCCGGGCAACACCCCGGGCAACAACACCACCCTGGGCGTCTGGGCGTCCGCCAGCCGCCGCAAGGTCAACATCCTCGAGCAGGCCGGCGACTCGTACGCCTACGGCCCCTGGGTGCAGGTCTCCCGCCTGGGCCTCCCGCTGATCAACGAGGCGGTCATCGGCCTGCAGGACAAGGACAAGTACAACCGGACCCAGCCGTACGACGACCTCGACAACTTCGGCGCGTACTTCCTCAACCCGGTCATCGTGCGCGACGCCATCTTCCTGGGCCTCCCGCTGCAGGCGAACCAGAGCGGCCGCACCGACATCGTGGACGCCATCTCCCTCACCAACATCCCCTCCACCGGCGCGCACGCCTTCACCCAGATCGGTGACGTGCTCCGCGTGGACATGGCGGTCGACTCGGGCTTCCCGAACGGCCGGCCGCTGGTGGGCGGCACCAACGTGGAGCAGGCGGACGTGACCGACGTGCTCCTCTCGCTCCTCCTCACCCGGAACCTCTCCGGCGTGTCGGACGGCGTGAACCACAACGACGCGAACTACCTGACCCAGTCGCCGTGGCTGGCGCTCCCGTGGCGCGGCCTGGACCAGGGTCACGGCCGGGCGGCGCCGTAAGCGCCTGAGCTGACGCAGCACAGCGGAACACCAGAGCGGCTCCGGGCGAGGCAAGCGCCCGGGGCCGCTCGCCTTTTTTCGTGGCTCTGGGCGCGGTTCCGGGTGCCCGGGGCCGCCTGTTTTCGCGGGGTTGGCCACAGATCCATCGCCCCGCTGGCGGCGTACTGGGCCCAACGCCTCGCTGCACCGCAGCCCCCGGAGGTCGCAATGAACACCCGCTCCATCTCCACGCTCCTGGCCGCCGCCCTCTCCCTGGCGGCCCTCCCCGCCTGCCACTCACCCTCCGAGCCCGCCACCCCGGCTCCCGCCACCGCCGAAGCGCGCGCGGACGCGGACCTCCGGGCGCTCGCGATGGCCAAGCCGCCCGGCACCAGCTCGCTGGACGAGGCCATCCGCAAGCAGGAGGCCAAGCTGGAGAAGGGCGAGGGCCTCCCAGAATGGTGGTCGACGCTGGCGCAGGCGTGGATCCTCGAGGCGCGCCGCACGCAGGACCCGGGCTACTACCTCTCCGCGGACGCCGCCGCCCAGCTGGCCCTGAAGATGGACCCGCGCAACCCCATGGCCGGCGGGCTCCGGATCGTGGTGCAGGTGAACCAGCACCGCTTCGCCGAGGCGCGCGACGCGGCGAAGGCGCTGCTGCGCTCGCAGCCGGACAACCTGGTGGCGATGGGCGCGCTCGCGGACGCGCAGCTGGAGCTGGGCGAGCTGGACGGCGCGGCCGCCACCGTCCAGAAGATGGTGGAGATCAAGCCCGACCTCGCCTCCTACGGCCGCGCCGCGCACTTGCGCTGGCTGCACGGGGACCTGGCCACCGCCAAGCGCTTCTACCGCTCGGCCATCGACGCCGGCATCAACACCCGCGAGCCGGAGCCGGGCACCTGGATGATGGTGCAGGCGGCGCTGGTGTTCTGGAACCAGGGCGACGTGGACGGCGCGGAGGCCGGCTTCAAGGCCGCGCTGGACCTGGTGCCCGACTACCCGCCCGCGCTGGTGGGCGAGGCGAAGGTGGAGCTGGCGCGGGGCCATGCTCCGGAAGCGGTGAAGCTGCTCGAGCGCGCGTGGGCGAAGGTCCAGCTGGTGGAGACCGGGTGGCTGCTGGGCGACGCGCGCGCCGCCGCGGGCGACGAGAAGGGCGCGCGGGCGTCCTGGGACGCGGCCATCGCGATGGGGGAGAAGACCGACCACCTCTCGCTGGGGAACCTCCTGGCGGCCAAGGGCTGGCGGCTGCCCGAGGCGCTGGAGAAGCTGGAGGGCGAGCTGCGCGTCCGCCCCAACCCGCAGGTGCGCGACGCGTACAGCTGGGCGCTCTACCGCGCCGGGCGGTTCCAGGAGGCGCGGCAGCAGAGCGACCAGGTGATGGCCGTGGGCACGCCGGACCCGAAGTACTTCTTCCACGCCGGCGCCATCCGCGCCGCCGCGGGCGACCCGGCCAGCGGACGGGCGCTGCTGGAGCGGGCGCTGAAGCTCAACCCCGCGTTCGACCTCAACGGCGCGCGCGAGTGCCGCGAGCTGGTCGCCAAGCTGGAGTCGGGCGCGGCCGGCGCGGTCGCGGGGGCGAAGTGATGCGGCTGAGGATCAGCGTCCCCTGGGGCCGTGGGCGCGCGCTCCGGACGGTGGCGGTGCCGGCCGCGAGCGCGATGGCTGGGAACCAGGTCGCACGGCGGGTGCCCGGCCTGGCGCGAGCCCGGACGTGGGCAGCGGTCATCGCGACACTCTGGGCGGCGGCGGCGGCGGCGCACCCGGTGGGGCTGTCGCGGGGCGAGTACCGGTTGGAGGGCGGGACGCTGCGCGCGGTGCTGGAGTTCGCTCCGGGCGAGCTGCCCGCGGGCCAGGAAGCCGCGCTCGTGCAAGAGGGCGTGGTGGTGACCGCCGGCGGCGCGCGCTGCGGCGGGAGCTGGCAGGTGGCGCGGATGGACGACGGGGGCGCTCGGGCGCAGGCGTCGCTCTCGTGCCCTTCCGGAGCGGGCCGCGCGTCGGTGGCGCTGCCGCTCCTGGACAAGCTCTCGCCGGGGCACCGGCACATCGCGCGGGCGGCGGTGGAGGGTGGGCCGGCGGCGGAGTCCGTGCTCTTCGGCGGCCAGGCGCAGCTGGAGGTGAGCGCCGTCGCGCCGGCCCGGCCCAGCTTCTTCTCCTTCGTCGGCCTGGGCTTCGAGCACATCCTCAGCGGCATCGACCACCTGCTGTTCCTCTTCGGGCTGCTGCTGGTGGGCGGGCGGTTCCGCGAGCTGACCAAGGTGGTGACCGCCTTCACGGTGGCGCACTCGCTCACGCTGGCGGCGACGGTGCTGGGCCTGCTGGCGCCCTCCCCCCGCCTCACCGAGCCGATGATCGCCCTCAGCATCGCCTACGTGGGCGTGGAGAACCTGTTCAAGCCGGACCCGAAGAAGCGGTGGCGGCTCACCTTCCTGTTCGGGCTGGTGCACGGGTTCGGCTTCGCGGGCGCGCTGGCGCAGATCAGCCTTCCGGCCGCGCAGAAGCCGCTGGCGCTGCTGGGCTTCAACGCCGGGGTGGAGCTGGGTCAGCTGGCGGTGCTGGCGCTGGTGCTGCCGCTGCTGAACGCGCTCTCGCGGGCGGAGTGGTTCAAGCGCCGGGCGGTCCCCGCGCTGTCGGCGGCCATCGTGGTGCCGGCGATGGTGTGGTTCGTCGCCCGGATCGCGGTCTAGAGGACCGTGGGGTCGGGCCAGCAGGCGATGGCGAAGCCACCCTGGGGGGCGGCAGTGATGAACGACTGCAGCTCGGCTGCGGTCATCTTCTTGAGAGCCTCGTTCGCCGGGTCACGCACCACGTACCGGGCGTCCTGGTGCTTGGTGGCCTTGTGGTAACCGGTGACGTCCAGGTAGTGCCCGGCGGTCTTCGAGTCGTCGATGCGGCCAGGCACCTGGTAGTAGTCGCCCAGCGCCGTGACGTAGCGGCCGGAGGTGAGCTGATTGTTGATCCAGGTCATATCCGCGCCTGGAATGGCCGCGGTCTCCATGCCCATCTCCTGGTACATGGCGATCATCCCGTTGCCCGTGGTGCCGAGCTCGGGGCTGGTCTGACCGAAGCCCGCCAACTGCTCCACCAGCGCCCCGTCCGACATCGTGGGCTGATACCCCGTGGCACGGGCGATCATCGCCCCCGCGGCCGGGCCGCAGTTCATCGCGCCGTCGTAGCCCGTGGATGCGCCGGTGGGCGCCAGCTGGCCGATCCATGAAAGGGCCGCCGGATTCGCGACGGGAGGCTGGGTCTTCGGAGCCGCGACCGCTCCGGTCCCATTCCCCGTCGCGGGCGCCGGCGCCGCGACCACCCCGGTCCCTGTCCCCGTCTTGGGAGCGGGGGCCGGCGCGCCCGCGGCGGCCTGCGGCGGAGCCTTGTGCTCGCCCGTGGCGCCGGGGGTGATGTTCACAGGTTGAGTGGTGGGTGGGGTGAACTTGTCCTTCGGAACCGGCGCCCCTGCGGCGGCCTGTGGTGGAGCGCTCTCGGGTTGCTGAGCGGCCTGCCCCGGCGGCTTGGGTTGTGTCGGCTTGTCAGCCTTGGTGGGCTTCTCTGCGCTCTTGTGCGCCGACTGGGCGTGATGGTGGTGATGAGCGTGGTGCGCGTGGTGATGCGCGCGCTGGTGGCCGTCGACGGGCTTGGAGGCCATGGGGACAAACCTCGGGAGGTAGGGCACGAACCCGGCTGGGACCGGGGACGACTCCAGGGTCTAACTACAAAATTCTCGTCGGCTGATGCGCTCAGTTGCGCATCGAGAATTCTGCCGAATTCCGTCCGGTCCCGTCCAGGCTTTAGCGGAACGCACACCCCGACCCGCACTGTGATCCGGCGTCCCCGGGGATGCAGGCGCCCGTGCAGTCCAGGTGGCTGCCGCAGGGCGCTCCGTCCGGGGCGGGCGCGCGGCAGGTGTCCTTGATGCACCGGAGCGGCGCCTCGCAGCCGCCGGCGCTGCACGCTTCGCCGAGCTTGGCGACCGGGCCGTCGATGCACGCCTCCTTCGCGCAGTGCTGGCCGGACTTGCACTGCGAGTCGAGCACGCACTGCCCGCCCGGACCCATGGGCGACCGGCAGACGTGCCGCAGGCAGAAGCCGTCGCACTCCGGATGCAGTGCCGGAGCGTCCTGCCGGGTGTACGAGGCCAGCGCGTCCACCGCCGTCGCGCAGTGGCCGCCGGGCGGCCGCGCCGGGGTGCACTTGCCCAGGTCGGTGGGCCCCACGCCCGCGCACAGCAGCGTCCCCTGGCACTCCAGCGACGAGCGGCACTGCGCGCCCTCCGCCAGCGTCCCGGTGAGCACCCCCAGGCACGCCGCCGGCAGCGGCACCGGGTTCGGCCCCACCCACGCGCAGCCCTGGTACGCCGCGCCGAGGGCGGCGATGCACTTGTCCGCGGCCTCCGGCGCCAACTTCACCCCGCCCAGGCGCAGCGCCGCCGACAGCATCGGCGTGCACTTGGTGGCCAGGTTGATGGCCGTGGTGGGCCCGCCCGGGCAGCACTGCGCACGGCGCGCCTCGGGCATCTTGTAGAGCGCGTCGCACAGCTTGGCCGCCAGCGGATCCTCAGGGCCGGTGAGGTCGTAGTTCGGGCGGACGCGGTCGCGGTCCTCGGCGGCGTCCTGGGTGCCGGAGCGCGAACATTTGCAGCCGGGCGCGACCGCCACCGTGACCGCGGCGGCGAACGCCAGAAGCCAGCGGGCCGCGAGGGACTTCCCGCTCGCGGCCGGACCGCGGCCGCCGCAGTCGTGAGCCAGACCGGGCGCGCTCACGATCGGACCTGCTCGATGTGGACCCGTTCGGTCTGGACCGGCACCCGCCCGGCGGCGAGGGCGATCTCCATCGCCAGGTCCAGCAGGAGCCCCGCCTGGTCCAGCGTGCCGATCAGCACGGTGCGCCCGTCCTTGGTCTCCGCGTACAGCTCCGCGTCGCGGGGGGACTTCTGCACCGCCGGGTTGCGGTTGAGCAGCTGCTCCTCCTCGATCGCGCTGAAGTATTCGCGCACGCGCAGCTGCTTTACCTCGTCCAGCGAGCACGCCGCACGGAAGCGGTACTTCACCGAACGCTTCGACAGGTTCACCACGGTACCCCCCAGTCGGGGGCCGAACTTGATGACGTCGCTCACGGTTCGCCCAGCTTCTTCCGCAGCAGCTCGTTGAGCAGCTGCGGGTTGCCCTTGCCCTTCATCGCCTTCATCGCCTGACCCATCAGGAACCCCAGCACCTGCTTCTTGCCCGCCTTGTACTTCTCCACCTCGCCCGCGTTCTTCGCCAAAAGCTCGTCCAGCACCTGCTCCATCGCCCCGGTGTCGCTGACCTGCGCCAGCCCCTTCTCCGCGATGATCGCCTGCGGGTCCTTCCCGGTCCGGAACATCTCCCCCAGCACGTCCTTGCCCGCCGCGCCGGAGATGGTCCCCTGCTCCACCGCGGACACCAGCGCGGCCAGCTGCGCCGGAGAGAACTTCAGCTCCCCCAGCGCGGCCCCGGTCTCGTGCAGCTGGCGGAGCAGGTCGCCCATCATCCAGTTGGCCAGCTTCTTCGGGTCCTTCACCCCCGGCACCGCCGCCTCGTAGAAGTCGGCCAGCGCGCGGTCGCCGCACAGGGTGCGCGCGTCCGCGGCGGAGAGCCCGTGCTGCTGCTGCAGCCTTAGCACGCGCGCCCGCGGCAGCTCCGGCAGCGAGGCGCGCACCCGCTCCAGCAGCGCCGGCCCCACCCGCACCGGCGGGAGGTCCGGCTCCGGGAAGTAGCGGTAGTCGTGCGCCTCCTCCTTGCCGCGCATGGACCGCGTCTCGTCGCGCTGCGGGTCGTAGAGGCGGGTCTCCTGCACCACCTTGCCGCCGCCCTCGATCACCCCCACCTGCCGCTCGATCTCGAAGTCGATGGCCTTCTGCACGAAGCGGAAGGAGTTGATGTTCTTCAGCTCGGCGCGGGTGCCGTACTCCGTGGCGCCCTTGCGCATCACCGACACGTTGGCGTCGCAGCGGAACGACCCCTCCTCGAGGTTGCCGTCGTTGACGCCCAGGTACACCAGCACGTCGCGCATGGTGCGCAGGTACTCCGCCGCCTCCTCCGAGCTGCGCAGGTCCGGCTCGCTGACGATCTCCAGAAGCGGCACCCCGGCGCGGTTGAGGTCCACCAGCGACTCGCCACCGGCGTCGTGCACGCTCTTGCCGGCGTCCTCCTCCAGGTGCGCGCGGCGGATCCGGACGGTGCGCTCGCCGGACGCGGTCTGGACCTCCAGCTTCCCGTCCTCGCAGATGGGCTGGTCGTACTGGGAGATCTGGTAGCCCTTGGGGAGGTCCGGGTAGAAGTAGTTCTTCCGGGCGAACAGGCTCACCGGGCGGATCCGGCAGCCCAGCGCCAGCCCCACCCGCACCGCCAGCTCCACCACCTTCTCGTTGAGCACCGGCAGCACGCCCGGCATCCCCAGGCACACCGGGCAGGTGTGGTGGTTGGGCGGCGCGCCGAACGCGGTGGAGCACCCGCAGAAGATCTTGCTCTGGGTGAGGAGCTGGGCGTGCACCTCGAGGCCGATCACCGGCTGGAAGTCGCTCGCGGACATTCGTACCGGGCGCTGAGTTAGCCCAAGCCCGCGGCGCGCGCCACCTTCAGCGCCGGGAGGGCCGACCCCCGAGGGGTCACACCGGCGGGGCGCGCTTATACAGCTCCTGGGTGCGCTCGTGCGCGCGGGCCACCCTCAGCAGCGTCGCCTCGTCGAACGGCTTGCCGATGACCTGCAGCCCCATCGGGAGCCCGCCGCCGGAGAAGCCGCAGGGGACGGAGATGCCGGGGAGCCCGGCCAGGTTCACCGGCAGGGTGAGCACGTCGTTGAGGTACATGGCCAGCGGGTCGTCCACCTTGGCGCCCAGCGGGAAGGCGGGCGTGGGCGCGGTGGCGCAGAGGACGGCGTCCACCTTCTGGAAGGCGTCCGTGAAGTCGCGGCGGATGAGCGTCCGGACCTGCTGAGCCTTGAGATAGTAGGCGTCGTAGTAGCCGGCGGAGAGCGCGTACGTGCCGAGCATGATCCGGCGCTTCACCTCCTGGCCGAAGCCCTGCTCGCGCGTCTCCGAGTACAGCTCGCGCAGCCCCTTCGCCTCCTTGGCGCGCAGGCCGAAGCGGATGCCGTCGTAGCGGGCGAGGTTGGAGGACGCCTCCGCCGGGGCGATCAGGTAGTAGGCCGCCAGCGCGTACTTCGTGTGCGGCAGGGAGATCTCCTCGATGCGCGCGCCCTGCTTCTCCAGCTCCGCGGCGGCGGCGCGCACGGCCGACTCCACCTCCGGGTCCATGCCCCGGACGAAGTACTCGCGCGGCAGGCCCAGCCGCATCCCGTGGACGCCGCCCTCCAGCTTCGACAGGTAGTCCGCGGCGGGCAGGCGCGCCGAGGTGGCGTCCTCCGGGTCCGGGACGGCGATCACCTGCAGGAGCGCGGCGGCGTCCGCCACCGTCCGGGTGATGGGCCCCACCTGGTCCAGCGAGGAGGCGAAGGCGATGACGCCGGAGCGGGAGACGCGCCCGTAGGTGGGCTTGAGCCCCACGGTGCCGGTGAACGCCGCCGGCTGCCGGATGGACCCGCCGGTGTCGGTCCCCAGCGCGGCGGGCACCTCGCGCGCCGCCACCGCCGCCGCCGATCCGCCGGAGGAGCCGCCCGGCGTGCGCGACAGGTCCCACGGGTTCCTGGTGGGGAAGAACGCCGAGTTCTCCGTGGACGAGCCCATGGCGAACTCGTCCTGGTTCAGCTTGCCCAGGATGGGCATCCCCGCCCGCCGGAGCAGCCGCACCACGGTGGCGTCGAAGGGCGGGACGAAGCCCTGGAGGATCTTCGAGCCGCAGGTGGTCTCCAGCCCCTCGGTGCAGAAGATGTCCTTGAGCGCGATGGGGACGCCGTCCAGCGCGGAGGCGGGGGCGCCCTCCTTCCGCCGCTGGTCGGAGGCCTCGGCGGCGGCGAGCGCCCCTTTCTCGTCCACCCTGAGGAAGGCCTTCACCTTCCCGTCCACCGCCGCCACCCGCTCCAGGCACGCGCGGGTGGCCTCGACCGCCGAGACGTCCTTCGACGCCAGCTGCGCCGCCAGCTCCAGCACGGTGAGCCGGGACAGCTCCGCGGCGGCGGCGGTCACTCGATCACCTTGGGGACGGCGAAGCTGGTGCCCGAGCGCTCCGGCGCGTTCTTCAGCCCCCGCTCCGGGTCCAGCGACGGCTTCACCGCGTCCGCGCGCAGCCGCGGCTCCTCCAGCGCGGCGTGCGAGGTGGGCTCCACGCCGGAGGTGTCCAGCCGCTGCAGCTCCGCCATCGCCTCCAGGATGGCGGACAGCTGGGTGGCGTAGCGCTGCTCCTCCTCCGGCGTGAGGCGGAGGCGGGCCAGCGCGGCCACGTGGCGGACCTGCTCCACCGTGAGCGCCATGGGGTCGGACCCTACTTGTGCTTCACGATGTTGAGGATGGCGCGCATCACGCTGCCGGCGGTCTCGTTGGCCTCGCCGTGCAGCATCCGCTCCAGCTCCCCGGCGTCGAGGAACACGCCGTGGCAGTTGAAGCAGGTGTCCACCACCACCTTGCCCTTGGTGATGGCGTGCAGGTCCATCCCGCACTTGGGGCACTTCATGAAGTGGAGCTGCTTGAGCCGCTCGCGCTCCTGCTGCGCCGTCTCCTGCTGCTGCTGGAGGGCCAGCTTCCGCTTCTTCTCCACTTCCTCGCGGGCGAAGTAATCCTCTTCCTGCTGCGAGGGCTTATCGTAGTTCGACATCGGCGCCGTCCTGCCTTGGTGCTGCCTACTGCTGGAGTCTCTGCAGCGCCTGGCGCGCCACCGCGGCTTCCGGTCCAGAGGGGAGCACGTCGAGGTACTGCTCGTAGTACTTCTTCGCCTCGTCGTTCTTCCCTTCGTTCCGGTACGTCTCCGCCAGGCCCATCAGCGCCACCCCATACCGCGGATTGAGCCGGAGCGCCTGTAGAAACGCGGCCTCCGCCGGGAGCTTCTGGCCCATGTCCATCAGCGCCAGCCCGCGTCCGGCGTGCGGCTCGGCGCGGTCGGGGTTCAGGTCCGCGGCGCGGCCGTAGGCGTCCAGCGCGGCCTCCGCCTTCTCCCGCTCGCGCAGCTTGTCGCCCAGCGTCATCCAGCCGTCGAAGTCGCGCGGCTGCTTGGCGGCGACGGCCACGGTGGTGCCCGCGTCGGCGGTGGCGGCGGCCGCCGCGGCGCGGGCGGCCTCCTCGGCGGCCTTCTTCGCCTTCTCCTGCTCGGCCAGCTTGTCCTCCGCGGCCTTCTTCTCCTTCTCGGCCTCCACCGCCTTGCGCTGCGCGTCCGCCAGGGCCTGCGCCTCGCGCTCCTTGGCCTCCTGCTGCGGGACCCACCACTGCGAGTAGCCCAGGTACCCGCCGCCCCCCAGCACCGCCAGCACCAGCACCGCGATGAGCGCCCCGCTGGGTCCGCCCTTCTTCAGCTTGGCGGCGGCGAGGTCGTCATCCGTCGCCGCGTGCGCGGCGCGCGTGGGCGCGACGTGCGCGGCGGGGCCCGGGATGGAGACGGGCGCGGCCATGGGCTGCGCGACGGGGTTGTGGACGGTGACGTTGACCTGCGGCTGGGCCTGCATCGGCATGCTGGAGGCGCTCATCGCCGCGGACTGCATGGGCGGGGCGGAGCGGTAGGCGGCCGGGCCGGGGAAGGAGAGCTGGGGCTGCATCGCGTCGCCGGAGGGGATGGCGTACCCGCCGGCGGGGGTGGCGCCGGGCGGGACGTAGCCCAGCGCGCCGGCGGACTGCAGCGCCTGGAACTGCTGGGCCTTCTGCGCCTCGTCCACCACCTGGAAGAAGCTGGCCAGCTCGGCGATGTTGCCCAGGCGCTTCCAGGTGTCGCCGTTGAGGCTGATCTCGTCGTCGCGGGAGACCTTCCGCTCCACGATCCACTTCTGGAGGGTGGTCAGCTCGCGGAACTGGAAGACGTTCCCGTTCGCCTGGCGGACCTTCCACTCCTTGTGCCCGGGCGCGGGCGTGGCGCCGGGGACGGACGGGACGAAGGTGCCCGCCCCGAAGGGTGGCGCGGTGGCGGAGGCCGGAGAGACGCTCATCTGGCCGTCGGGCGGATTCACCGACATGGTGACCACCGGCGCCTTCCGCTTCACCTTGAAGACGTGGCCGCAGGTGGTGCACTTCACGGTCACGCCCGACTCGGTGATGCGGGAGTCGTCGAACTCGTAGTTCTCCTTGCACTTCTCGCAGGCGACGTCCATTCCGGGCGAGACCATACCGCCCCGCCGGGGCCGGCACACCAACTGCGGGCCTGGCGCCAGACCGGCTGGAGAGGGGGCAACCTGCGGAACCGGCCGGAAAATTGACCGGCCGACCTCCACTCCTATCCTCGTACCTCCAGCCAGCTACAGAGCTGTGACGAGGTGCTGCCGATGGGTGCACGGCGAGGCGCGGCCGGGAAGAAGTCGCTCGCGCGCCAGGAAATCGTCTCTCGCAAGCGACAGGTCGCGGACGAGAAGCTCAAGACCAGCTCCGCCGGGCGGCGGGCGCTCACGGGCGTGTTCCTGCTCGGGGCTGCCGCCATCGCGCTGGTGTCGATGGTCAGCTACGACGCCCGCGACCGGGCGGGCGCGGTGGCGCACAACGCCGCCGGGCCGGCCGGGCACGCGCTGGCGGACGAGGTGTTCGGGCTGCTGGGCGTGACCGGCTTCGTGGTCCCGCTCTCGTTCCTCTACGCGGCGCTGGTGCTGTTCGTGGGCCGCAAGGACCGGCGGCGCTGGCCCCAGGTGCTGGCGGCGCTGCTGCTGTGCGCCTCCGGGTCGGTGCTGGCGGAGTTGCTCATCTCCGGCGGCGGCTGGGCGTACGCGCCGGGCGGCGCGGTGGGCGGCGTGCTCTCCGCGGCGCTCACCGGCGTGTTCTCCACCGTGGGGACGCTCATCGTGGTGGGCGCGGCGTGCGCGGCGGCGCTGATCGTCGGCACCCAGTTCGCGTTCCTCAAGCTGTGCTCCGTGGGGTTCCACGCCGCGATGGCGATGGGCAAGGCGGCGCAGGCGCGCGGCGCGGCGATGTGGACGGCGCAGCGGGCGGCGTTCCAGGCCCGGCGCGAGGCGGCGGCGAAGGAGAAGCTGGAGGAGGCCGCGTTCCTCGCCCAGCTGGAGGCGGACGAGGAGGAGCTGGCCGCGGCCGAGGCGGACGCCGTCGCCGAGGAGGCGGTGCGGCTCGCGGGCGTCGCCAACGCCAGGAAGAAGAAGGAGAAGGACAGAGAGCCGGACGCTTCCGAGCGCGACACCGACCCGCGCGGCGTCAACCTCGGCGGGGGAGACCCGGCGTGGGCCGCCCAGCTCGCGCCGCCGCCGGCGGCCCCGGTGAAGAAGGGGCGGAAGGCGCCCATGCTGGCGCTGCCACCCGGGCCGCCGGCCGCCCCGAAGATCGTCCCTCCGCCCGAGACCGCCGCCGTCACCGACCCCGCCATCCCCGCCGAGAAGCTGGAGTCGGTGCCCATCCCGCGGCCGGAGTCGCTGTCCGTCACCATGCCGCCGGTGCCCGCGGCCGAGGTCGCGGCGCTGGCGGTCGCGTCCCGGATGCCGGTCATCGTCGAGCCGAAGGCGCCGCCCAAGCCGACGAAGAAGAAGGACCAGGAGCAGTTCCAGTTCGTCGGCGACCGGAAGAGCTTCACCCTGCCGCCCATCGACGTCCTCGAGTGCGACAAGAAGGAGCGCACCGAGCTGGACAAGGACGTGTTCCTCGCCACCGCGGAGAAGCTCCGCGCCAAGCTGATGGACTTCGGCATCCAGGGCGAGGTGGTGGAGATCCGCCCCGGCCCGGTGGTCACCATGTACGAGTTCCTGCCGGGGCCGGGCATCAAGATCTCCAAGATCGCCTCGCTGGCGGACGACCTGGCGATGGCGATGGAGGCGATGCGGGTGCGCATCGTGGCCCCCATCCCGGGCAAGGGCGTGGTGGGCATCGAGGTCCCCAACCGCGACCGCGAGACCGTCTACCTGAAGGAGATCGCCGAGCAGGACGGCTTCCACAAGTCCGCCTCCAAGCTGACCATGTGCCTGGGCAAGGACATCGAGGGCATGCCGTACGTCTTCGACCTGGCCAAGGCGCCCCACCTGCTCATCGCCGGCACCACCGGGTCCGGCAAGTCGGTGGCGGTCAACTCGATGATCATGAGCATCCTCCTCAAGGCCACGCCGGAGGAGGTCCGCTTCATCATGGTGGACCCGAAGATGCTGGAGCTCTCCGTCTACGAGGGCATCCCGCACCTGCTGCTGCCGGTGGTCACCGACCCGAAGAAGGCCGCGCTGGCGCTGCGGTGGGCGGTGGAGGAGATGGAGCGGCGGTACCACCTGCTCTCCGAGGCGGGCGTCCGGAACATCGCCGGGTACAACAAGCTGGTGGACAGCGCGGGCGGCGAGGCGAAGTCGCTGCTGAAGACGCAGGTTTTGAAGGCGCCCGCGCCGGAGCCGGCTCCAGCGGCGGCTCCCGCTCCCGCGTCCGCGTCCGCTCCAGCGCCCGCGGCCGGCGGCTCCGGCCTGAAGAAGAAGATGCTCATCGTCGACGTCGAGGACGGCGAGAGCGAGGACCAGGCGCGCGAGCGCGCGGCGGCGTCCGTGGGCGTGGAGGCGCCGAAGGAGCCCGTGGAGGAGATCCGGGCGCCTTTGGAGGCCGACCCCGAGGAGAAGCCCGCCGTCGAGATCGCTTCGGAGCCGGCGCCGGCGGGAGAGCCCGCGGCCGCCCAGCCCGAGCCCGAGCCGCTCCGGAAGCTGCCGTACATCGTGGTCATCATCGACGAGCTGGCGGACCTGATGATGGTCGCCTCGCGCGAGGTGGAGACGTACATCGCGCGGCTGGCGCAGATGGCGCGCGCGGCCGGCATCCACCTGATGGTCGCCACCCAGCGGCCGTCGACGGACGTGGTGACGGGCGTCATCAAGGCCAACTTCCCCACCCGCATCAGCTTCATGCTGCGGTCGAAGCCGGACTCGATGACCATCCTGGGGACCATCGGCGCCGAGGCGCTGCTGGGGATGGGCGACATGCTGATCATGCCGCCCACCAGCGCGAACCTGGAGCGCGTCCACGGCGCCTACGTCTCCGAAGGGGAGATCAAGAAGGCGGTGGACCACCTCAAGGCGCAGGGCAAGCCGGTCTACGACGAGTCGATCCTCAAGCCGCGGGAGGAGGACCTGGAGGGCGGCGCCGAGGAGGACGAGCTCTCCGACGAGCTGTACGACCAGGCGCTGGCGGTGGTGAGCGACATGCGCCAGGTCTCCATCTCCATGCTCCAGCGGAAGATGCGCATCGGCTACAACCGCGCGGCGCGGATGATCGAGCGCATGGAGCGCGAGGGGGTGGTGGGCGCGGCGGACGGGGCCAAGCCGCGCGAGGTGCTCATCCGGCCGGTGGGCGAGATGCCCGGCGCCGGGGCGATGTAGAGGGCGCTGAAGGATGCCCGAACGCCTGGCGCTCTACGCCACCACCCCGCTGGGGACGGAGGACCTGCTGGCGGCGGAGCTGGGCGAGCTGGGCGCCGCGAAGGTGAAGCAGGACCGCGGCGGCGTCCGCTTCCACGCCAACCTGCGCGAGGCGCTCCGCGTCTGCCTGTGGACGCGGATCGCGATGCGGGTGCTGTACCCGCTGGGCGAGCACCAGGCCCGCGGCGCGGACGGGCTCTACCGGGCGGCGGCGGGCGTGGAGTGGGAGCGGTACCTGACGCCGCGGACGACCTTCGCGGTGGACAGCACCCTGAAGGATTCGGAGCACACCCATTCGGG
>DASRBA010000171.1:0-19270 GCA_035637895.1 Myxococcaceae bacterium
CGCGCGTTCGATGATCGAGATCCCGTGGTCGCCGGAGTAGGCGAGCGGCCGGAGGATCTCCGTTCCCGGCGTCTTGTTGGCGCAGAGCAGGTTCTTCTGGATCTTGTCCTTGACGTTGCCGAGGCCGGTCTCCTCCACCGCGCGGCGGGAGAGGTCCTCCGCCAGGCGGCGGGTGGTCTCCCGCATCGCCTCGATGACCACGTTCCGCGTCTCCAGCGACGTCTCGCTCCACTGCTCGAAGGCGGCGCGCGCGGCCGAGGTGGCGGAATCCAGGTCGTCGAAGATGCCGCGCCGTCCACGGATCACCGCCGGCGCGCGGCCTGGCTGCCCCGGCGTCCCCGCCACCACCCCATCCACGCCGAAGCGACGCTCGGCGCCGCGCCGGTCGTCGGCGTGGCCCTGTGGCGGCTGGGCAGGCCGATTCTCCGGGTGGGGGAGGTCCGACAGCTCGGGGGAGAGCTTGCGGACCACCTGGTCCACGATGGCGTTGATCTGCTTCTCGGTGAGGTTCACAGATGCGCCCTCAGCTCTTGACGTACTTCAGCGCCCCGCCCACCTCGATCTCGTCGACGATCGCCATGATCGTCGCGTCCACCGGGCGGTCCTTGGTGACCTTGGTCTGCCGCGCCGACGACCCGGAGGCGTAGAGCACCACCTCGCCCACGCCCGCGCCCACCGCGTCCACCGCCACCACCACGGTCGACGTCGGCTTGCCCTCCAGGTCCAGCCCGCGCACCACCAGGAGGCGGAGACCTTCGATCTCCTCCTCCTTGCGGGTGGCGACCACGGTCCCCACCACCTTGCCGAGCAGCATGGGCTAGGTCTCGCCCAGCTCCGCCTTGGCCTTGTCCTTCCGGCCCAGCGGGAGGGCGAAGTCGATGTTCGGGTGCGGCCGCGGGATGACGTGCACCGACACCAGCTCGCCCACGCGCTCCGCCGCGCGCGCGCCCGCCTCGGTGGCCGCCTTCACCGCCGCCACGTCCCCGCGCACCACCGCGGTCACGTACCCCCCGCCGATCTTCTCGTAGCCGACCAGCTCCACCTTGGCCGCCTTCACCATCGCGTCCGCGGCCTCCACCATCCCCACGAAGCCCTTGGTCTCGATCAACCCCAGCGCGTCAGCCATGCGATTCCTCTCTCCTCACCGAAACACGAAGACTACTTGTCCTTGAAAGGCGCGTTCTCCTTGCCGGAGATCGACTTCAGCGCCGCCACCGCCGCCTCGGACGCGGAGTCGATGTCCGCCTCGCTCCCGCACATGTACAACCGCCCGAAGGCGCCGAAGGGCGTCACGTCCACCAGCCGCACGTTGGCCGCCTTCTCCGCCTCGTTGGCGGCGAGCGCCGCGTAGGCCGCCGGCTCGCACTCCAGGATGAAGAGCGACTGCCCGGGCTCGATCATCGACCCGAAGCGGATCTTGTCGAGGATCATCGCGTGCATCGGCTCGATGGCGCGGATGATGGTGTTGGAGACCAGCTTCGGCTTGAGCCGGTCCTCCTCCGCCACGCCGATGTGCTTGAGGATCGACTCGCCGGCGGACCGCACCTCGCCCTTGTCCTCGCTGTGCACCTCGAGCATCCCGTACGCGCGCTCCACCACCAGGGTGGCGGGCTGCACCTTGGTGCCCTTGAGCGCGACGTCGATGATCCCGTGGATCGCCATCCCAGGCGCGATCTCCACGAAGAGCGAGGCCACGTAGGGGACCGGGAAATACCCGCGGCAGGTGGTGCAGATATGCGCCGCCAGCTGGGGCTGCAGCGAGTCCAGGAAAACGAAGGTCCTCAGAGACGTGGCCACCGGGATTCCCCTCCGGCCGCGCCTCATAGCCGCTTCACCGCCCCCTCACAAGCACCCCGTCGGCGCGCTTGCGCCCGTTACGCGCCGCACCGTAAGTTCACGGCCTCCACCAGCTTGTTCCTCAAACGGGGCGGTGTGGCTTGACGATGGAAGCGTACGGCCTGACCGACGTCGGGCGGAAGCGCCAGCACAACGAAGACTCGATGCTGGTCGACCCGTCCCTGGGTCTCTACGTCGTGGCGGACGGAATGGGCGGGCACGCCGCGGGCGAGGTCGCCTCCGCCAAGGCGACCGAGGTGGTGAAGCAGCACATCTCCGCCAACCGCCAGGTGCTCAAGGACCTGGCGTCCAACGCCACCCAGCAGAACCGCAGCAACGCCGCGGCGCTGGTGGAGCTGGCGGTCCAGAAGGCGTGCGCCGAGATCTACAAGCAGGCCGTCGCGGACCCCACCAAGCGCGGCATGGGCACCACGCTGGTGTGCCTGGTGCTCTCCGGGAACAAGGGCGTCATCGGCCACGTGGGCGATTCGCGCGTGTACCTGGTGCGCAACGGCCAGTGCCACCGCCTCACCGAGGACCACACCCTGGTGGCGGCGCAGCTCAAGGCGGGGACGATCAGCAAGGAGCAGGCGGCGTCCTCGCAGTACCGCAACGTCATCACCCGCGCGGTGGGCATCCAGGAGTCGGTGCAGGTGGACACGCTGATCGTCGAGGCGGTGCCCGGCGACACGTTCCTGCTGTGCTCGGACGGCCTGCACGGCTACCTCAACGACGACGAGGTGGCCCCGCTGGTGGCGGCGGTGCCGGGCAAGGACCTGCCCAAGAAGTTCATCACCCTGGCCAACGAGCGCGGGGGCAAGGACAACATCACCGCGGTGGTCATCCAGGTGGGCGGCGACGGCGCCGTGGTCTCCGAGGAGACCGCCGAGGCGCAGTCCCGCATGGAGGCGCTGCGGAAGATCCCGCTCTTCCGCCACCTCACCTACAAGGAGCAGACCGCGGTCCTCTCCATCGCCACCACCCGGACGTTCCCGGGCGGGCGGGAGATCGTGGTGGAGGGCCAGCCGGGGGAGGAGCTGTTCGTGGTCATCCGCGGGCGGGTCTCCATCGAGAAGAACGGGGTGGAGATCGCCGAGCTGCGCGCCGGCGGCCACTTCGGCGAGATGGGGCTGATCGACAACGCGCCCCGGTCCGCCACCGTGCGCGCCAGCGAGCCGACGCGCGTGATGGTCATCGCCCGGTCGGACCTGATGAACCTGATGAAGCGCGAGAGCATCCTCGCGGTGAAGATGCTGTGGAGCTTCGTCCAGGTGCTCTCGGACCGGTTGCGCGCCACCAACTCCGAGCTGTCGGAGGCCCGCCAGGAGCTGGCGGTGGCGCAGGCGATCCAGCCGTTCGCGGAGGAGTGACGCCGGCGCTGGTCACGCCGTCCGCCCGCGCCGGCTACTGGTCCATCACCAGCGCGTCCGGCACCGCGTAGTCGACGAGCGTGAGGACCGGCACCAGGTCGGGCTCCTCGTCGTCCGCGCTGGCGGAGCTGGGGCGCACGCCGTCGAAGCGGGCGAGGATCACCAGCTCCCGCCCGTTCTCCAGGTACGGGTCGGGCGAGTTGATCCGCACCACCGCGTCGCGCCCGGTGTCGACCGTCACGTTGTCGAACCGCCGCGCCACGTCCATCTCGTAGTCGTCGTCGCTCACGTCCAGGTGCCCGCCGACGTTGCCGTTGCCGAGCATCCCCAGGTTGCCGGACGCCTGGCCGCCGTAGCGGGTGGTGGCCACCTTGCGGCGGATCCGCCCGATGGGGACCTCCCACTCTTCCGCCTGGAGCGCGTGCTCGGTGAGGCGGGCGGCCACCGCGTCGCCCGAGGTGCGCACCTCCTCCAGCGTGCCGCGGATCATCACGTAGCGGCACTCGTACAGCTTGGGCTGGGTGACGCAGTCGCGCAGCGAGAACACCGGGATCTTCGCGTCCCGCATCACCCGCACGTCCTGCCTCACGTTCCCGCCGCGCGCCGCCACCACCTGGGTCAGCAGCGCCGGCGCGTCCGGGCGGTCGCGCAGGTCGTCGCCCCAGGCGGCCACCACCGCGTGCAGCTGGGTGAAGTGCCCCTTGGCCGAGCACTGCTTGAGCGCCGTCCACGCCGCCTCGCGGTCGTGCTGGCGGAGCGAGCGCGCCTTCCGCTCGCAGTCCAGCGGCGGGATGTACTCCTGCGCGGCCACCTTGCGCCCGCCGGCGCTCGCCGTCGCGGGCGCCTCCTGGGCCTGCTTCGGGTGCCAGGCGGCGTCCCAGCTCTCCTTGTTGTTCCCGGACGTGGCGCAGCCGGCGCCGAACGCCCCCAGCATCACCAGCGCGGCCTTGATCTCACAGCGCATGGGCGGGCAGCCTCCTCTCGATCTTCTTGGTGGGCACCGCGGCCTCCACCGGCTTGCCGCCGGCGGCCGGCGCCTCGCCGCATTCGTCCGAGCACGCATTCGCCATGCACGCGCGCTCCGCGGCGCCGGGCGTCCCCCGGCTCACGTTGGCGTAGCAGGCGGCGGCGTTCACCTTGCAGCCGCGGCTGGCCATGCACCGGCAGCAGCCGGAGGCCAGCGAGCTCATCAGCGCCGTCTTCTGCAGCACGTCCGCGAGCGCGCGGTAGCAGGTCTGCGCGGTGGCGGAGAACCGGCCCTGGCCGTCCACCAGCACGGCCTTGCCGTCCAGCGTGCAGCTCTCGGCCGCGGCGGTGAAGTCCTTCGCGCACAGGTCCAGCAGCGCCTTGTCCGGTGCGCCGCCGGGCGCCGGCTTCGCCGCCTTCTCGCAGGCGGTCCTGGACAGCTCGCGCGCGAACTTCACGTTCTGGGCGCGCTGGGCGGCGTGGTCGGTCACCTCGTCCGACGACGCCTCGAACAGGCAGTCCTTGCCGGTCATCAGCGTGTCGACGGTGCAGGCCCACGCGGTGGGTGACCGGTCCGGCTTGGGCGAAGCGTTGAGGGTTGGCGGCGCGGCGGCCTGTGGGGCCTGGGCCAGGACCTGGACGGCGAGGAGGAAGGTGGTGGCGGCGAGCATTGGGGAATCCCCCGGGGCGGTGCCGGATGTACCCCTCACCAAAACCAATATTCCCTGTCTTCGCCAGGGCTGACCTTGCCCTACCTCCCTTGACGCTGAGTACAATCACCCGGCGGTTTCCCCAGTGCCCCAAGTCCAGGCGAAGAACGGGCTCGCCTCGCAGTTGGCGGAGGTGTGCCTGCCGGAGGCGATCTCCGCCGCGCCGACGCGCGTGGGAGGGCTCTGGACGGAGCGGCCACTGGTGCTGGTGCACCTGCGACACTTCGGGTGTCTCTTCTGCCGCGCGCACCTGACGCGGCTGCGCGACTACCACCAGCGGATCGACCGGCGGGGCGGGAGGGTGGTGGCCATCGGCACCGGCGACCTCGAGTACGGGCGGCAGATCCAGGCGGAGATGCGCTTCACCTTCCCGCTGCTGGTCGACGAGGCCCTGCAGACCTATGGCGCGGTGGAGGCGGGGCGCGGGCACCTGACGGACTGGGCCCTGCCGGGCGTGATGCGCGCCGGCGAGCTGGCGGCGGCGGAGACCGGCGTCAGGCACGGCCCGCCGGGAAAGCACATGAGCGTCCTCGGCGCGACGCACGTCATCTACCCCGGCGGGTCGGTGCCGTTCGCGTGGCTCAACAGCGACTTCAGCGAGGACGCGCCCCTGGAGCGGGTGCTGGGGGAGCTGCTGTGCACTCCGCTCATCCCACCGCTCAGACCAGGAAGATGACGCCGTCCGCCCTCGTGCCGGTGGCCTGCGAGATGGCCTCCACGTAGAGGCCGAGCTGGCGGTGGTAGGCGGCGGGGAGCGTCTCGATCTGATCGGTCTTCAGCTCCACCACCGTCCACCCCTGGGCGTCGCGGAAGGCCAGGTCGATGTTCCCCTCCACCATCGCTCCCGGCGCGGTCCGGAGCGCGACGGAGTCCTCGCGGCGGACCTCGGCGGCGGCGCGGGCGCGGGCGAGCAGGGGATGCCGCAGCGCGGACAGCACGGCCTCCTCGGCGGCGCGGCGCTCCTCCTCCGGGCAGCCGAAGAGCCGCGCGTAGTACCGGATCAGCGGCTGGAGGGCCGCGGCGCCCGCGTCCAGCGGGGCGCGCGAGAGGACGCCGTGGACGAGCGCGCCGAAGCGCTTGCCGCCCGGGCGCCCGGCGCGGGGCGCGTCGCTGGTCTCCACCGGGAAGATCTGCGGCGGCGGCCTGGTGTCCTCGGCGGCGACGGCGCGGACGGGGGCAACCTCCAGCGCGGGTCTCGACGCGGCGACGATGCGCTCCTCCCGCGCGCGCCTCCAGGCGGCGTGGGCCTCGGCGGAGGCGCGGGCGACGTCTCCCCCCTTGTCCTCGACCAGGATCTCCTCCCGCCGGAGCGTCGCGTCCGTCTCCTTCAGGAGCGAGAGCGCGGCCGGGTCCCACCAGGTCACCGGGGGACTGCCCACCACCTCCGTCACGTGCAGGCCGGGCGAGACCACCGTCTCGAAGTTGAACCGGCCCTGGGCATCCTCGGGCCGGTCGAGCACCGTCTCCTTGCCGAACGGCGGGCACCCGGGCGCGGGCGACGGCTGGCGCTGGGTGCCCATCCGCGGGGTGATGACGGGGTTGAGGACCTCCAGCCACCCGGGGCGCGGCCCGTCGCCCACGCCGGGGATGACCAGCAGGTCGCGCGCGCGGGTGGCGGCCACGTAGGCCAGCCGGTGCGCCTCCTCGCGGTCGCGCTCGGTGGCCTCGGCGCGGTGGTCCACCAGGTCCCACGGCACGCACCCGGCCAAAGGTTCCGCCCACAGCCGCTTCCCGGTGTCCACGTGCCTGGACGGCTGCGCGCTGACCGCCCGCGCGGTGGGATCGGCCAGGAGCACCACCGGGAACTCCAGCCCCTTCGCGCGGTGCACCGTCATCAGGCGGACGCCCTCGGTGCCCTCCTCGACGACGCGCGCCTCCTCGGCCTCCCCGCCCTCCGCCTCGTCCCACAGCTGCTCCACGAAGCCGCGGAAGGAGGTGGCGCCGCGGGCCTCGAAGCGGCGGGCCAGCTCGGAGAGGTGGAGCACGTTGGCCAGGGCCTGTTCGCCGCCCGACCAGAACGCCAGCCCGGCGTGCGCGCGGGTGGCGCCCAGAAGCCGCGACAGCGTCTCCGGGATGGGCCGGCGGTTGCGCCGGTAGTGGAGCTCCTTGAGGACCTCCAGCGCGCGGTGCACCTCGGCCACCGCGGGCGGCAGCTCCTGCTCCACCCTCGGCCGCAGCGGGTGCATCCGGCCCACCAGGCCGCGGAACCCGAGCAGCTGGTCGTCGCTGAGCGCGAACAGCGGGCCGCGCAGGGTGGCGAAGACGGAGAGCTCGTCGTCGGGCCACTCGACGGCGGTGAGCGCGTTGCGCAGCGCCAGCACCTCCTCCCGAGCGTGGAAGGAGCGCCCCCCCACCAGCACGTGCGGGATGCGCCGCACCTCCAGCGCGGTGGCGTAGCCCTTGGTGAGGTCGTCCCCGTAGGACTGGAAGCGGCGGAAGAGGAGGCAGACGTGGCGCGGGGCGACGGGCACGCGGGCGCCGTCTTCCATCACCGTCCACCCGCTCCTCTGCAGCAGCCACTCCACGAAGGCGGCGGCGGCGTCCGGGAAGGACTCCTCGATCTTGAAGTCCACCACCGTGCCGAAGTCGCCGTAGGGGCGCGGCACCGGGAGGACGATGACGGGCGGTTGCCGGTCGGCCTCGGCCTCGGCGCGGCCCGTCTCCAGCGGCACGTAGCGCGCCTGGGTGGGGGAGCCCTCGCCCATGGCGGGCGCGAAGGCGGCGTTCACCAGGTCCTGGATGGGGCGGAGCGCGCGGAAGCTCTTGGAGAGGTAGAGCAGCTCCGCGCCGTTCTTCCGCAGCTGCGCCTTGATCCGCTGGTACAGCGCCACGTCCGCGCGGCGGAAGCTGTAGATGGACTGCTTGGGGTCGCCGACGATGAACAGCTTCCCCGGCACTGGGCGGACCTGGTCCATCGCGGAGATGGACGGGTCGTCCGCGGAGAGCAGGAGCAGCAGCTCCGCCTGGAGCGGGTCGGTGTCCTGGAACTCGTCGACGAACAGGTGGGTGAAGCGCTTCTGCAGCGCCTCGCGCACCGGCTGCTGGTCGCGCACCAGGTCGCGCGTCTTGATCAGCAGGTCGGTGAAGTCGAGCCGGCCGGCGGCGGACTTCTGCGCCTCGTAGCGCTGCACCACCGGCCACAGCTCTTCGCGCAGGCGGGAGGCGACGTCGGCGTCGCAGCGCTCCACCAGCCGGTCCAGCATGGACTTCGCCTCGTCGCGCCGCTCCAGCACCTTCGCGCGCGGGAGGCCCTCCGCGAAGTCGTCGCCGTAGCCGCTCCACCGCCACCAGCGGGCGCGGGAGAGGTCGCGCAATGAAGCCTCCAGCCCGTCGTGGTCGCGCTCCGCCACGCGCTCGCGGTGGTCCAGGTCCTCGATGAAGCGCTGCACCTCGGCGAGCGCGTCCTTGAGCTTCCCCGGCCGCCTCGACTTCGCCGCCAGCGCGCCCAGGTCGCGCAGCTGCTCCACGGCGGCGTCGATCTCCTCCTCGCGGTGGAAGCCCGGCTCGCGGCGCCAGGGCGCGTCGAAGTCGCGGCGCTCCACCAGCTTCAGCGCCGCGTCGCGGAGCAGCTTGCGCGGCGTCGGCCCGTCGCGGCGCATCGGCCGCCGGCGCAGCAGCCGCCGCGTCCCCTCCGGCGGATCGCGCAGCGTCTCCTCGAACCAGGCGTTGAACGCGTGGTCCAGCAGCGCGTCCGCCTCGTCCTGCGCCGCCACCTGGAACAGCGGGTCGACGCCGGCCTCCACCGGCCGCTCGCGCAGCAGGTCCGCGCAGAGCGAGTGGATGGTGCCGATGCGCGCGGCCTCCAGCTCCTCCAGCGACGCGTCCAGGTGCGCGCGCTCCTGCTCGGTGGTGGCGGCGTGGAGCCGGGCGTCCTCCAGCGCGGCGCGGAGGCGGAGCTTCATCTCGCCCGCCGCCTTCTCGGTGAAGGTGACGGCGATGATCTGCGCCAGGCGGCCGCGGCCGGAGCGGACCAGCGCCACCACCCGGTCCACCAGCACGGTGGTCTTCCCGGTGCCGGCGGCGGCCTCCACCACGAAGGTGGCGTCCAGGTCCTCGCGGATGCGGCGGCGGGCCTCGGCGTCGGGAGCGCTCATTCCAGCTCCCGCAGCGCGGTGAGGTCCTTCACCTCCGCCTTCGGCTTGCGCTTCCAGCGCTGCTCCTCCCCCGGCCCGCACACCGGGAGGAAGTCGCAGTAGTCGCACGCGCCGCGGGCGGGCGCGGCGGGGAAGAAGCCCTCGGTGATGGCGTTGCCGATGACGCGGCTCACCTCGCGCGCCAGCTCCCGCGCGCGCCCGTCGAGCGGGATGGTGACGTCGCTGAAGTTGCCCGCCTGGGTGCAGTAGTAGAGGCGGCCGCCCTCGACCTTCGCGGTGGGGAACATCCGCTCCAGCGTCAGCGCGTAGAGCACCGGCTGGAGCGTCTCGCCGCCGCCCACCACCGTGCCCTGCACCGCGCGCGGCCGGCCGGTCTTGTAGTCGGTGGCGCGGAGCGTCCCCTTCGCGCTGCGCTCCACCAGGTCGATGGACCCGCGCAGCTTGATCCCTGTCTCCAGCTCCGCCGGCTCCGGCCGGCTGTCCGGGTCCGCCGCCTCGCGGCCGCGCAGGCCGAACGCCAGCTCGAACTTCCACGGCGTCCACTCGGCGGAGGTGCGCTGCACCTGGCGGAGCCACTCGCGCACGTCGGCCTTGATGGCGTCCAGGCCGTCCTTCCAGATGCGCTCGATGGCAGGGGCGAGCGTCTCGCGGTGCTCCTCCGCCACCTCGGCCAGCACCTCGTCCAGGCGGAGGAGGGCGCGCGGGAGGTCCGGGGCGGAGAGCGGGAGGCGGCCCTGGTCGCGCAGCTCGGAGAGCATCCGGTACTGCACCTCGTGCACCAGGCCGCCGCGCTGGAGCGGGTCGAGCTGCTCGATGGGTTCGGGCTCCTTGCGCGGGGAGAGCCGGTGCATCTCCTTGAGGAAGAAGCGGTAGGGGCAGGCGGCGAAGTGCTGGAGCGAGGTGGGCGAGAAGGAGCGCTGGGAGAGGGCGTGCGGCTGCAGCGCGGCCATCGCCTCCGGGCCCGGCTTGTACAGGCCGTCCGCGGGCGTCCAGCGCTTGAGGCGGCGGCGGCCGTGGCGGCGGAGCGCGCGCGCCAGCGACTCGTTCACCTCCAGGAGGTAACGGGCCGATCCGAGCGGCGGCGGCGTCTCGCTGCGGAAGTAGCCGTCGAGGACGGAGAGGTCGCGCTCGGCGGCGTCGATGGCGAGGGCCGGGTCCTCGGGGGCGGGCCAGCCGATGCGGGCGGGGGAGGCGCGCTCCGCCTTGCGCTGGAGCGCGGTGAAGTCGGGGAGGGTGCCTTCGGAGGCGCGGAGCACCTCCAGCCCGTAGAAGGAGGGGACGCGCGGGCGCGACTGCTCCGCGTCCACCCGCGGGTAGCTGAAGTGGATGCGGCGGCTGGCGGCGCCGGCGGCGAGGCGGAGCTGGAGGCGCTCGGCGGCGGCGCGCTCGCGGCTGGTCTCCAGCTCCGGGGAGACGGTCTCGCGCACGGCGTCGAGGAGGATGGGGTCTTCGGTGAGGCGCTGGGGGAAGACGCGCTCCGCCAGGCCGGGGACGAAGACCACGTCCAGGTCGAGCCCGCGCGCGTCGTCGATGGCGCCGACGAGGACGTGGCCGGCGCGGCGCTCCTTCTGCGGGTGCGTCATCTCCGCCATCCGCGCGGAGAGGACGAGGCGGACCTCGCCCAGGGTCACCGGCCCCACGTCCGCCATCGGCTGCAGCTCGGAGAGGTGGCGCTGCACGCGGTCCGGGTACTTGAGCGTCCGGTCCGCCAGCGCGCGGAGGTGGGTCAGCCATTCGCCCCAGGGGGCGCGGGCGGGGAGGCGGGAGAGGTCGTCGATCAGCGGGAGCGCGAAGCGGGAGAGTCGATCGAGCTGCTCGCGGTCGCGCGCGAGGCGCTCGGCGCGGGCGTCGTCCAGGTCGGGCGCGGCGGCCTGGAGCTCCAGCTGCTGGGCGAGGCGCTCCAGGCGGCGCTTCCAGCGGTCGCGCCCGCCGATCACCGCGGCCTCGATGAGCAGCTGCTCCCACTTGCGCGGGGCGTTCACCGGCGCGCGGTCCGGGGTCGCGGGCTCGGGGTCGGGCGAGTCCGGGAGCGGCGGCTCCTCGGCGGCGGTCAGGACCGCGGGGGCCAGCTCCTCGGCGTCGGCGGGGCGGAAGGAGACCTCGGGCGGCGGCGCGGGCGGGGGCTCGCCGGAGGCGGTGGGGCTGGGGACCTCGCCCAGGGAGAGGTATTCGGCGAAGCGGCGCGCGGAGAGGCGCTCGTCGGCGCAGGCGAGGAGGGCGAGGAGCGCGCGGCCGGAGGGGTCGGGTCCGCGGGTGCCGCGGGAGAAGTAGGCGGGGATGTCCGCGCGGGCGAGCGCCTCCGCCATCGCCGCGCGGTAGGGCTGGGGCGCGCGGAGCAGGATGCCCATCCGCTCGAAGGGGACGCCGCGGGCGGCCTCGGCGTGGATGCGGCGGGCGATCTCCACCGCCTCGCGGCCCTCGCCCGGGGCGGAGAGGACGTCGACGTCGGGTGGGTCCTCCTTCCGCGGTGGGGCTTCATCCACGGCGGCGAAGAGGCCGCGCTGCATGCGGGCCAGCGCGCCGGCGCCGGGGGCGGGGAGGCGCTCCGGGGTGGCGGCCGGGCCGAGGGCTTCGGTGAGGTGGCGGAGCGTGCGCTCGTCGCCCTCGGGGACGGTGGCGAGGAGATCGGCGCCGGTTCGGGCCAGGGCCTCCACCAGGCGTTGTTCGGCGCGGTACCGGAGGGGGACGTCGAGGAGCACCACCATCGCCGGCGGGTCGATGGGCGCGGCGGCGGCGAGGCGGAAGAGCGCGGCGCGGTCGGCGAGGCCGGCCTCGGTGAGGGCGCGGTCGAAGGTCTCGGCGGCGCGGCGGAGGTCGGGGTCGGCGCGGTCGAGGGGGACCTCGGCGAGGCGGAGCTCGTTGATGGTGCGGGCGAGCGCGCGCGGGAGGCCGGGGCGATCGCCGACCGGGGCGAAGCGGCCCAGCTCGCCGCGGGTGGCGAGGCCGTGGACGGCGCGGGCCCAGACCGCCTCCAGGGCGAGCGGCGTGGCGGGCGCCAGGCCGAGGCGGATCAGCTCCGGTTCGGTGAGGGTGGCGGCGAGGGTGACGAAGGAGAGGCGCTTCCAGCCGAAGGCGGCGGGGCGGTCCCCCAGCGCCGCGCGCGCCAGCTCCGAGGCGCCCTCCATGGAGCCGGCGGCGATGATGGCCGGCTGGTCGGGCCGGAGGCCGGCGAGCCAGGCGCGCGCGCGGTCGAGGCGGGCGGAGGCGACGACGCTGACGGCGATGGCGCGGCGCACGCGGAGCGCCTTAGCACACGATCAGAGTCGCTCCAGCACGCCCGAGAGCTCGTCGCTCATGCTGCCGCGCGGGCCGGCGGCCTGGATGGCGGCGCGCTCGTAGTCGAGGACGTTCTTGCGGAGGACGAGGTGGGTGGCGGCGCCCAGCGCGTCGGGGAGGGCGAGGTCCAGCTCCCAGATGTCGCCGCAGACGAGGGTCTTCTCGGGGGAGGTGCCGTAGTCGGTCCAGAGTCGGCGGAGGGCCTCGTAGTAGCGGCCGCGGCGGAGGAGGACGGAGCGGGGGAGGCCGGGGACGTGGCGTTCGGGGGGGACCTGGAGGAAGCGCTCGTCCACGGGGATGGGGTCCACGATCATGTACTTGCGGGCGTCGCCGACGACGTGGAGGTTCTCGGAGCCGCGCGCGCCGAGGCCGCGGATCTTGCGGCGGACGATCTCGGTGTCGGAGTTGGTGACGATGAAGACCTTCCGGCCGGAGTCGATGATGTGCTCCAGCACGTGGCGCGCATCCGGGCGGAAGACGTCGACGGTGTGCTTGTACGCCTCGCGGTAGAGGAGCTGGGTGATCTCGGTGCGGAGCTCCTGCTGGCGGAGGATGCCCAGCTGGTCGAGGACGCGCACGCAGGTGGCGGTGGACAGGAGGTAGGGGTCGGCGGTGGCCGGGGCGACCTTCTGCCCGGCGAACTCCCAGCCGAACTCGGCGGGGCGGGAGAGGATGAATGCCTGCTCGGCGGACCAGAGGTCGGACACGTCGCGGCCGAGGAGGTCGTTCAGGTTCTGGAGGTAGACGCGCTCGAAGGGAGCGGCTTCTTTCTGGACGTCGGTGAAGGTGCCGTCGAAGTCCAGGATGACGCAGTCGAGTGTGCGGTCGGGCATTCCTCTACCTTGGTAGGTGGCTCTCCGAGCCGGCGAGGCTACATTCAGTTGAGCATGCGCGCGCTGATGCCGGCCGCAAAAGTACCTCGCCGCCCTCCCTGACGACCGAGGCGCGGTGCGCTGCCCTATGCTTGGCGTGACCTTCTCCCGCGTCGATGGGCCGAAGCTCCGCGTTTCGACCGCTTCGGGCTTCACCGACGTCTAGGCTCGGGAGGCTTCGCGGTGCGTGGATCCTCGGGCCAGGCGTGCTTGGGGTACTTGCGCATCAGCTCGCGGCGAATGGCGGGGTAGTGCCGGTCCCAGAAGCCGGAGAGGTCCTGCGTCACCTGGACGGCGCGCTGATTCGGCGCGAGCAGGTGAATCACCAGCGGCACCCGCCCGTCGCAGATAGCCGGCCCGGTGGCGCTGCCGAAGAAGTCCTGCAGCCGCGACTCGATCCACGGCGGCTTTCCCACCTCGTAGTGGACCCGCACCTGCCGCCCGCCCGCGAGCGTCACCCGATCCGGCGCCTTGGTGGCCAGCAGGCGTTGCCGATCGCCCGGAAGTCGATCCTGGAGCACGCCCGCCAGCGATCCACCGCCGAGCTCCTCCAGGCTGGTGACGCCCTCACAGAGCTGGGCGACGCCGTCGCGGATCGCCGCCTCGTCGAAGGAGGGGAGCCCGGCGTTCGGGAACGCGGCGCTCACCAGCTCCAGGCGACGGAGGAATCCCGTCAGCGCCTCCTGCTCCTCCGGCGACGACTTCGCCTTCGACAGCAGCGCCTCCGCCACCAGCCGCGCCGCCTCCGGTGAAGGTGGCGCCGCGCCGCGCGTCTCCTCCAGCACCAGCGCGTCGTAGGTGAGCCGCGTCACCCGGTCCGCGCGGCCAAGCGACGCGTTCCATTGCACCTCCACCGCCTCCTTGATCCGCTCCGGGAGTAGCTCCAGCAGCCACTCCGGCTCCACCGCGCTCGCCAGGCGGACCAGCACCTGCGCGCCGCGCGGCCCGGGCCGCTCCTCCACGTCCACCGCCACCAGGAGCTCCGGCTCCCGCACCACGCTCAGCTCGGAGAGCGTGGCCGACCCACCACCGCTGAGCACCACCTCCGGCGCGTTCGGCTTCCGGCGCTTCGCCACGCGGTCGGGATACCCGGCGAGGACGCTCAACAGCAGCGCCTGCTCCACGTCCTGCGGCCGCGAGGGCCTTGGCGCGTCGCCCCGGCGCGCCAGCCTCGCCAACTGCTTCTGCACCCGCTGCGCCGCCGACACCGCCGCCGGCTCCAGCCCCAGCGATCGCGCCCGGTCCGGCCCTCGCTCTGCTTGCTCCAGGAGCTCCAGCAACTCCAGCAGGTCGGAGGGCCCTGACGAACCGCCCGTCTTCTGAGCCCCGGGCCCGACCCGGCTGCGCGCCTCGCGCCGGATGTCGCGCTCGCCCAGCAGGGCCGCGATCGCCGCACCCTCCTGGCCCACCCCGCGCCGCTCCGCCTCCACCACCACGCGCGCCTGCCGCGGATGCACCGGGAACGCCAGTAGCCGCCGGCCGATCTCCGTCAGCCCGCCGTCCCCCGCCACCGCGCCCAGCGACCGCAGCAGCGACTCCGCCGCTTCCAGCGCCTGGGTGGGAGGCGCTTCGAAGAAGGGGAAGGTCCGCGGGTCGCGCACGCCCGAGGCCCGGAGCGCGAGCACGGACTCCGCCAGGTCCATCCGGCGGATCTCCGGCACGTCATGGTCGCGGCGCGAATCGAAGTCGTGCTTGGTGTAGAGGCGCAAACACGTCCCAGCGCGCGTGCGTCCGGCGCGCCCCGCCCGCTGCACCGCGGACGACTTGCTCACCTTCCCCAGTTGCAACACCGGCAATCCCGACCATGGTGAGTGTGCGGCGATCCGCGCCAGGCCGGAGTCGATCACCACTCCGACGCCCTCGATGGTGACGGAGGTCTCGGCGACGTTGGTGGAGAGGATGATCTTCCGCTTCCGCCCGGGCGTGACCGCGCGGTCCTGGTCCGCCGGCGGGAGGTCGCCGTGCAGCGCGTGGATCTCCAGCTGGTGTCGGCCGGCGATCTCCTCGCACGCCTCCCGGGCGCGCCGGATCTCCGCGGCGCCCGGCAGGAAGACCAGCAGGTCCCCCTCCATTCCACCCGCCAGCACCCGCTTCACTCCCGCCAGCACCTGCTGCTCCAGCGGGCGCTCATCCGCCGCCGGCAGGTGCTCCAGCGCGACCTCGAACCGCCGCCCCTCGGAGCGGAGGGACGGGCACCCTCCCAGGAACGCCGCCACCGGCGCGGCTTCCAGCGTGGCGGACATGATCAGCAGCTTGAGGTCCGGCCGCGCGGTCTGCTGGAGGCGGCGGAGGAGCGCCAGCGCGAGGTCGGTGGCGAGGTGGCGCTCGTGGAACTCGTCCAGGACCACCGCGCCCACGCCGGGGAGCTCCGGGTCGGAGAGGAGGCGGCGGGTGAGCACGCCCTCGGTGAGGAAGCGGAGGCGGGTGGCGCGGCTGCCCACGTCCTCGAAGCGCATCTGGTAGCCGACGGTCTTCCCCACCTCCTCACCCAACTCCGCGGCGACGCGGCGGGCGGCGAGGCGGGTGGGGAGGCGCCGCGGCTGCAGCACCAGCACCTCCTGGTCGCCCATCGCGCCGGACTCCACCAGCGCTCGCGGCACGCGGGTGGTCTTGCCGGCGCCGGGCGGGGCCTCCAGCACCAGCGCGCCGCCGCCGCGCACGGCGCGGACGATCTCCGGGAGGAGGGGGTCGATCGGGAGGGCGACGCGGTCCGACGCAGGGCTCACGTCATCGTCCGAGGGCCGGCCAGGGCCGGCGTGAAGGGCCTGCTCGCTGGTGGGAGCGAGCAGCGCTCCGCGAAGATCGGCCACGCCGGCCGGAGCTGCGAGGGGCCCGAGGTGATGCCGGCTTCGGCGGCGACGAGCGCGTCCGTGCTCAGCTGACGCTCCAGGGAGATCGCGCGCATCAGAGAAGCGGCCGCGCTTGTCCGCGGCCCGGCGGGCGGGATACATCGCACGCACTCGCGCCGCAAGGCCGCCGGCGCGCTCTTCATGCCGAGCGCTCCCACTCCCCGCCAACTCACATGGTTCATCGCCGTGGGCGCGGCGGTGCTGGTGGTCCTGCTTCCCGGCCTGGGCTCCGTGGAGACGGGGACGCACCCGGACGAGACGATCTACCTCACCATCGCGGAGGAGATGCACGCGCGCGGGACGTGGCTCACCCCGACGCTGTACGACGCGCCGACCTTCGTGAAGCCGCCGCTGCTGTACTGGGCGGACCGGGTCTCCTACTGGGCCTTCGGGCCGACCATCCTCGGCGGCCGGTTTCCGGTGGCGCTCTCGGCGGCCGGGCTGTGCTTGGTGGTGGCGGCGCTCGCGCGGCGGATGTTCGGGGAGCGGGCGGCGCTGGCCGCCGCGCTCCTCGCCGCCAGCACCTTCGGCGTCTACCGCTTCGGGCGGCTGGGGATGATGGACGTGCCGATGGCGCTGGCGCTGTCGGTGGCCGCCTGGGCGGCCTACCGCGCGGAGGAGGAGGGAAGGCCGGCGCTCCTCCTCTGGGCGGGCGTCGCGGCGGGGGCGTCGGCGATGCTCAAGGGGCCGGTGGGGCCGTTGTTGATCGCGCTGGGGCCGGGCGTGTACCTGCACCTGAAGGCGCGGGCGCTGCTGTGGTCGCGGTGGACGGCGGCGGCGTTCGGAGTCGGGGCGGCGATCGCGGTTCCCTGGTTCGCGGCGGCGCTGGCGGTGCACGGGAGGGCGTTTTTCGACTGGTTCTTCATCGCCGAGCACTTCGACAAGTTCCGCAACGACGTGAGCTGGGTGGGCAACGTGCCGTACCTGCTGGCCGGGCTCGTGGGGATGCCGGCGCCGTGGACGCTGCTGCTGATCGCCGCGGTGGCCCGCCTCCGCCCGCGCGAGGACAAGCGCGACCTGCTGCTCGCGCTCTGGGCGGGGGCGGTGGTGCTGGTGTTCAGCCTGCCGGCGGTGAAGTTCGCGCACTACATCGTCGCGGCGCTGCCGGCGCTCGTGCTGATGCTGGTGGGGAAGCCGTTGCCGCGGTGGGCGAGGGGAGGGACGGCCGCGGCCCTGGTCGCCGGGGCGGTGGTGCTGGTGCTGGCGGTGCGGTGGCCGTTCCCCGCGCCGGCTCGGGTCGCCATCGTGGCGGCTTCGGTCCTGCTGGCGTTCGGAGGGCTCCTGCTCACGCGCGGCCGGCTGGCGGGTGCTGGCGGTGCGGTGGCGCTGGGCGTGGCGTTGCTCTTCGGGGTGGCGCTGCCCGCGGCGGGGCCGCCCGCGTACCCGGCGGAGAAGCTGGCGGCGGCGGGCGATCGGCCGTTCTTCTCGTACACGGTGCACGCCGCGCTGGTGAACGACGCCAGCCCACACCCGGCGCGGCGCGCGTGGGACCCGGACCAGGTGGCGGCGGCCCTGCGCGAGGGCGGCGCCGTAGTGATGGCGGAGCACGCCTTCGCGGAGCTCCCGGAGACCACTCGCGCCAGCGCCGTGGTGCTGGAGCGCTGGTACCACCTCGCGCCGCCGCCCAGCGCGGAGGCGCTCTGGCGGAGCTGGAGGCGCGCGGATCTGGGGGAGTTGCTGGAGGCGATGGTCCTCGTCACCGGCTCCGCGCCACGTTCCTGATGGTGCTTGGGGAGAACGCCAGCACCTGTGCCGCTCCCGTGAATGGTTCAGCCATGCGCGCCATGAATGGCTCAGCCATGCGCGCCGTGAATGGTTCAGCCACGCGCGCCGTGAATGGTTCAGCCATGCGCGCCACGAATGGTTCAGCCATGCGCGCCATGAATGGTTCAGCCATGCGCGCCGTGAATGGTTCGGCCATGCGCGCCGTGAATGGTTCGGCCATGCGCCGCGTTGGCGGCTCGCTCGCGCCCAGACAGGAGAGGAAGTGCCGACTCGCGGCCTCGGCGACCTACTCGCGCCCGATCACCGCCTCGATCGCTCCCGGCTCACCGAGGTCCTGGAACGCCGCGTCCGCCCCCGCCGCCATCAGCTGCGCCGGCGTGAACGACCCGGTCCCCACCCCGACGCACTCCGCGCCGATACCCTTGGCCGCCGCGACGTCCTTCGGCGTGTCTCCAATGATCACCACTCGGCACTCCGACAGCGGCGCGCCCAGCAGCGCCGCGCCGCGCTCCGCCCCGCGCCGGATGAGCTCCACGCGCTGCTCGTGGTCCGACCCGAACCCCCCGAAGCGGAACCGTTCGTACACCCCGACGCGCTGGAGCTTCACCCGCGCGCCCTCCTGGATGTTCCCGGTGCCCAGCCCCAGCGCCACCTCCCGGTGGGCCGCCGCGCGCTCCAGCGCCGACTGCATCCCGCGGTGCAGGTAGTACCGCGCCGGGTCCGCCCGCCGGACCTCCTCCTCCAGGATCTCCACGTACGCGGTGAGGACGCGGTCGATCTCCTCCGAGCCGGCCGGCGCCCCCACCACGCCCAGCCCGGACCGGACGATCGCGAAGTCCGTCATCCCGTCCAGCCGGATGTGGTCCAGCGCGTCCTCCCGCCCGTACAGCTCCCCGAAGACGCGCTCCAGCGCCCGCCGCCCCACGCCTCCCGTGGTGACCAGCGTGCCGTCGATGTCGAACAGCAGAACGGTCGGCCGCATCCGGCCCCGTCTATCTCAACTCGCGCCGCCGCGCGCTCGCCCGCGCCAGCATCACCAGGATCATCAGCACCGGGAACACGCCCGCCCAGCCGCCCGCCTCGCACCCGCATCCCCCGGGGTTGCCGATGAACTGCCCCGCGTCCACCCCCGGCGGCACCGGGCACACCGACACCCCGGCGGAGACCTCGCACGTCCCGCCCGCCGGGCAGGTGTCCCCATTCGCGCACGGGACGCGGCACATGTTCTGGACGCAGACCAGCCCGTTCGAGCACCCGAACACGCCTCCGTTCACCGCCCCGCACGGCCCGTACGCCGCCGACCGCTGGTCCGAGCACACGCACACCCCGCTCGATCCGCCGCCGGGCACCGCCACGCATCCGTAGCTCGGGTTGCACGTCGACGCCGTCGAGCTGGGGTTGCAGGTCTCGTAGCAGCGCCCCTGGTAACAGGCGAGCCCAGCCCCGCAGGACGTGGAGCTGCACGACCCCACGGACGCTCCGCACCGCGCGCCCGCCGGCGTCGAGCTCCCCGTGCACACCGCCTTCCCATCCACCAGCGCGCACGTCTGCCCCGCGTTGCAGGTGGTGTTG
>DASRBA010000172.1:0-8050 GCA_035637895.1 Myxococcaceae bacterium
CGCACGTCATGACTGGGTCTCCTCGCGCAAGCGCTTCACCAAGAGGTGCATCCGCGACTTCACGGTGCCGACCGGGACGTCGAGCACCTCCGCCATCTCCTCGTACCGGAGCCCGGAGGCCCGCAGCGCGTAGAGCCCGGACATCTCCGCCGGGAGCCGCGCGAGCGCCCGGCGCAGCTTCTCCGACTCCTCCCGATCCGAGATCTGCGCCTCCGGGTGTGGCGCCTGGGGCGGATCGAGCGCTTGCGCGCGGTCGGTGGCCGCGGCGGCGCGCCGGCCCGAGCGCGCCCGATTGAGGCACAGGTGCCGCGCGACCTGGAACAGCCACGGCCGGAACGCGCGCGTGACGGCGTGACGCCGCCCTTCCTTCAGGACGGCGAGGAACGCTTCCTGGAGGACGTCCTCGGCTTCGCCCGGATCCGGCAGCTCGCGCCGGAGGAAACCGTGCAGGTGGCGCGCGTGGCGGCGGTACAGCTCGTCGAATGCGCGGAGATCTCCACCCACCAGTCGGGCGAAGAGCGACTCGTCCGCCTCCACGGCCTCAGCCCCCCGCGGGCCGGCGCCGGTACGCGCCGATCAGCGAGAGCAGGCCACCCACGATGGCGAGGAACGCGGCCAGCACCAGCGGGTTCAGCGACTGCGCGCAGCCCAGCGCGGCCATCTCCAGCTGGTGCTCGGGAGGGACCTGCCCCACGTACCGCAGCGTCCCCCCGACGCCCAGCATCGTCCCGAACAGCCCGGCCAGCAGGGTGATCGCCGCCAGGTGCCGCGCCAGCCCGAGTCGCCGCTCGTCCGGGCGCAGGGCGCACATCAGCGCCACGGCCACGGCCAGGAATCCGAACAACGCCGTCGGGAACATCCCGAACCGGCCCTCCAGGAAGAAGGTCCTCATCGATCGGCAGCCTCCACCCGCGTCCATAGTGGGGAACCGGTCCGCGAAAAAGGTTCACGTGGCCGCCCGCGAGGCGGATCCGGCGCGTGACGGATGTGTGACGCACCCCGGCGCGAGCCAGGAACCTCGCACCGCGAGCGGAACCCAGCCACACGCCGCGCGGCCGGAGGCTGTCGACCCGGGCCGGCTTGCACCGCGAGCGGAACCCAGCCGCGCGCCCGCGCGACGGTGCCCCGGCCGTGAACCTTTCGCCGCGGGCGGTTCCTCTCCGCGCGACCCTTTCCCAGGAGCATTCGATGAGATTTGCGTTCGCCCTCTGCGCCGCGCTGGCCGTGCAGGCCTGCGCCACGCGCGCCCCCGTGGCCATCACCAATGTCCGCATCTTCGACGGCGAGCGGGTCCTCCCGCAGCGGGGGGTGCTCCTCCGCGGGGACCGTATCGACCAACTGCTGGACGGCGCGGCGCCCGCGGGCGTCACCACCATCGACGGCCAGGGAGGCACGCTCCTGCCGGGGCTCATCGACTCGCACGTCCACGTCCAGGAGCGCGCGCAGCTCGAGCGCTGCCTCACCTTCGGCGTCACCACCGCGCTGGACATGTTCTCCCAGCCGGCGCTCGTCCAGGCCATGCGCGCCGAGGAGCGATCGTCGCGGCCGGCCGATCGCGCGGACCTCCGCTCCGCCGGCACCCTCGTCACGGCGCCCGGCGGGCACGGCACGGAGTACGGCTTCGACATCCCCACGCTGGCGCGCGCCGGGGACGCCGACGCGTTCGTCCGCGCGCGCCTCGGCGAGGGCTCCGACTACGTCAAGATCATCTACGGCGACACCGGCGGGAAGGTGCCGGGGCTCTCGCTGGCGGAGGTGGCCGCGGTCATCCGCGCGGCGCACGCGAACGGGAAGCTGGCGGTGGTCCACGTGAACACGGACCAGGACGCGCTCGAGGCGCTGCAGGCCGGCGCCGACGGGCTGGCGCACACCTACGGGCGGGTGACGTCGCACGCGCGCGTCGCCGAGGAAGCGAAGGCGCGCGGGGCGTTCGTGATTCCCACCCTGGCGGTGCAGCGCGGCGCGTCGGGCCTCCCGACCGGGGAGGTGCTGCTCGGCGATTCGCGGTTCGCGCCGTTCATCGACGTCACGGGCGCGGCGCAGCTCCAGATGCATTTCCCCGGCGCGCCGAAGCCCCAGATCTGGGACGTGGCGTCCGGCTCCATCCGCGAGCTGAAGGCGGCGGGGGTCGACGTGCTCGCCGGCACGGACTCGGCGAACCCCGGCACCACCCACGGCGCCTCGCTGCACCAGGAGCTGGAGCTGCTGGTACAGGCGGGGCTCACCCCCGTGGAGGCCCTCCGCGCGGCGACGTCCGCGCCCGCCCGGCGCTTCCACCTGGAGGGCCGCGGGCGAATCGCGCCGGGGATGCTGGCGGACCTCGTGCTGGTAGGCGGAGACCCGACGGCGGACATCCTCGAGACGCGCGCCATCCGGACGGTGTGGAAGGGCGGCGTCGCGCTGGACCGCGAGGAGCGGCGGGCGGCGGCGGTGCGCTCGCGCCAGGTGCTCCCCGGCGGACTGGTGAGCGACTTCGAACAGCCGAAGGTGGAGGCGCGCTTCGGCGCGGGCTGGGAGGTGGTCACCGACGAGGTGGTCCGCGGCAGCTCGAAGGCGAGCATGGCGCTCGTCCAGGGTGGCGCGGCGGGCACGCGCGGCGCGCTCGAGCTCCGCGGGGAGGTCGCCAGCCGCTGGATGGGGACGCCGTTCGCGGGGGCGATGTTCTCGCCCGGCCCGGAGTCGCAGGAGCCGGTGAACCTGGGCGCCGGGAAGTCGGTTCGGTTCTGGGCGCGCGGCGACGGCCGGTCGTACGACCTGCTGGTATTCACCGCCAGGCGCGGGCCGAAGCCCGGCGTGAAGACGTTCACCGCGTCCGGAGACTGGGCCGAGCACGTCGTCCCGCTGGACGAGCTGGCGTCCGGCGACGCCACCGACGTCACCGGCGTCTGGCTCGGCTCCCGGCAGCCTGGCTCGTTCCAACTCCAGGTCGACGAGCTCCGGATCCAGTGACGGTCATCCGCGAAGGGGCAGGGGGACGGTGTGCCACTGCTTGTGGAGCCGGCTGCGCAGCCTCAGCGCGCGCACGCCGCCGCCGCTCCGCTCCACCTCCAGGACCACGCACGGCGGCCCGCCCCGGAAGACGAAGCGGTCTCCGCCGCGGGGCTCGAGGGCGATCATCGGCGCGCCGTTGATGCACATCACCAGCTCTCCGAACCTCGGCGAGAGCGCCCCTTCGAAGCGCTGCCAGGAGGTCCACGACCTCGGCAACAGGCGAGCGAAGAGCGACGGGCCGGAGAACGCGCACGCGTACGCCTCCATCGGGGCCGCCGGCGGCGCGGGCGCCTCCGCCACCACCACGTCCCGCGCGTCCCAGTAGTCGGCCGGGAAGAGCGACCGGAGCGCGGGCGTCACCTCCACCTCGATCAGCAGGTGCACCCGATCATCGGCGCCGCGGTTCTCCACCGCGTGCGGGAGCGTGAAGTCGCCGTACCACAGCTCGCCGGGCGCCATCTCCACCCGCTCTCCGCCCACCTCGAACTCCACCTCCGGCCCCGTCTGGATCGGCGCGTGGAGCCGCACCAGCCCGTGCTCCAGGGAGAGCACCACGTCGTCGTGCCGGGTGATGGAGCCTCCCGGCGGGAGCACGCTCAGGCGCACGGAGCGCTTCGGCCCGGGGATCGCCTCCACCACCTCGCGGAGGTACGGCGCGGCGCGCATCGCCGCCGTGTCCTGGAAGTCATGCAGGCCCGGGCCGCCCGACGTCGTCTCCTTCGCCTCGCCGCTCTGCGATCGCAGCGACAGGACGCGCCATCCGGCGTGGCGTTCCCCGGGCCCGCGGAAGTAGCTCTCCTCGCTGCCCATGGGGAAGGCGCGGAGCGCGGCCAGGTCCTCCCGCAGGCGGTCCACGTCCAGGCGAGGCGCGAGGCGGCACGCGTGGGGACCGGCGAGCATCGGAGCGTCATCATGCGCCATCCCACCGTGGTAAGTGGAGCGGGCGTGTCCTCGATCCCCTGCTACCAGCACCCGGAGAAGACCGCGCGGGGTACCTGCTCCTCCTGCCTTCGCGCGATCTGCGAGGTGTGCTCGATGTTCGACGGGATGGAGGAGGTCTGTCCCGGATGTCTCCTCACGCGCCGGGGCAAGCGGGGCGCGCGGAGCATGGTCCTGCTGGGGGCGGCCCTGTTCCTCGCCAGCCTGGGCGCGATGTACCTCGGTTACCTCTGGCGAACCGGAGGGAGGGGCGCCTACTCGCCGCAGGGGCTCATCGATTACGGGAAGAAGACGGACGAGATCAACCGCCTGAAGGCCCAGATCGCCGCCGAGCCCTGCGACCGCCGCAAGATCGTCGAGCTCGGAGACACGCTGGTCCAGGTGGGCGACTACCGGGGCGCGCTCAACGGCAACGAGGCCTTCTTCCAGAAGTGCGGTCCCTACTCGCGGCTGCTCTGGGTCAGCTACGGCGCCCACAAGTCCCTCTCCGAATTCGACGCGGCCGCCGCCGACGCCACCCGCCTGATCGAGGAGGACCCCGGCGACAAGGACTACTGGTGGTGGCGCGGGCTCGCCTACGAGGAGAAGGGCGACTTCGAGAAGGCGGCCGCGGACTACCGCCAGGCGATCACGCTGGAGCCGTTGCTCCGGTCGATCCCCGTCAACCTGGTGAACATGTACGAGCGGTCCGGCAAGCCGTGCGAGGCGCTGCTCGCGCTGGAGGAGTACTTCCTCCGGTATCCGAAGCTGCGGCAGGAGGCCCGGCTCAAGACGTTGGAGGACCGGCTGGAGGCGGCCGGGTGCGACGAGCTGGCGGGGAAGGGGAAGGCGGTGGTGGCCTTCTCTCCGTCCAGCGACGCGATCGTCGCCATGGTCCGCATCAACGAGCGCGAGAAGGCGCGGATGGTGGTGGACACCGGCGCGACCGCCGTCACCCTGTCGCGGCGGCTGGCGTCGCGGCTGGGGCTCCCGGAGGACGCGGGGGCGAGCATCTTCGTGCGCACCGCGGGCGGCATCCGGCCCGCGCGCCTGACGGTGGTCGACCAGATCGATCTGCAGGGCGCCCGGGCGCGCCACGTGGAGGTGGCCGTCGTCGACACCCTGCCGGACGGCGTGGATGGACTGCTGGGGCTGTCTTTCCTCTCCCGCTTCGAGATGACGCTGCGCCCGGGCGACGGCCGGCTGGAGATCGCCGAGCGCCGGCCGTGACCCCCCCATCCTCGCCGCCGTCGCCGCGCTCGCGGCCGGCACCGAGCTGGGCCCGGCGGAGCAGGTGGTGATCGACGCCTACCTGGCGACGTTCCCCAGCCGCCGGGCGGCCTCCCCGTAGATCCCCTTGAGCCGGGGGAAGAGCTCCAGGGCGTTGGCGTCGATCGCCCGGCGCTCCGGCTTGCTGAAGGAGAGGCTCAGGGCGGGGGCCGGATCGCCCACCGCCGGATCCGGGAGCTGCTCGCCCGGGTACGGGATCTGCGTCTGGGCGTTGTCGTAGAAGTTCTTGATCGGCGGCCAGTCGGTGCCGAAGAGGATGTGCGACAGCGGCGCGACCTCCTTCACCGACTGGATGGGGGAGGGCGTGAACGCCTGCGCGGTGTCCCAGTAGAACTGCCGGAGGTACGGCATGGGCCCCTCCGGGAGCACGGTGTTGAACTGGGGCAGGAAGGCGTGGAGCCCCACCTGTCGCAGCGTGTACGCGCTCATCGCGCCGCCGCCGTGCATGAAGATCCACTTGATGTTCGGATATCGCTTCGCCACCTTGCGATAGATGATGTTCGTCATCGCGCGGGCGGTATCGGCGATCCACTCGAAGCAGAAGTGAGGCAGCGGGAACGCGCCGAAGCCGATGTTCGGAGGCGCGTACGCGGGGTTCGTCGGGTGGACGAGGACGGCGGCGCTCCGCGCGTTCAGCTCCTCGTAGATGGGCTCGAACGTCGGGTTGCCCATGTAGTCGCCGAAGTAGTTCGTCGACACCGCGAAGCCGTCCACGTGCAGCTGGTCGAAGGCGTAGCGGATCTCGTCGAGGGCGCCCGGCACGTCCGGCAGCGACGAGGTGGCCAGGAAGCCGAAGCGCGCGCCGTGATCCCGGACCAGGCCGGCGCCGAATTCATTGACCGCCCGGGCCGTCGACCGCCGGTCGTCGAGCGCGCCGAAGGCGCACGCCGGCGGGACCAGCGAGACCATGGCCACGTCGATGTGCCATGTATCCATGAATTCAATGTGACCGTCGGGGATCGGCGCCTCGTACAGCGGCGCCAGCCCGATCGCCGCCCAGCCACCTTGACGGTCCCGGTAGTCGGCCCACACCCGGGGAAACAAGTGGTGGTGGATGTCGATCCGGAGGTCCGGCGAGTACGAGTAGTCCCCGCGCTGGGGTTCGGCGGTCGCGCGGGCCGGGACCAGCGTGGCGGCAGCCGCCGCCGTCGCCGCTCCACCGAGGAAGCCGCGGCGTGAAACACCACAACAAGGCATTCGTGGATCGTGCGACATGACTCACCCCCAGTTGTAATTTAGCGCTGGGAATAATGGATTGTCAATGGTGTCGGTTTTTCACCGACTCAATCCTTCGTACTCCGACTTCGGGTCGTAATCCGGATCGGGCGTCTCCTGCGGCGGGCGCTCCGCCTCCGGGACGTTCTGGAGGTTGATCCGAACCCGGTACCAGGCGGAGGCGCGCCCGCGGTTGGTGTCCACCAGCACGTGCTCCGGCGCCAGCTTCGCCGCGGCGGCCGGGTACTTCACCTTCCAGCGCTCCAGCCCCTCCAGCGCCTCCCTCTTCAGCTTCGCCTGGGCGACGGTGATCACCGGCAGCGGCGCCTCCCGCTCCGGCTCGTCCGCCAGCCCCTCCGCCTCGTGCCGGTCCGCCAGGGCGAGCAGCGCCTCGATGGACCCGGGCGAGGCGTCGATCGCCGCGTGGGCGTCCCCGCGCGCCTGGAAGATCGCCGGCACCGTCCGGAGCGTGAATTCCACCGGGTTCGACGCCAGGAAGTCGTCCCAGGACAGCGGCATCGACACGCGCGCATCCTGCGCCGGCCGCACCGAGTACGCGCTGCACGTCGTCCGGTCGCGCGCGTTCTGGTTGTAGTCGATGAACACGCCGCGCCGCTCCTCCTTCCACCAGCGCGCGGTGGCGATCTCCGGCGCCCGCCGCGCCACCTCGCGCGCCACCGCCTGCGCCGCCCGCCGGACGACGGCGAACGGCCAGCGCGGCTGGATCCGCACCCAGACGTGCGCGCCGCGCGAGCCGCTGGTCTTCGGCCACCCGACCAGCCCGACCTCGCCCAGCACCGCCCGGACCACCTTCGCCACCTCCAGGATCTGCGCCCACGCCACGCCGGGCACCGGGTCCAGGTCGATGCGGAGCTCGTCCGGCTGCTCCATGTCCTCCCGCCGGACGGCGTGCGGGTGCAGGTCCACGCAGCCCAGGTTCACCACCCAGGCCAGCTGCGCGACGTCGTTGACGACGATCTCCTCCGCGGTGCGCCCGGACGGGAACGAGAACGTCGCGGTCTCGATCCACTCCGGCCGCTTCTCGGGGACGCGCTTCTGGTAGAAGGGCTCGGCGTCGATGCCGTTGACGTACCGCTTCAGGTTCATCGGCCGGCGCGCCACCCCCCGCAGCGCGCCCCCGGCGACCGACAGGTAGTACTGCACCAGCTCCAGCTTGGTGATCCGCGCCTGGGGGAAATACACCTTGCCCGGGTTGGTGACGGTGACCTGGCGCCCCGCCAGCTCCAGCTGCACCTCGTCGCGCTTCGCCACGCGCCGGACCCTACTGCACCCGGCGGCGCACCTCGGCGTCCGCGCGCCCGGCGACCGCTCGCGCCAGCACTTCCCCGTCCGGCCCCAGCACGTACGCGCCGCCCTGGCCGGGGACGCGCACCACGCCGGGCGCCCAGTTGGCGGCGGCGACGGCGATCCCGAACTCCCGCGCCAACCCGGAGAGCAGGGGCGTGCGGGTGTCCTCCTCGTCGACCCACGCGCTGGGGAACAGCAGCAGGTCGGCCCCGGAGAGCGCTTCCCGCGAATCCTCCTCCTGCTCGAGGAAGTGACCGTCGAAGCAGATGGCGATCGTCACCGCCAGCTCGCCCACCCGGAACAGGGGCGGCGCCTCGGGGCCGGGCGT
>DASRBA010000173.1:0-6377 GCA_035637895.1 Myxococcaceae bacterium
GCCCGGCTCGCCCACCAGCACCGGGTTGTTCGTCCGCCGCTTCCCGAGGATGTCGATGACCTCCTCGATCTCCCGCGCTCGCCCGATGACCGGGTCCAGCTTCCCCGCCCGCGCCAGCGCCGTCAGGTTCCGCCCCATCTGCGACAGCAGCGGCCCCAGCAGCGGCGACCCCATCGGCCCGGAGGCCCGGTGCGGCGGCCGCGCGGGGGCGGGCGCCGGCAGAGGGGTCGGAAGCGGGGCCGGGGCAGGGGCAGGGACCGCGGGGGTCGCCAGCAGCGCCTCCAGCGGGTCCTCCGCCTCCTCCATGTCCACCAGGTCCCGCGCGCTCAGCACCGCCGGGTGCGACGGCGAGCTCGGCACCGGGGTCAGCACCGCCGCCGGGGCGGAGGCCAGGGCCGGCCGCCCGGGGCCGGTGTCGCGAGGCGGCCCGGCGAGCGGACGCCCCTTCGCCGCTTGCAGCTTCCTCGGCATCCGCCCGCTCAGGTAATAAGACAGCGCGGTGTTCCGGAGCCCCGTGAGATCCAACCCCACCTTGGCCAGCATCTGCTGCGCCAGGCACCGCACCCGGGTGACGGCGATGACCAGGTGCAGACACTCCGTCTCCCGCGCGCCGCAGCTGCGGGCGATCTCCCGCGCGCGCTCGCACAGCTCCCGGACCACGCCCTCCGGCTCCACCGGCGCCTGGCTGAGCGAGGCGAGCAGGACGTCCTCGTCCACCCCCCGCTCCTTGAGGAGGATCTCCGCCGGGTTCTCCAGCGTGAACACGGCCAGCAAGACGTGCGCCGAGGTCGCCTTCTGATGGACGCTCTGGGCGATGTCCTCGGCTTCGTGGAGAACCTGAGCGAGCTCGGAGCTGTCTACCATCCGGGTAGCCCCTGCGTGTACACCCGAACGGGCGGCCGGGCAAAAAACTTGCTACAGGCCGCTACACCCCGCGCGCAATGGGCGCCCGCCTGACACGTACATGGCCGCAGGAGAACGACACCTCTTGGCTTCCCTCTCACAGCCCGCGAAGGTCCTGGCGGACCCCGTGGACGGCATGGCCCTCGCCGTGGAGAACGCGCGCTTCGGCCTTCCCATGGTGGCGGCGGTGGTCACCGGCAGCCTCGCCGCCGTGGCCCACTACCTCCGCTTCGACAGCGCCGGCCAGGTCATCGGCGAGCTGGCCGCCTCCGGTCAGCTGACCCGCTCCACCGAGTCGGAGATCAACGAGGCCATCCTCACCGCCGAGCGCGTCTCCCTCATCGGCGGCCTGGGCAAAGCCATCTTCGTCACCCCGTTCCTGATGCTGGTCCTGGCGCTGGTCCTCAAGATCACCGCCTGGCTCCTGGACCGGTCCGCGCCCTTCGCCCGCTGCTTCACCGCCGGCGCGCTGGCCTACCTCCCGCTCTCGGTGGGCCAGCTCGCCCTGGCGCTGGTCACCTTCCACCAGAGCTCCGTCAACGACCGGCAGATGGCCACGCTGCTCCCGTCCAGCCTCGCCGCCGTGATGCCGGCGCTCTCGCCGGTGGCGGCGCGGGCCGCCTCGGCGCTGGACTTCTTCGCCCTCTGGAGCGCCGCCCTGCTGGGCCTGGGCTTCTCCGCCGCCAGCGGGGTCTCCCGCACGCGCGGCCTGCTGGTGGGCCTGGCGCTCTACGCGCTCTACGCGGGGGTGTTCCTGATCGGCCTGCCGGGCATGGGGGGAGGGGGCCAATGAGCTTGGCGGGATTCCTCGCGGCGGCGGCGCTGGCGCAGTCGCCCGTCACGCTGGACCAGGCGCGGGAGCAGGCGCGCGCCAACACCCAGGCGCTGGTCGCGGCGGCCAACCGGGAGAGCGCGGACGCGGCGGTGATGGCGGCCCGCGCGCCGCTGCTGCCCCAGGTCACCGCCACCGCCGGCGCCGGCGCCCAGTACGCCGGCCCCCAGACCTTCGTGCAGGCGGTGCCGTCCGTCGATCCCTCCTCCGGGGAGACCACCTGGTCGCAGGTGGCCATCGACGTGCAGCCGTCCTCGCGCACCTCCTTCAACGCCAGCGTGCAGGTGCAGCAGGTCCTCTACGACGCCAGCCGCTGGGCGGCGTTCGCGCAGGCGGGCGCGCAGGCGGAGGCCGCGCGCGGGCAGGAGGCGGAGGACCGCGGCGCCGCCGAGCTGGAGGGCATCCGCCGCTTCTACGAGCTGCTCAAGGCGCAGCGCACGCAGCTGCTCCTCCAGGAGCGGGTGAAGTCCTCCGAGGAGCTGCTGGAGCGGGCGAAGGCGCTCTTCGTCGCCGGGCGGATGAAGAAGGAGGAGGAGATCTCCGCCGCGGTGAACCTGGGCACGGACCGGATGGCGCTGCTGCGGCAGGACGCGGCCGTCTCCGCGGCGCAGGCCAACCTGGCGGCGTGGCTGGCCCGCCCCGCCACCGACCAGCTGGTGGCGCAGGACCCGGGGACGCTCTCCGGCGAGGCGCGGCTGGCGCTCAGCTACGACCAGGCCCTGGAGCAGGCGCGGGGGCACCGCCCCCAGCTGCAGGCCTACCTGGCGCTGGTGAAGGCGGCGCGGTCGGGCGTGGACTCGTCCTCCGCCGGCTACCTCCCGTCCTTCGCCGCCTACGGCCGCTACGACCGCAGCGGCGCGGACACCTCGCCCTTCTTCACCGACCCCACGCGGCAGAACGCGGTCAGCGCCGGGGTCTCCATCACCTGGAACGCGTTCTCCGGCTTCGGCACCGAGGCCCAGGTCGCGCAGGCGCGCGCCGCGCTGCGGAAGGCGGAGCTGACCTACGCCCAGGCGGAGCGCGACGTGGGCGCCGAGCTGCGCCGCGGCCTGGCCGACCTGGACGCGCTGTCGAAGGTGGCGGCCCTATCCAAGTCCAACGCGGACCTGGCGCGGGACGGCCTCACCCTGGCCACCTCGCGGTTCCAGGCGGGGGATACCTCCACCCTGCAGGTCCGCGACGCGCAGGTGAAGCTGACCCAGGCGGAAGTGAGCTTGCTGGAGAGTCGAGTGGACGTCGAGATCGCCCGCGCCGCGCTGGAGCGGAGCATGGGCACTTTGGGAGCCGCGCCATGAGGTGGAAGTGGTGGAAGGCCGTCATCGTCGGGGTGCTGTTCCTGAGTGCCACCGGGATCACCGTCAAGGGGCTGAAGGGCGCGCCGCCGCCCGCCGTCGACGTGCAGTTCGGGAAGGTGAAGAAGGCCACCATCACCCGCACCGTCACCGGCGGCGGGAAGGTGCAGGCCGCCACCACGGTGAAGATCTCCTCCAACATCTCCGGCGACCTGGTGGAGCTGAAGGTGAAGGCGGGGGACCGCGTCGCCAAGGGCCAGGTGCTGGGCCGGATCGACCGGCGCCGCTTCGAGGCCTCCGCCAAGCAGGCCCAGGCCGGCCAGAGCGCCTCCCGCGCCGAGGTGTCGCTGGCGCAGGTGGAGGCGGACCGCGCCCAGGGGGAGCTGGACCGGGTCGACGGGCTGGCCAAGAAGGGGATGATGTCGGACGCGGAGCTGCAGCGGGCGCGCGCGGACCGCGACGGCGCGCAGGCCAAGCTGGCCGCCGCCAGGGAGCGCTCCAGCCAGGCGGGCGCCGCCTACGAGGAGGCCGCCAACAACCTCGCCAGGACCACGCTGGAGTCGCCCATCGAGGGCACGGTGATCGAGGTCTCCCGCGAGGTGGGCGAGCGCGTGCGCGGCTCCGACTTCAACGAGGACGTGGTGATGACCATCGCCGCGCTCGCCGCCATGGAGGTGAAGCTGGAGGTGGGCGAGCACGAGGTGGTGCACCTGGAGCTGGGACAGAAGGCGGAGGTGCGGCTGGACGCGCTGGAGGGCCAGTTCTTCGAGGGCACGGTGGTGGAGATCGCCCAGAAGGCGAACGTGAAGAACCCCGGCACCGACGCGGAGGTGACCACCTTCCCGGTGACGGTGGCGCTGGCGGCCCGGCCGCCGGGCATGCTCCCCGGGATGAACGCCGAGGTGAAGATCAGCGCCGCCACCCACGAGAACGCGCTCACCGTCCCCATCCAGGCGGTGACGGTGCGCCCGGAGAAGAGCCTGCCGGACGCGCACGCCGCGGCGGAGGAGGGCACCTCGCTCACCGCCGCCAAGCGCGCCGAGACGCTGGCCAAGGTGGTGTTCGTGGTGGACGCGGACAAGAAGGCCCACCCCCGCCGGGTGAAGACCGGCATCTCCTCCGACACCGACTACGAGATCATGGAGGGCGTGACGGAGGGCGACCGCATCGTCGAGGGCCCGTACCGGACGCTCGCCAAGGACCTCAAGGACGGCGACGCGGTGAACGAGTCCCAGGCCGGCGGCCCGAAGGCCCCCCGGAGCTAGACGCCCGTGCTGATCTCGCTCCAGGACATCACCCGCCACTTCCACGTGGGCGGAGAGACGGTGAAGGCGCTCCAGGGCGTCAGCTTCGAGGTGGAGAAGGGCGAGTGGGTGGCCATCATCGGCCAGTCCGGCTCCGGCAAGTCCACCCTGATGAACGTGCTGGGCTGCCTGGACACGCCCACCTCCGGCCGCTACACGCTCAACGGCCACCACGTGCAGTCGCTGGACGACGACGCCCTGGCGAAGATCCGGAACCAGGAGATCGGGTTCATCTTCCAGACCTTCCAGCTCCTCCCGCGCGAGACGGCGCTGTCCAACGTGGAGCTGCCGCTCGTCTACCGCGGGATGCGCCCCCGGGAGCGGCGGGAGCGGGCGAAGCGGGCGCTGGACCAGGTGCAGCTCTCCAACCGGACGCACCACCGCCCCAACGAGCTCTCCGGCGGCCAGCGGCAGCGCGTGGCCATCGCCCGCGCGCTGGTGACGGAGCCGTCGCTGCTTTTGGCGGACGAGCCCACCGGCAACCTCGACTCCGCCACCGGCGAGGAGATCATCCGCCTGTTCGAGCAGCTCCACAAAGCCGGGCACAGCATCTGCCTGGTCACCCACGAGCCGAAGCTGGCGGCGCGCTGCCCGCGGGCGATCCGGCTCTCGGACGGGCTGATCGTCGCCGACGGGCCGGGGCCGCGGGTGGCGGTGGAGCAGCTGTCGATGCCGAGGGCGGCGTCGTGATCAGCCGGAACAAGGGCGCGCTCATCTTCAAGGTGGACGTGCTCGAGGGGGCGAAGATCGCCCTGCGCTCGCTGGGGACCAACCGGCTGCGCACGCTGCTCACCACCGGCGGCATCGCCATCGGCGTGGCCACGCTCCTGGCCATCGTGGGCATCATCCAGGGCCTCAACGCGTCCTTCGAGCGGCAGCTGGCGACGATGGGGACCAACTCCGTCTACATCGCCAAGCGGAAGTTCGGCGCCGGGTCGGACGAGTGGCAGGAGGCGCGGCAGCGCAAGGACGTCACCGCCGACCAGATGAGCGCGGTGAAGAACGAGTGCACCTACTGCACCGCGGTGGCGCCCAACATCTGGTTCCAGGCCGACGTCTCGTTCCTCTCCAGCACCATCAACGGCGTCCAGCTGATCGGCACCACCGAGGAGTACATCGACGTCTCCAGCTACCACCTGTCCAAGGGCCGCTTCCTCGCCTTCTCCGACGACGCGGACCAGAAGTCGGTGGTGGTGCTGGCGGCGGACATCGCCGAGTCGCTCTTCCCCAGCTCCGACCCCATCGGCGCCACGGTGCGGATCGACGACCACCCGTTCCGGGTGATCGGCACGCTGGAGCGGCGCGGGAAGTTCATGGACGCCAACTGGGACAAGGCGGTGGTGCTGCCTTTGCGCACGCTCCGCGGCTACTGGGGGGCGGGCAAGTCGCTCACGCTGATCGTGGGGGTGGACAAGGCGGACAACATGGACCGCGCGGTGGACCAGCTCACCGGCATCATGCGCCGCGCGCGCAAGACGCCCGCGGCCCGGCCCGACGACTTCGCCATCAACCGCCCCGACCAGCTGCTGGACCTCTACAAGAAGCTCACCGGCGCGCTCTACGGGGTGATCATGGGCATCGGCCTGATCACGCTGATCGTGGGCGGCATCGGGATCATGAACATCATGCTGGTGTCGGTGCGGGAGCGGACGCGGGAGATCGGCGTCCGCCGCGCGCTCGGGGCGCGCCGCCGGACCATCGTCCTCCAGTTCCTGATGGAGGCGATGGCGGTCTCCGGCGTGGGCGGCGCCATCGGCACCGCGGTGGGCCTGTCCGGCGCGAAGATCATCTCCCTGGTGACGCCGCTGGCGGCCTCGGTGGAGGTGGGCACCATCTTCTTCGGCGTGGGCTTCGCCGCCATGGTGGGGCTCTTGTTCGGCATCTGGCCGGCGGCGCGCGCCGCCAACCTCGACCCGGTCGAGGCCCTCCGCTACGAGTGACCCATGCAGGCCTTCTGGGACGACCTCAAGCTGTCCGTGGCGACCTTCATCGCCAACCCGCTGCGCACCCTGCTGACGCTGCTGGGGATCATGATCGGCGTGGCCA
>DASRBA010000174.1:0-95448 GCA_035637895.1 Myxococcaceae bacterium
AGTGGCTCCGGTTCTCGGGGGCGGCGTACTGCCGGGCGACGCTGGGCGCGCCGTGGGGGGTGAGCTATCCGCCGGTGGACAAGGCGCTGATCCACGTGGTGGACCGCGGGGCGGCGTGGCTGACCGTCGCCGGCGAGGGCAAGCCGATCCCGCTCTCCGCGGGAGACCTGGTGCTCTTCCCCCGCAGCGTCCGCCACCAGTTCCAGGACCGGCCCGGCTCGCCGGTCTTCATGCTGGACCACGTCATCGGGATGGACAGCGACGGCGGCCGCTGCGAATCCATCCGCCGCGGCGGGCGCGGGGCGGAGTCGGTGCTGGTCTGCGGCGGGGTGGGCTTCGCGGCGGGCGCGCCGGACTCGCTGCTCCGGTCGCTGCCGCACTCCGTGGTGGTCCGCGCCGACCGGGCGGAGACCACGCCCGGCTTCGCGGCCACCGTCCGCCTGTTCTGCGCCGAGGCCTCCTCGGACCGCCCGGGCTCGTCGCTGCTGGCCTCCCGCCTGGCGGAGGTGCTGTTCGTGCAGGCGCTCCGGGCATGGGTGGACGAGGGCGGCGCCGGGCGGCGGGGCCTGCTGGGCGCGCTCCGGGACCCGCAGATCGCCCAGGCGCTGAGCCTGATCCACGACTCGCCGCAGGCGACCTGGACGGTGGAGTCGCTGGCGAAGAAGGTGGCCATGTCGCGCTCCAGCTTCGCCGCCCGCTTCGCCCAGCTGACCGGCGACTCGCCCCTCCGCTACGTCACCCGCTGGAGGATGGCGCTGGCGGCGGAGGCGCTCCGCGGCGGGCAGGTGTCCATCGCCGAGCTGGCGGACCAGCTGGGCTACGGCTCCCAGGCGGCGCTCACCAAGGCGTTCAAGCGCGAGCACGGGGTGCCCCCCGGCCACCACCGGGCCGTCCGGGCCCCCGAGACGATTGGACTAAACGTCCGGACGGCCTGATCGCCGCGCGTCGCTATCCTGGGCACACACCAGGAGGCCTGACGCATGAGCACCGCGCTGCGCGTGACGTTCACCGTGACGTTGTTCACCACCGGCATCGTCGCCGCCGTCTACTTCTCCGAGCTGATCGGCATGAACCCGATGCTCGGCCCGCTGGGCGCCGAGGAGTACCTGCGCCTCAAGCAGGTGCTGATCAAGGCCTACGACCCGGCGATGCCGATCATCGGGATCGGCGGCTCCGTGTTCTACCTGGCCTGGCTCGTCCTCCAATGGCGCGACGGCCGCGCCTCGCCCCGGCTGGTGCTGGGCGCGGCGGCCTTCGCGCTCCTGGTGGCGTCCACCGTGGTCACCTCGATGGGCGAGCTGCCCGCCAACGCCCAGCTGGTGAAGATGGTCCCCACCGCCCCGGCGGCGAACTGGGCGGAGCTGAGGGAGCACACCATGTCCGTCATCCAGGTCCGCACCTGGCTGGCCATGGCCTCGTTCCTCGTCCTCTGCGTGGGCGCTACTTATGGTACGGCTCGCCGCGAAGCAGCGTGAACGCGCGGTAGAGCTGCTCGGCGATCACCACCCGCGCCAGCCGGTGCGGGAGCGTCATCTTCGACAGTGAGAGCACCAGCCCGGCGCGCGCCAGCACCGCCGGGTCCAGCCCTTCGTCCCCGCCCACCACCAGCGCCACGTCCCTGGCCTCTCGTTGCGCCCGTCCCAGCCACGCCGCCAGCTCCGTCGAGCCCATCGCCTGCCCGCGCTCGTCGAGCGCCACCAGCCAGTCCGACGGCGCGACCTTCGCGAGGATGTCCTTCGCCTCCGCGGCGCGGGTCGGCCTGGCCTTCAGCTCCACCAGCTCCAGCTTCGCGTAGTGCTCGAGGCGGTCGGCGTACTCCTGCACCGCCGGCTCGAAGAGCCCGGAGCGGTCCTTCCCGACGGAGATCAGCCGGAGCTTCAGGCCACCTTCTCGCGGGGCGCGTCCGCCCACAACCCGTCCAGGTCGTACGACGCGCGCACCTCGGTGAGGAAGAGGTGCACCACCACCTCGCCGTAGTCGAGCAGCACCCAGGTGCCGGTCTCCCGGCCCTCGCTCCCCAGCGGGCGCACGCCCTGGGCCTTCAGCTTCTCGTCGATGCCCTCCGCGATGGCGGTGACCTGCCGGTCGGACTCACCGGAGGCCAGCACCAGGTAGTCCGCGTAGGAGGTCATCCCGCGCACGTCGAGGATGGAGACGTCCAGCGCCTTCTTGTCCTGGCAGATGGCGGCGATCTGCCTGGCCAGCGCGAGCGCCGCGGGGTTGGGCGCCGGGGGCGCTTTCTTCTCCTTCTCCGGCGCCGCCTTCTTCTTCGGGCCCGCGCGTCCCCGGGTGGGCTTCCTGGAAGAGGTCTTCTTCGAACGTGCGGGGCTCATTCGGTCGTGGGCCGCGGACCTTACCGCACCTGGCCGCGGCCGTGGACCACGTACTTCTGGGCGGTGAGCTCGCGCAGGCCCATGGGCCCGAAGGCGTGCAGCCGGGAGGTCGAGATGCCGATCTCCGCCCCCAGCCCCAGCTCGCCGCCGTCGTTGAAGCGGGTGGACGCGTTCACGATCACCCCGGAGGCGGCGACCTCGCGGGTGAAGCGGTCCGCGGCGGCGCGGTCCCGGGTGACGATGGCCTCGGTGTGCTCGGAGCCGTAGCGGGCGATGTGCTCCAGCGCCTGGTCCAGGTCCTTCACCACGCGCACCGCGAGGATGAGATCCAGGAACTCCTTGCCGTAGTCGTCCGGCGCGGCCGGCACCACCTCGACGCCCGCCCGCTTGAGGATGGTCACCGTCGTCGGACAGCCGCGCAGCTCCACGCCCTTCTCGCGCAGGCGCTTCCCGGCGGCGGGGAGGAACTCCTCCGCCAGGTCCCGGTCCACCAGCAGGCACTCGGCGGCGTTGCAGACGCCCGGCCGCGACGCCTTGGCGTTGACGGCGATGTTCGACGCCATCTCCAGGTCCGCGGCGGCGTGGACGTAGACGTGGCAGACACCTTTGTAGTGCTTCACCACCGGCACGCGCGCGTTCTCCGCCACGAAGCGGATCAGCCCTTCGCCGCCGCGCGGGATGCAGAGGTCGATGCGGCCCTCCATCCGGATCAGCGCCAGCATCGCCTCGCGGTCGGTGGTGGGGACGAGCTGGATGGCGGACGGCGGCAGCCCCGCGGCCTCCATCCCCTGGTGCAGCGCCTGGGCGATCGCCCGGTTGGACCGGAACGCCTCCGAACCTCCGCGCAGCACCACCGCGTTCCCGCTCTTGAGGCAGAGCGCCGCGGCGTCCGAGGTCACGTTGGGCCGCGACTCGTAGATCATCAGCACCACGCCCAGTGGCAGGCGGACCTTCTCCACCTCCAGCCCGTTGGGCCGCTTCCACTTCTCCACCACCTCGCCCACCGGGTCCGGCAGCGCGGCGACCTCCTCCACCGCCTTCGCCATCCCCTCGATGCGCCCGGCGTCCAGGAGCAGCCGGTCCAGGAAGGCGGCCGGCTTGCCCTCCTTCCGGGACGCCTCCAGGTCCTCGGCGTTGGCCGCCCGGATCTCCTCCCGGCGGTCGCGCAGCGCGGCGGCCATCCCGCGCAGCGCGGCGTCCTTCTTCGCGGTCTGGGCCACGCCCACCGCCCGGGCGGCCGCGCGGGCCCGGGTCACCAGCTCGTCCAACGGCTCGTCTGCCGCCATGGACGGGGGGTGTACCACGCGGGCGGTCAGACCTGCGCGGGGGCCTCCACCTGGTCGCGGATCTCGAAGCGCGGCTCGGCGCCGATCAGCTCCTCGAACCGGGACGCCATCTCCTGCCCCAGCTGGTCCAACTCGGCCTTGGAGAAGAGCTTGCGCGCCGCCGGGAGCATCTCGCCCTCCTCCTCCTCCACGTGGCCGAGGACGGCGTCCTTGAGCTGGGCCAGCGTCATCAGGAACTGGCTGGAGCCGACCTCCAGGTCCAGCAGCTGGGCCAGGAACTGCTTCATCTCGAAGTGCTCCTCCACCGCGTGCTGCACCATCCCGTCCTGCTGGCGCTGCTTCACCTCCGGGTAGAACAGCTCCTCCTCGATGTCCGCGTGGGCGGCCAGGTTGTCCGCCAGCTCGGCGAACAGGCGGCGAAGCTCGTCGCGGTCGTCGTCCTCGCACCGCTCGATCTCCTTGAAGAGCTTCTCGACCTCCTGGTGCTGGTGCTTGAGCAGCTGAATGGCGTTCATGGGGCCTCCCGTGCCTGGCCTTCAAGGTAGGTGCGGGAGTGAACGCGGGCCACGGCGGCTAGCGCAGGAAGCGCATCAGCCCCACCAGCAGCAGCGCGAAGCCGACCACGGCGGCGAAGACGACCGCGTAGCCCATGAAGTACTGCGGCATGGAGGGCGCGCGGGGCCCGAACTCCAGGTCCGGATCCCCGCCCGGCTGCTGCGAGGCATCTTGAGACGGCGGGGGCTGCTGGGTCTCTGGCGTGCCGGCCATGATCTCGAGGACAGCTATCACAAACGGAAGGTGACCCCTATGGACCCTGCCTGCCGGAAGTACGAGATCGCGTTCTTGCGGAACACGTCGGTCCAGAGCCCGTAGCGCAGGTCGAGGTCCACCCGGTCGCCCAGTGGCCGTACCAGCTTGACGGAGACCGAGCTGTGGCGCTCGTCGTCCTCCTCGAGGGGCGGGAGGTTGGGAGAGAGGAACACGCCGTCCGGGTACTCGCCCAGCTGGAGGGCGAGCTGGGCGAAGGCGAAGAGGTCCCAGGGCAGCGGCATCCCCAGCGTCACCTCCACCCGGTGGAAGCTCACGGTCTCCCCGAAGCTGTTGGAGGCCGCGTCGAAGTACTGGTACCCGACGGAGACCTGGAAGGGGCCGCGGTAGCTGTAGCTGGCGGCGGCGGTGAGCACCCCGTCCTCGCGGATGATCTCCGGCGGGTCCGGCTGGGTGGGCTCCAGCACCGCCAGCGCGTTGTACTTGCGGTGCTCCAGGTCGCCACCGAGCGAGAGCGTGTGGTGCCGGTCGAAGCGGAACCGGACCCGGACGCCGGCGTCGGGCGACGAATAGCTGTACTCGAACACCGCCCAGTCGATGAAGCGGTGCGCGCCGCCGCGCAGCTCCACCTCCAGCTCGGGCACCGCGCGCCACCGGAGCGCGGCGTAGGACTGGAGGTCGGTATAGCGGCGCGGCCCGCCGCGGCGGTCCTTCACCCGCCCGTCCACCGCCAGCTGCACCGAGCCCAGCGGCCGCCACCCCGCCTCCGCGGCGACTTCCTGCGCCAGCGTGTCCTCGGTGGAGAGGAGGAGGAACTTCCGGCCCGCCGCGAGGTAACTACCGGCCAGGTCCAGAGGGCCCAGCGGGAGCCTGCCGGCGGTGTCCAGCAGCAGGGACGCCACCAGGTCCGGCTCGCCGTCGCCGACCACGCGGCGCGGGTTGGAGTCGCCGCCCACGGAGGCGGAGGCGCGCAGGGAGCCCGCCGGCTCGGCCGCGGCCGCGCCGTGGAACGCGAGGGAGGCAGCGGCCCCCGCCGCGAGCGCGAGTCGCTGGACCCTCCCTGGGCGCCTCACCGGCGCGGACCATACAACGGACGCGGGGAGCGCGGGGCAGGCGCTTGCGAGCGCTCCGGCGCTCCCCGTACGCTCGCGTCCGGGACAGGCCGCAGGGATTTTCAGGTCTCGGATGAGAACGCCACTCGCTCCACTCGCGCTCGCCGCCGGGCTCGCCTTCGCCTCGGGCTGCAGCCCCAACACCTTCGAGGTCAGCCTCAGCGGTCAGACCACCGTCCACGGGGACGCGGCCACCGCGGGCACCATGCTCACCCGCATCCCCGCCATCGGCAGCTTCGCCAGCATCGACTTCCCGGCCAGCGAGGAGTTCAAGCAGAACCAGGCCACCAAGGACGCGGTGCAGTCGATCAAGGTCTCCAGCCTCAAGGTCCAGGTCCAGCTCCCGGGCACGCAGGGCTTCGACTTCCTGGACGAGCTGCACTTCGTCGCCGCCGCCGGGAGCCAGGAGCAGGAGGTGGCGGGGAAGATCGGCATCGCGGCGCTCGGGCTGGAACCGCCCAACCCCACGCTGATCCTGGACGTGGACCAGACCGCGGAGCTGCGCGACTTCCTCGGCGCGCCCAGCGTGAGCATCACCGCGCGGGGCAGCGGGCGCGTGCCGCCGCAGGACACCACGCTGCAGGCGACGGTGAAGCTGAGGGTGGTGCTGAAGGTCTTCTAGGTGCTGGGGGTCTTCTCGCCTAGCGGGCGCGCCGCTCCAGCTCGTCCGCGCGCGCGCCCAGCTCCTTCGACATCGCCTCCAGCTCCTTCTGCTGCCGCAGCAGGGCGGCGAGGTCGTCGCCGTCCGCCGGGCCGGTGGCGCCGCCCACGCCCACCTGCGGCTGGCCGTCCTTGCCGGGCGAGCGGGGCTGGAAGCTCTGGAACGTCGGGCCGGTGGCGCCGAACACGGGCTCGGTGTGCTCGGTGTTGGGCAGCCGGCCGTCGCGGGTGCCGTCGCCGGCGGTGGGGCTGGTGGCCAGCCGGCGGTCGCGCTCGTCGAACGCCTGCTCCTCGCCGACGAACTCGCCCATCCGGCGGTCCAGCTCGCGCTCCCGCTTCACCTCCGCGATGCGCTTCTCCAGCGCCTTCAGGCGGGCGGTGACCTTGTCCTGCGTGTCGCGCAGCGCGTCCGCCTGCTCCAGCAGATCCGCCGGGTCGTCCGACGCCTCCGCCTTCACCTGGGGCAGACCCGCCGCCGGCAGCTGCGCGCGGACCTGGTCCCGCTCCTGGCGCAGCGCGCGCATCCGCTCCAGCAGCGAGCGGCGCTCGTCGCGCCCCGCCTTGTCGAACGCGGCGCGCGCGGCGTCCATCTCCGCGCCCAGCGCCTCCGCCAGCGCCCCGCGCTTCTGCAGCACCTCGCCCTCGGCGCGGGAGAGGTTCGCCTCCACGTCGGTCAGCGAACCGGACAGCTCCTGCGAGCGCCGGAGCAGCCCGGGCAGCTCGCCGCCCGGGATGAGCCGGCCGCGCTGCTGCGCCTTCAGCTCCTGGATGCGGCCGGCCACCTCGTTCAGCTCGGTCTTGAGCCGGGACTGCTGCTGCTGGAGCGCCTGGGCCGCGTCCCGCGCCTTCTGCACCTGGGCGCGCGCCTCGGCCGCCGGCAGCGCGAGCGCCGCGCTCGAACCGGCGAGGAAGGCCAGGGCAACGATGTGGGACACGGACCGCATGGGGTTCATTTTCGAGCAAGTCGAGTGCCGCCGCTCGCCCAGGAAAACCTACAAGGAATTGGCCTCCCTATGAACGTCCAAGACCTTCTTTGGAGGCATCGACGTTGGAAATCCGCCAGGGGCCAACAGAAATCCGTCACTCACCCGTGGGTTCGGCCTCGCCCTTCTGGATGAAGCCGTACTTCTCCAGCTTGTAGTACAGGGCGGAGGTCTTGATGCCGAGGAGGCGGGCGGTCTCCGTCTTCACGCCCTTCGCCTTCTCGTAGGCCTGGGCGATGAGCTGGCGTTCGAGGTCCTCGAGGATCTCCGGCAGCGAGCGGTCGCCCTGCACCACCGGGAGCGCGCCGGCGGTCTTCTGGGCGGCGGGGCCGCGGAGGAAGGCGGGGAGATCGGCCTCGCTCAGCTCGGGCCCCTCCGAGAACACCAGCGCCTGCTCCACCGCGTTCTCCAGCTCGCGCACGTTGCCCGGCCACGGGTAGCGCGTGAGCGCGCGCATCGCGCCCTCGGAGATGTCGCTGGCGGCGCGGTTCATGCGGGCCGCGAAGCGCCGCACGAAGTGGCGGGCGAGCGCGGGGATGTCCTCCGGGCGCTCGCGCAGGGGCGGGATGGAGAGCGGGACGATGTGCAAGCGGTAGAAGAGGTCCTCGCGGAAGCGGCCCTTCGCCACCTCCGCCTTGAGGTCGCGGTTGGTGGCGGCCACCACGCGCACGTCCACCTTGAGCGTCTCCTCGCCGCCCACGCGCTGCAGCTCCTTCTCCTGGAGGACGCGGAGGAGCTTGGTCTGGATGCTGGAGGAGATCTCGCCGATCTCGTCGAGGAAGAGGGTGCCGCCGTCGGCCAGCTCGAAGCGGCCCAGCTTGCGCTTCACCGCGCCGGTGAAGGCCCCGCGCTCGTGGCCGAACAGCTCCGACTCCAGGAGCGACTCCGCCAGCGCCGCGCAGTGCACCACCACGAAGGGGCCGGACGCGCGCGGGGAGAGGTCGTGGCACATGCGGGCCACCAGCTCCTTGCCGGTGCCGCTCTCGCCCTGCACCAGCACGGTGGCCTCGCTGCCCGCGGCCTTGCGGACGAGGGAGACGAGGCGCTGCATGAGGTCACTGTGGCCCACCAGCGCGCCCGCGTGGGCGGCCACGGCGGCGACCTCCTCGCTGAGCGCCTGGTTGTGCGCGGTGAGGCGCTCCACCTGCTTGCGCGCGGAGGCCAGCTCCAGGCCCGCCTCCACCTTGGCGCGGAGGACGTCGGGAGGGAACGGCTTGGTGATGAAGTCGTAGGCGCCGCGCTGCAGGGCCTGCACCGCGGCCTCGATGGTGCCGTGGGCGGTGACCACCATCACCACCGCCTCGCCGTCCAGCTCCTTCAGCTTCTGCACCACCTCCAGCCCGTCCATCCCCTCCATCTTCAGGTCCGTCACCACCAGGTCGAACCGGGCCTTGCGGTACGCCGCCAACCCGTCCGCGCCGGAGCGCACCGCCGCCACCTCGTGGCCGGACTTCTTCAGGGTGACCGCCATGCCCTCGCGCATGGCGTCGTGGTCGTCGATGACGAGGACGCGGGCCATTTGCATAGGGAGCATGCAACAGGCGGGCGAGGGATGTCGCTTCAGGACTTTTTGAGAAGGGGCTGGAGCTGGAGGCGGAGGTCTTCTTCGGGTTCGTCGGAGAGGGCGGAGGTGATGAAGCGGCGGACGCGGGCGACGGATTGGGGCGATTGAGTGTTCAGCAGGCCAATGGTGAGCCAGCGGATGTAGGGGTTCGAGTGGGAGAGGCCGGCCTTGGTGAGGCGAAGCAGCTCCGATTCCGGGAGCGCGCTACCGAGCTGCCAGGCAGTGACGAGGCTGTCGTCGGCCGATGCTCGATGGCGGATCCAGTCCAGGATCTCGGCCAGGTGCCGGGGACCGTCATGGCGGATGAGTTCCCCTGCACCAACACCGGCCCATGGGGCCCGTCGCTTTCGTTTGGCGATTCCTTGTAGGCACATTCGGCGGAAGGGATCCGGCGCCAGGATCCAGATCGCGTCCGCCATGCTGAAGGCGGCTTCCCAGTCCCGTTCTCTGAGGACCTGCCGTATCGGCGCTTCGAGCAGCGCCATCGCTTCCGTCTTGAGGTGCGGGTTCAGCGAATGTCGAAGCGCGCTCGCGGCAGGCTGGCGTATGCGCCAGTCACGGCTGCGTAGCAGCGAGGCGAGGAATCGCGCCGCATCCTTGGCTTGTGGATCCAGGCGAAGGAGCGCACCCGCGAGGACGCGGGCCACGTCATCGCGCTGGCGGAGGGCTTGGCGGAACCGGCGCCTGAGCACGTCGAGGGCGCCGGGGCCGCCCATCTTGCTGAGAGCTTTGATCAAGTGAACGAGATCTTGGCCCGTGGCGCGCGGAAGAGCTTCGAGCGCGACCTTGCGCACGCGCCGGTCTTCGGAGAAGCCCCCTAGGACGAAGCTGAATCGCAGGTCTCCGGCTCGAATCCGTCGCAGTGCGATCGCCAGGGCCTCGCTCCGCAACTCGGACTCGGGGCCGAGAGCCATCGAGAATGCGTCTCTGAGCGGATCCTCGACCGCGCTGGATCGCATCAGCTTGCGCCGCTGAGCGATAGGGAGTGAGTGAAAGGTAGAAGTCCCCCACCAGCCGGCTTGACCGCCTGAAGCGGTGAGTGCGTAACCTTTGACCTCCGCCTTTTGCTTCAGCGGCAACTGACCCTGGATACGAACCACCTGGTATCATCTCCGCAATTCATGCCTTGATGGCCGTATTCGTCCGCCTCAGCCCGGCAGATGGCGTAGCACGCATCTGCATTGGCAACGCGATCCCTGGGAGCCTTTCCTACCCCCCGCTGTAAACAGTAGCAGTAGCACCCCGCCGCCTTCCTCGCCGGCGCCAACTCCGCCGCGATCGCCGCGCCGACGACAATCGCCCCGATGATGATGATCGCCCCCACCGCCAACTCTGGCTGGACCAGCAGGCACACGCCGACGACCTCCTCGATCGTCGCCGCATCCACTTGCGCCACCGGGCAGCGATGGTCTACGTCCCGGAACATGATGCGCGACCGATCGAGCACGTAGAAGCACCGCTCGACAAGCGTGCTCCACTCACCCGACGCTTCGCGGGCCGCACAAGTCCCCTCATCTTTCCATGGATACTTCGCCGCCCGCTCCAGGTTCGCGATCCGGCGCTCTTCAGAGGGCTCGCTAACGACTTGTCGCTGAGGCGTGGCGCAGCCAATCACCCACCCAACCAAGACCGAGACAAGCGCCCGTCTCATCCTCAGAACACCACGACTACAGGCGATCTCTTCATCGGCGCGCCTCGTCCATTCTGGAGAGTCAATCTGCCCCCAAGCTAACCCACGGAGGCGCATCCTCGCGAACGATGCGTGGAACCGCTCTATTTCTTCCACTTCCATTGCGACCTCATCGAATCAAGCCGGTTTTCCCGCAGCACGCCAGATCTGTTTCGCCGGCTCTCCCGCACCCTCCTCATCAACTCGCACCACCAACTCCTCTATGTCGGGCACGCCTCCTGCAACCGCCAGTTCGACAATGGCGTCAGCGCCCAAGCGCGCTCTATCTTCGAAACGATAAGCCCCCATGGGGAGGAACGTCTCGCGGCCACGTGGGTGCGGGAAAGGCACCGTGCAACCACTGTTCATGGGGCACAGCAGCACGTTCACGGCGTACCTGGACAATAGTCGCCCAGTGTCTACAGTCAATATATCGTGGCGGGATGCACGATATGCCTTTGCACCCATCAATCGCTCAAGCCGGGGCCGCGTGAGCCAAAAGAACACTTTCGAATTCAACATCAGGAACCAGTCTCGAGGCGACAAACCGTCCAACAAAGCCTGACGCAAGCCCCGCTCACTCATTGGCTTCTGGTCGCGCACAACAGCTTGCCCGTGCTTCGGGTGACTGATTGTAACGCTTTCAAGCCGATGCTTTTCCTCTAGTCGCTTTCTCTCCGCGCCACGGACCTCAAATAGGTCCAGAAGGGCAGTGGTCGATAACAGCCCATGCTTCCGAATGCTTGGCCAACTACCCCTTGCAGCCATGTGGTACAACGACGGGTACCGCTGGACAACGGTGGCGACATCAACGCCCATCACCAAGCCCGCCGATCGATAATGCACCGATGATGAAACCGCGTCGACACCAACGAGACGGGTGCCGCAGCCACTTGCTCCACCTCTTCAATAAAGCGGATCGTCTCCTCCGACAATTGCTCGAATCTCCGAGCCTCGCGGTTCTTTGCTGAAAGGTAGTCCACAAAAGTGAGCGCCACGTCAGTCGGGCCATTGAGCGAAGCTCCCCTCCGCAACAGAGTCCAGTCGAACTCACCAACCCTTCGCTGGCGTTTCGAAATGGAACCTTTCTCGGCCTGAAGCAACTTCTCTAATGGCAAGCCGGACCGGCGCGACACTTCTTCCCAAGTCAACTCCCCAGACATCGGGCCGGAAGTGCCGCCTGAAGGGCTCTGCACACGTATAGGATATGTCCGACACACCATAATGATTTTACGCACACGGCTCGGCGCTATACCAGCCTCTCCCAAACACCCACCGACCGTAGTCTCTCGACTGGTGACAAAAGGATAGGCGCCATGGTGTAAGCTGAGGCCTGTGCCTTGCGTCCCCTCCAAGAAGATCCTCTGGCCTTGAGCATATGCTCCTTCCAATATCGGAAGGGTCTCTCGAATATAGGGCTTCAGTTCGCGGCTTTCACTGGCCAACCGCACCTTCGGCTCAGCAGCCTCCCGGAGCACCTTCCTTGCTGTAGCTTGTCCAACGCCCTGTCCTGTCGATCCAATGGACTTCTTGAGGCTCTCCTCCCTCTTCACGTCCACGTCTTCAATTATCATCGCTCGCGGATCAATCGAAAGTCGTTGTGCACTGACCTCAAATCGAGCTATTTCTTCCAACAGCGTTGGCACTCGAAGCACTGCCCCAGGGCCCAAGATGAGGCGCGCTTCCGAGTGCTTCGTTCCCGAGGGTAGGTGCTTGAAAGTGTACGACTCCGGTTCCGCATAGACCATATGCCCAGCGTTCGGCCCACCGACCCGAACCAGGAGCGCATACTCTCTCGCCAAGTACGAGCAGACGTTGCCCTTCCCCTCACTTCCATACTGGCCACCGATCAAGACGTCAACGAGGCGCTCGACGCTGCGCCCATACAGGCCGAGTCGACTTGCGACCACCACGACCGCGTCTTCTTTTCCGGTTCGACCAGTATCAATGACGACGTCGGCTATCGCAGCAAGAGCATCTATATTGCTCTCGGTCGGAGATGCGCGAACCTCATCATAGTCGGCGACTTCTTTAATCTCTCCTTCACGCTCCTTGTAACGGATCCTTAGCAATTCCGGCACGGCCGTTATGTGAACATGTACAACGCGAGCCCCAAAAGCCTCGCGAAGGGCATCGATTTGAGGCTCGATTCGAGCCGAATCGACAATCACTTCCGAGTCAGGTGGTAACTTGCTTGCGAACTTGGTGAGACCAGTACAAACCCACCGGCCACCCGTCTTTTTGTCGAGATCCTCTCCGGCCCTTTGCAAACTCCTGCGTTCTGCTTCGACGCCCAGTTCTTCTTCAATCAACTGGCGCGTGCTCAGCCTTGTAAATCCATACTGGCTGGCAAGGGTTCGAGCCAGCGTTGATTTACCGGCAACGACAGGTCCAGAGAGCACAACAATACGTTTTAGCATGAGGGCAACGCAACCCCCGATTCAAGAAAATAGCGACTCCTGCGCGGGCACCTTCGCCTCACGGCCTGGCAGGTCATAGACAGTGACCTCAGAGCCGGCGCGACAAATGCGCGAAGAGACGATTTCCTGCACGACGTCCCAACGTCCTCCCGCCTCCCCACACCCTATGCGGGGCATGTGGACAGTGCACTTCCGCTGAGCGGCATAATTGCCGACGGCGAACAGGGCTTCGCTTAGCGCTTGGTACCTGATTCGCGGCCGCGGCGAGGGGCCGTACCCTTTCTGGCCCACCACGGTAGCAACCGTCACATTTTCCTCGACGTCAACGAATCGGACATTGCCCAACTTCAGCGCCTTCGGATCACTTGCCCAAGCCCTGAAGTCGTCTTGCGCGATCTGCCATCGCTTCCTGAGTGCTTGTGCGAACGCCCCACCCCAGTTTGGAGTAGCGTCGTTAACCAAGTGGACAATCAGTCTCTTGCCTTCGCCTCGTGGTTGGAGAGCATCACCATGGAGATACCGAAGTCGGTTCGGTGCTGGCGTGGAGGATTCAGGCAGGATCAACCCAATGATGCGCGGCCTAAGCGCGCCGGGATAGGGCGGAACACCGACACATTCAACCTGATACTTCGCTCCTCCCCAGGTTTCGAGTCTCTTCGCGGTAAAACCAATTGCCGAACATTCACCAACCACCGAGTTCGTTGGCACAACTGTCCCGCGTGGAAGAGCCTGCGGACCCCAAGCCCGAGAACCGATCATGTATTCGATGCGGAAGGAAGCTGGCGCGCCTCCCCTCTCGATAGCGGACGCGCAGAACATGGCACAGACTTCGTCAGTGATGCGCGCAGCCCTAATGAATAGGGCCTCGGTTGACACGTCGAAGTCCTTCCGCATCTTCATCAGATGGTCCACGCCGAGCTTTGGTGCTGATAATGTTGGCATTGAACCAAAGGGCATCAGAAATTCCGATGCAGCAACGTTGCAAAGAGCTTCCAGTTGCCAGTCATCCCCGGTGATCCCCTCGTGAGATGCACGATGGCGAATTCGCTCACCGCAATCTGCAAATAGCGTATGCGCGATCTCATGTGCCAACGAGTACCGCTGCCGGCCGCGAGGCCTATTGGGATTGAATTCGATGCGGAATTTGGTCTTCCCGACGGGTACCGTTCGCGCCTCGCCGACGTCCTCGCGAGGAATAACGTCTAGGTTCAAGAAAGCGGCTAACCATAGGGGATCGAACGGGGGGCCGGACCATCCCTCATCAAGTGCTGCGACGACCACCTGACGCGCTTTCTCGGTGATGGCATCGATCGGATCCTTGTCTTCCGCCAGTTTCAATACTGACGAGTTCGTCCACCTGGGCCCGCGTGTGGTCACCGTACCCCCTGCGCTGGAAAGTACCTCATAGCCTGAGGCCCTGACACTCGACGAGGGCCGCGCGCACGTCCCTTGCATGGCGCATCCGCGCGTCCCGCGGTAAGCGTAGCCCGGATGGATCGCCGAGCGCTCATCTCGCTGCTGGATGCCCACCATCCAGAGGACGCGCAGGAGCGCGCCGATCTGGAGGCGATGCGAGAGGCGGCGCGGGCGCTGGAGCGCCCCTTCTCCCGCGAGCAGCCGGGCGCGCACTTCACCGGCAGCGCGATGGTGGTGGACCCGGCGGGCACGCGCGCCTGCCTCGTCCACCACGCCAAGCTGAACCGTTGGCTCCAGCCCGGCGGCCACGCCGACGAGGCGGACGGCGGCGCGATGGAGGTCACCGCGCTGCGTGAGGCGCGGGAGGAGACGGGATTGCGCGTTCACCTCCACCCCACCGCCCCGCGCCCGCTCGACGTCGACGCGCACCGCATCCCCGCGCGCCAAACGGAGCCGGAGCACCGCCACCTCGACGTCCGCTACCTCGTCGTCGCGGAGAACCCCGAGGCGCTCGCCCACGACCCGAACGAGTCGCACGGCGCCCGGTGGGTAGGCTGGGACGAGGCGCTGGCCCTGGCCGACGAACCCGCCCTGAAGCGCCTCCTCCGCAAGGCGAAGCGAGCCGCGGGTGGCGGGACCGGCTAGCCCAGTCCGCCGGTCTCGTACCTCCGCCGGATCTGCGCCAGCGCCTCGGGGCTCGCCCCCAGGTGCTCGGCCAGCTGCAGCGCCCGGTCGAGGCCGGCGCGGGTGAGGAACCCGAACAGGTACGTCCCGGCGAACCCGGCGAGGCAGACCACGCCGGACACCAGCGTCCCGACCGCTCCCTCGCTATGGTCCTGCCACGCGATGAACCCGAACAGCGTCATGAGGACGCCCGCGACGAACAGGCCGAACCGCATCCACGCCGTGAGCACCGACTTCCCGCTCATGGGGATGGTGGTGCCCCTCCACTGACTCCCGTCCTGGCTGAGGACGAACCACCCCTCCAGCGGGATGAGCGGCAGGAAGTTGATGTGGAAGAACTTGGTGGCGACGTGCCCGAGGCCGGGGACGGCGTCCACCTTTCCGAAGAGGCGGGTGCCGAAGATGAACATGGGGGTTCCCTCCCGTGGAAGAGGTTACACTGCGGGGATGCTCGAAATCCTCGGCATCATCGCGTTCGCCAGGCTGCTCTCGCGCACCGCCTCCGAGAAGGGCCGCTCCAAGGGTTGGGCCGCGCTGGGGGTGGTGTTCTGGCTCGGCGGCGAGCTGATGGGCTTCATCATCGGCACCATCCTCGGGCTCGAGTCGTTCGCCCAGTACGGCGTCGCGCTGCTGACGGCCGGCGCCGGTGTGATGGTCGCCTACCTGGTGGTGAAGGCGCTCCCCCCGCAGAGCAGCGGAAGTCTCGACCCGGCCGCGTAGCGCCGTTCAGGGGGAAGCGGCGCCGCCCAGCATGCCCAGGCGCTGGATCAGGAACACGCCGATCACCAGGCCCACCACCGACAGCCCGAGCGCGATCAGGTCCAGCTTCCACCCGCCCTTCGCGCTCCGGCCGGAGGCGATCATCGCCAGGTCGCTCAGCGCCAGCACCGCCGCCAGGGCCGCCAGCGGCGCGCAGCCCAGGCCGACGAAGGCGGAGATGCCGGCCACGATGGCGAACCACGAGCCGGCGAACAGCCCCACCATCCGCTGCGCGCACGCCGGGCAGTACCAGGCCTGCTCCCGGAAGACGGAGCAGTCCCCGCACAGGAACCGGCCGCACCGGGTGCACACCTCGAACGCGGGCACCCCGGGGTGGACGGGACAGAAGCGACCGGTGTCGGCGGGCTCGGGCATCGGGCGGCGGCGCGCGGGGCGCTCGGGCTACTCGAGGTCGATCACCTCGAGGTCCTGATAGTAGGTCACGTAGGCCTTGTTGCCCGCCATCATGATCGACGGCCGGACGTTGATGGAGACCACCGGCGCCCCCACGTTGCAGGTGATGAAGGTCTTCCCGTAGGGCATGGACCCCGCCACCGCCGGCGCCAGCGGCGACGACACGTCCACCGCCAGCAGCGTGGTCCCGCCGATGGGCGTCACCAGCGCGTAGCTCCCCTGCACCGAGAGCGCCGTCGCCGCACCCAGCGCCACCGACGCGCGCGGCGGGCTGGCGGGAATGCTGGTGTTGATGTCCTCGTCCAGCGCCTGCGACACGTCGAAGATCTCCAGCCCGCCCACCGCCACGGTGGGCCCCCCGTTCGCCACGTACGCGTAGTTGCCCCGGACCACGATCTGCCGCGGTTGGTTGGTGCCCGACGGCGCCACGAAGCCCTGCACGCTGTTGGGCGTGGAGGTGATGGGCACCATGTTGCCGGCGGTGCCGTCGCCCAGCAGCGGCCGGATGTCGACGGCCCAGGTCCCGGCGCCCGGCCCCTGGTCCACCGCCACGAACGCCCGCCCGTTGTGGACGGTGATCTCGTCCCAGGCGTTGGCCGCCGGCACGCTGGAGGTGAACTTGTAGAAGCCGCGCGAATTCGCCATCGACAGGCTGGTGGCGGCGATGCGGTCGCGCACCGGCCGCGCGTCGAACACCTCCACGTAGTGCCCGTCGGAGCGCGTCTCGGCGGCCACCAGGTACGTGCCCACCGCCGCGACGCCGGTCACGCGCGTGCCGGCCGGCGTGGGCGCGAAGGTGTACGACTGGGAGAAGTCCAGGACCCCGGGGCCGTTGCGGTCCAGGCCGTTGGAGAGGTCCACCACGCGGAGCAGCGTCCCCTCCGCCAGCACCAGCGAGTCGTCGAAGCGCGCCTGGTCGAAGTAGCAGGCGGGGACGCCCTTGCCGCCGGGCGGCGAGCCGCTCTGGAGGTCCGCCGCCAGCACCCCGCTGTAGATGAACCCGCCCACCAGTTCCCCGCGCGGGCCGGACCTCGACCCCGCGGCGACGCGGTGGAGCGCGCCGGGCACCGCCGACTCGAAGGTGAGCAGCCGGCCGAGGTTCGTCCCGGAGAAGGTGTAGTTGCCGTAGACGAGCACCGACGTCCCGATGCCCGCGCCGGTCACCTTGAGCACCCCCTGGTCGCCGATGCCCGCGCCCACGTCGGTGAGGTCCAGGGCGTGCAGACCCTGCGGGCCCTGGTCGACGATGAACGCCTGCGTCCCCACGACGTCGATCTGTCCGTTCCCCGTCGCCTGGTACGAGGCGAGCACGTCGGTGTTGGGGTTCACCGGGGCGCCCGCCCAGAGCGAATCCAGCTTGAGCACCTGGAACCCACTGAACACGTCCTGGGTGTAGAGGAAGTTGCCGCTCTCCCTCGGCGGCGTCGACATCAGCGGCATGTTGGTGGAGCCGATCAGCGCCGGCGGGCCCGTCCGCGCCAGCGCGTTCGTCACGTCGTAGAACGAAGCGGAGAACGCGTTCTCCGCCACCTGGATGAGGTTGTTCCGCGTCCAGGTCAGCCCGCCGGGCAGCCGGTTGAAGGTCGTCGAGGCGGTGCCGATGACGTCCGCGGTGGAGGGCGTGGTGCCCGAGTTGTTGTCGTAGAGCTTGGTGAGGTCCAGCGCGATGACGTTGGACGACGTGCCGGCCGCGACGCGCCCGGTGATGAACAGCGTGGCGCCCTTCACCGCGATGCCCTGGGCGGCGGTGATGGGGTTGGCGAAGGGCGCCGCGAAGTCCAGGGTGGCGACGATGGACGGGGCGCTCGGGACGGCCAGGCTGTAGATGCGGAGCTTGGTGGAGCTGGCGAGGAACAGGTACTGGCCGTCGATGGCCATGTCCACGCCGCCGCCGAAGGTGGAGATGCTGTCCAGCGGCTCGCCGGGGAAGGTGATCGCCGTCCCCGCCACGGGCCCCGCGGGCGAGGCCTGCGGCACGCCGCCCTGGGTGGGCGAGACGATGGTGGAGATGTCGATGGGCTGGAGAACCGCCGTCGTCGGGAACGACGTCCCCGCCGTGCCGAAGGCGTAGAGCGTGGTGCCGTAGCGGGCCAGCCGGGTGACGAAGCCCATCCCCAGCGCGGTGTTGGCCACCACGTCCATCGGCACCTGGTTGGGCTGGAGCACCACCTCGTTCGTCGGCGAGGGGTTGCCGCTCTCGTTGCCCGCCCGGTCCAGCGTGCGCACCCGCACGAAGGTGGAGGCGCCGTCGATCAGCCCGGAGAGCGTCATCGACACCGGGCCGGAGCCGGGCGCGGGGACGGTGATCGGCGACGGACCCTGGATGGCGTTGGTCCCCGTGTACACGCCGGACGCCGAGCCGTAATAGACCTTGTACGCCCCCACGTCGGCGGGCGTGGTGCTGGGGCTCCACCACAGCGTGGCCTGCCCGGTCTTGTTGGCGACCCAGGCGACGTTCAGCACCGGCGGGCCCGGCGCCACCGTGTCGGTGGCCACCAGCACGGACGCCTCGGGGCTGGCGTTGCCGGCCCGGTCCACCGCGCGCAGCCGGAGCAGGTTCGGCGTGCCCACCTGCGCGCCGGTGTTGGAGAGGTTGTACGTGAAGCTGATGGGCGAGCCGGAGTTGGGCGTGGCGTCCGCCGTCCAGGCGCTGAGCTTGCCGCCCAGGCGCTCGAAGCGGAGGAAGTTGGCGTCGCTCACCGGCCCGGCGATGAGCACGCTCTGGGTGCCGTTGTCGGGCACCGCCACCACCTGGTCCGCGGTGAGGATGAACGGCGCGGACGGGGCGACGGTGTCCAGGGTGATGGTGGCGGAGAGGATGCCGCCCACGTTGCCCGCGTCGTCGATCAGCTCCGCGCAGGCGCGCTTGGGGCCGTCGCCGCTGGGGAGCACGAAGGTGGTGCTGACGAAGAGCGGCACCGGGAACGCGCCGGAGAAGTCGCTCGGGGCGCAGGCGGCGGCGCTGGCCGCGGGGACCAGCATCACCTTCTGCGCGTCCGCGGGCGCGGTGAGCGTCACCGTGGCGGAGACGCTGTTGGTGAAGCCCGGCTGCGCGCCCAGCGGCGGCGCGATGCCCAGCGTGCCGCCCGCCGGCGCCACCGTGTCGAAGGTGATGGACGCCGGGGCCACCGCGCTCAGGTTGCCCACCTCGTCGCGGAAGATGGCGAAGAGCGGCTTGGTGCCGTCCACCGGCGAGGCGAACGTGTACTGGACCGGGTTGGCCAGCACCACGTCCTGGAAGGCGGCGAAGGTGGTGGTCTCGGAGAGCGCCCATTCGGTGGCGCCGCTGGCGGACCCGGCCGCGGTGACCTTGTAGCCGCCGCGCGCCCCGACCTGCGCGGCGTTGACGTACTGGGCTCCGTTATCCAGCGTGAGCAGCGGCGCGGTGGGCGGCGAACGCTTGAGCTGCATGCTCGCCTGCGGCAGCGCGGAGACGTTCCGCGCCGCGTCCCGCACGCAGCCGGTCACCTGGTACGTCCCGTCCAGGCCGGAGAGCAGGAACGGGCGCGGGCTGGAGTACGGCTGCCAGTCGAGCGGCGCGGTGGGCCCGCAGGTGATGCTCCCGGTGGTGAGGAAGATGTCCACCGGCGCCTCGCTGGCGCAGGAGGCGGTGACGGCGATGCTGGGGCTGGCGGTCTTCCCCGCGGGTGCCGCGCTCCCGTCCACCTTCGTCCCCGCCGCGGTGAGCGTGCAGCCGGACGGAGCCACCGCATCGAGCGCGATCTGCCGCACGATGGGGCCGGTGACGTTGCCGGCGCCGTCGATGAGACAGAGGCGCACCTCGCGCGGCGAGGCGGTGCCGCTGAGCGTGAACGGCGCGGTGACGCCGCCGCTCCCCGGCGCGAAGCTGGTGTAGCTGGCGGGCGTGGACGGGCACGCGGTGAGCGTGTCGTTTCCCAGCAGGTACCCGGTCGCGCCCTGGTGGTTGATGGTGGCGCTGACGCCGGGGGCGGAGGTGATGCTGCTGGAGGTCGTCCCGTCCGCCAGCGTCCCGGTGACGGCGAGCTGGCCGATGGGCGGCTGCGTGTCCACCGCCAGCCGGACGGAGGCGGTGGAGTCGTTCCCCGCGGCGTCGCGGTAGCGGACGTAGACGGTCTTCGCCCCGTCGCCCGCGGAGAGCGGCAGCGTGACGGAGGAGGAGAACGGCTGCGGCCCCACCGTGCCCGGGCCCTGGAAGAAGGCGTCCTCGGAGACGGTGATCGCCTGCGTGGGCGAGAGCGCGAAGTCGTCGGTGGCGGTGAGCGAGACGGTGGCGAAGGCGGCGTTGGTGAGCGCGGGCGAGGTGAGCGCCGCGTTCACCGGGAACGGCGCCTGGGTGTCGTAGGTGATGGTGGCCTGGAGCGTGGTGGAGGAGAGGTTGCCCGCGGCGTCCACCAACTGCGCGAACACCGTCTTCACGCCGGTGCTGGTGGGGTCCAGGAACCACGAGGAGGTCGCGCTCAAAGGCTGCGCCACCGCCGTCCCCAGCGCGGCGCTGGAGTTGGCGAGGCGGATGAGGACGTAGCCGCCGTTCGGCTCCGCGCCCGCGCTCTCGCTCAGGGTGACCAGCGGCGTGTCGGTGTAGCCGTTGGCGGTGGCGTGCGGGCCGCGGGCGATGCTGAGCGACCCGGTGGGCCGCACCGTGTCCACCACGATGCCGGCGTTCACCACCGCGCTGGCGTTGCCGGCGTGGTCGATGAACTGCGCGTACACCGGCTGCACCCCGTCCGTGCCGCTGGAGCGGGTGAAGCCGAGGTCGCGCTGGTAGGGCTGCGGGGTGGCCACCAGCAGGCCGCCGGAGGTGGCGCCGGTCTCGTTCAGGCGGACCTGCGCGAGGCCGGAGACGGTGTCCACGCCCGGCGGCAGCGCCTCCTGCGCCTGGAGCGTGAGGAAGAGCGGGTTGGCGGTGCTGGTGAACGCGGCGCCGCCGTTGATCTGGATGGAGGGCGCGGTGGGCGCGACCGTGTCCAGGATGATGGAGGCGGAGAAGGTCGGGCTCTGCGTGCCGGAGCCGTCCATGTACTGCGCGTAGACGATGTGCGTGCCCTCGGTGGCGGAGAGGGTGAACGGCTGGTTGGAGCCGGTGAACCCCTGGAAGGGGACGCCGGTGAACGCGCTGTCCTCGCTGGCGCGGTACTGCGCGGCGCCGGTGAAGCTGCTCAGGTCGAGGGTGACCGCGCGCTGCCGCGTGAAGCCGGGCGTGGTGGGGTCGCCGCCGGTGATGACGAAGTCGCCCTGCAGCACGGTGAGAGTGAGCGTGCCGATGTGCGTGGTGGCGCCGGCGGTGACGGCGACGGACCCGGCCACCGCGCGCGAGTACCGCGCCTTGGTGGCGTCCACCTCGTAGGTGCCCACCGGGACGTTGAGGACCTGGAACGCGCCCTGGTACGGCGTGGTGGGGTCCGGCGTGGCCACGGCGTTGTAGGCGGTGCCGGCGACGGAGACGGTGACGTCGGTCGCGGTCTGGCGGTCCGCCAGCGACACCGTGCCGGCGATGCTCCCGCGGTCCAGCGCCAGCGTGAGCGGCGGGAGGGTGGTGGTCTGGCCCGGCTGCAACCCCAGCGGGTGCGCGTCGCCGGTGTCGTGGAAGCCGGCCAGGCTGTAGCGGACGGTGGTGTTGCCCGCGGCCAGCCCGGTGAGCGTGAAGTTGCCGCTGCCGTCGGTGGTGGTGGTGGCGCCCGTCCCCAGCGTCACCAGCGCGCCCGCGGCCGGCGCCGGCGCCTGTCCGTCCACCTCCTTGGTGACGCTGCCGGTGATGGTGGCGGGGTTGAGCGCCATGCTGAGCGGGCTCTGGCTGAGGTCCTTGTTCTCCGCCTCGGCCACGCTGACGTCGTCCAGCGTCGCGGTGACGTAGAGCGGGTGCGAGGCGCGGAGCTGATACGTCCCCGGCGGCACGCGCTGCACGAACAACCCCTGCAGCCCGATGGCCGCGAGCGCCACGCGCTGGCCCACCGGCTGGAGGATGAACTCCACCTGCCCGCCCATGGCGTCGCCGCCGCCGGTGACCACCACCTTGCCGGTGACCACGCCCTCGGACGGCGTGCCCGCCAGCCACGCCGGCGCCAGCGTCCCCGCGTCCAGGTCGCGCCCGCTGAGCACGCGCAGGCTGGGCCGGACCAGCGGCGCGAAGCCGGGCATCTGGATGTCCAGGTAGTACACGCCCGGTTGCACGTCGCTGAAGATGAAGCTGCCGTCGGCGGCGGTGGTGGCGACGGCCTTGCTCCCGTCCTCCGCCACCAGCGTGACGGTGTTCCCGCCCGCGGGCACGTGGCCCTGGGTGTCCACCACCCCCAGCACCTTCCCCCGCTGCGGCAGCTCCGGGAGCGTGACGTCGCGGCTACAGCTGACGAACCCCAGGCATACGCTCGCGAGGGCGAGCGCGACTCGCATGGAACGCACGAAACAGCCTCCATCTCCGGGGGGTCGAAACGTCCGCTAAATTACACCCGCCGTGTCGGGGGCGTCGAGCGGCAATTCCAGCGCGAACACGGTCTTTCCGGGTTCCGACGTCAAGGTGAGCTGGCCGCGGTGCGCGGCGGCAATCTTCTTCGCCAACGCCAGCCCCAGCCCGGTCCCCTTCTCGCGCGTGGTGTAGAAGGGCTCGAAGATTTTCTCGCGCAGCTCGGGCGGGACGCCGGCGCCCGCGTCCTGCACCTCGATGCGGTAGCGGCCGTCGTGGCGGGTGCCGCGCACGCGCACCTCCGCGCCCGCGGGCGAGGCCTGCACGGCGTTCTTGAGCAGGTTGCCCACCGCGGAGATGAGCAGCGCCTGGTCGCCGCGGAGCGTGGCGCGGTCCGCCTGGGCGGTGACCTTGATCTCCCGGGCGGCGGCGTCCGGGGTGGCCATCTGCCCGGCGGCTTCCACCACCGCCTCCGCCTCCAGCGGGTCGGACGCCACGCGCTGGTCGCGGGCGAAGGAGAGGAACTCCTCCACGATGCGCTGGAGGTACTCGATCTCCCCCTGGATGCGGCGGACGTGGCCCTGGGCCTCGGCGGCGTCGGCGCGGGCGGCCAGCTCCTCGGAGATCAGCCCGGCGAAGAGCTGGATGCCGCCGATGGGGTTGCGCACCTCGTGCGCCACGCCGGCGAGCATCATCTTCAGCTGGCGGTCGCGCGACTCCAGCGCCTGGCGCATCGCCTCCAGCTCGGTGGAGAGGGTGCCGATCTCCAGCGTGCGCTCGGGCGGGACCTTCGTCTGGAGATCGCCCTGGCCGATGCGGAGGGCCGCCGCCATCAGCCGCCGCAGCGGCGCGGTGAGCGTGCGCGCGGTCCCCAGCGCCACCAGCGCGATGATCATCAGCCCCGCCGCGCCCAGGCCGATGAAGCTCCGGAGCAGGCTGCTCAGGGGGCCGAAGAACATGGCGCTGCCCTCCACGCCCACCGCTCCCACCACCTCGCCTCCGGAGCGGATGGGCGCGTAGCCGGTCTTGTAGAGCCGGCCGTCGCTCCCCTCGAACAGCACCTGGGAGTAGGCGCGCTCGCCGGCGAAGACGCGCTGGAGCTCCAGGCGGTCGCGGAACAGCTCCGGCACCTCGGCGCCCACCGGCAAGCCCGCGGCGGCGTCGGCGCGGAGCCGGCCCTGGGCGTCGAAGGCGAACACCCGGCGCGCGCCGGCGGCCTGCTGCACCTCGGTGAGCAGCGCGCGGATGTTGCGCCAGGTGCGCGTGCCGGTGACGTCGTCGCCGGGCTCGATGGAGAGGAGGCGGTCGCCGCTCACTCGCGCCGCCCCCGCCGCCGCCACCGCGGAGAGGCTGCGGCCCAGCTCGTCCTCCAGGACGCGGCGGGAGACCACGTAGCCCACCGCGGAGCTCACCGCCGTGAGCGCCAGCGCGGGGACCAGGAACGCCACCAGCAGCCGCGAGCGGAGCGAACGCAGCATCGCCCCTCAGCGGCCCGCGCAGATCTTCGCGATCAGCGCCAGCGTCGCCTCGTCGAACTGGACGAACTCGATGCCCATCCCGCGCGCCTGCCCGGACGCGTCCCGCTTGACGTGCGCCACCCGGCCCATCCCCTCGATCAGCCGGGAGCCGTCCTTCAGCGAGAACTGGAGGTGGAGCATGGCGCCCACCGGGGACGGGGCGTCGGTGGCGATGAAGATGCCGCCCGGGGAAAGGTTCGTCGCGTACTCGGCGAGGAAGTCCTCCAGGCTGTTGAAGCGGTACTGGACCAGCAGCGACACCGGCGTGCGCGTGTGCTTGCGCTCCTTGTGGCTGGGGTCGGAGGTCATGTGGCTCGGCTCCGAGACATCCTACCCCCTCAGTCCGGGCGGAAGCGGCGCTCGATGCGCGAGCGGAGGAGCTCCAGCGCCTCGCGCTCCTTCATCCCCGCGCGGCGATCGAGCTTGGCGGTCAACGGGCGCGGCGGGATGGGGTCCATGCCGCGCAGCTCCCTGGTGCCGGAGTAGAGCTGGAGGGCCTCGGGCGGGACCGGGACCTTGTAGGCGGCGAAGTAGCAGTCGTGGAGGCGGCGGGAGAGGTCGGCGGCGGTGAGGCGGGCGCGCTCCGCCTCGAGAAGCTGGAAGGCGATGGACGCGCCGGAGAGCTTCACCACCGCTTCCTGGAGGAGCCCCAGCTTGAGCGCCTGCGGGTTGAGGGCCTCGAGGCCGTCGGAGCGGCTGAAGAGGAAGTAGCGCTTCTGCACCGCGAAGCACTTCGGGCACACCAGCGCGTGCAGCTCGTCCAGGCCGCGGGTGCGGAGGACGTGCTGGTGCTCGGAGGTCTCGCCGCAGGAGGCGCAGCGTCCGCGCGGGCCGAGGAGGAGGAAGACGTCGCGAGCGAGCGCGGCGAGCGGCGCGTGCTCCAGCGCGATGGTGACGCCGGGGAGGAGGTCGGCGCCGCGGAGCTGGACGCCGAAGTGGACCGCTCCCTGGTGTTGATCGCGCAGGCCCAGCTCGAGATGCGGCGGGAGCTGGGCGAGGAGGTGTTCGAGAGACGGCGCCTGGGGCCAGCGAGGCCGGAGCGCGTCGTAGCGGGCGCGCCAGTCGTCCGGCGCCTCCAGCGATTCGGGTGGGCCGCCGGCCAGCTCGCAGAAGTAGGCGAGCAGCGTCAGCGCCACGTCCCAGGGCCGCGTCTCCAGCTGCGCTTCCAGCTCGCGCGCCAGGTCGCGGGCGGAGGAGGTGGCGGCCTTCCGCTCCAGCCGCGCGGCGCCGCGCCGCACCAGCGGGCTCTCCAGCACCGGGTCGAACGCGCGCAGCGAGGTGCCGGTCCGCCCCTTGCGAGTCAGCGCCTTCATCCGTTGCTCCCTCCGGGCGCTCAGCGCGCGCGCCGCCTGCTCCACCGCGCGCAGCCGCACCCACGCGTCGGCCAGCGCGTCCTTCTCCTCCTGCGCCAGCTCCTTCGCCGTCTCGGCGAGGTACTCCTCGCGGCGCTCGGCCTCCTCGAGGAGCCGGTAGGTGTCCGTCGCGCGGAGGCGGTCCAGCTCCGCCCTGAGCGACCGCGCGGCCTGCTTCAGCACGTCCGTGCGCTTGCGGAGGTGCGCGAGGCGGTCCTCCTCCGTGAGCGCCCCCAGCGGCTCGCCCGCGCCGACCTTCTCCGCCATCACCTCCAGGGCGGTGCGGTCGCCGCGGTCGTAGGCGGCGTTCACCTCGGTCATCAGGTGGTGGAGGCGGGCGCGCTCGTCGTCGGACTGGGCGAGGTCGGGGTGGAGGACGCGGGCGAGGCGGCGGAGGAGGCGCTTGAGGGCGCCGGCTTCGTCCTCCTGCTCGAGCGGGGGGAGCTCGGGCTCATCCCCGGTCACTTCCTCCGGTTCCTCGGGGGGCGGTGGGGCCGCTTTCCGGGCGCGCCGCTTCCCGCGGGCGGGCTTCTCCGGCTTTGGCGGAGGCGCGTCGAGCGCGGCGGTGAGTCGAGCGATGGCGTCGCGGAGCCACTGGAGCTTGCGGACCAGGCGTTCCGCCAGCTCGAGCGAGTGGTAGCCGGCGCGGAGGGCTTCGTCGTGCGCTCGGGCGAACGCCTCCAGGCGGGTGGAGAGGTCGTCCACCTGGCCGTCGAGCGCGTTGACCTCCTCCAGGGCCGCTCGCAGCGCGCGCTCCGCCTCGGCGAGGCGGTCGGCCGGTCGCTCCGTGTGGGGCACCAGGCCATCAGGTGATCGGATGGCGGAGGTGGGGTCAGGCGGCGGCACGCGGTGACTATGGACGCGTTGGCGGCCGACGCAACGGAGTTCGGCCCGGACGCGTCGACCGGGTCATTTCACCAGCGCTCTCACGTGGGGACGCGGGGTTCGGCGTGGCGCGAGGCGTGCACTGGAGGGCGGGTATGGGCATCACCATCCAGATCAAGGGCGCGAAGGTCACCGCGGGTGGGAGCGTGCAGCACGTCATCACGGACCAGGAGCGCGTCTGCTTCGGCCTCGATGACGCCTCGTTGAAGGGCGCGGTCGGGAAGCACTTCGGCAAGGAACCGAACCACGCGTACCTGAAGAGCCCCACGCCGTGGAACGACCTCTACCAGAGGTATCACTGGCCGGAGGTGGAGACGGTGCTGGTGGCGCAGAGCGCGCAGATGCTGGAGGTCGGCCCTCCGCCACCGGAGATGATGGTCGAGCTCTCGGACCTGAATCAGGGCACGCGGCTCATCGGAAGCCGCGGGGCGCTCAAGGCGCGGATCGTCTATGCCGCATACCTGATCGGCGCGACCGCCCTCCACTACCTGCTGCCCTGGAAGGGCCACCAGTTCTGGGCGCTCGACATCGGGCAGGTGATGCTCGCCGGCGGCCTCCAGAACCACCGGATCGTCACCCAGGACGTCACCATCCCCTATGCCTCCAGCGCGGAGCCGGTGGCGCGGGTCGCGTGAGCTACTTCTTCTGGTAGGTGCCCATCGTCTCGGCCTGCTCGAGGATGTGCCCGGACATGGCCGCCTCGAGCTGCGCCTTGGTGATGGGCCCGCGGTCCCCGAGGACGGTGTCCAGGGCGTAGAGCTTGAAGAAGTAGCGGTGCCGGCCGATGGGCGGGCACGGGCCGTTCCAGCCCGTCTTCTTCCAGTCGTTGAGCCCGTCGTGCGCGCCGGCGGGCGCCTTCTTTGCCCGCTCCGGAAGAGACGCGGCCGTGGGCGCGATGTCGTAGAGCACCCAGTGGACCCAGACCATCTTCGGCGCCTTCGGATCCGGCGCGTCGGGGTCGTCGACGATCAGCGCGAAGGACTTCGTGTTCGCGGGGGCGCCCGACCACTGGACCTCCGGCGAGTCGTCCAGGCCTTCACAGGTGTACTTCGAGGGGATCTCCTGACCGGTTCCGAACGCGGGCGTCGTCAGCGTGAGCGCCATGGGCACCTCCGCGGCGATTCTATGGATCGCCTCCGGGGGAGATCGCGAGCACCAACCGGCGGATGTTGACACCCGGTCGCTGCGCGAGACGCGGCGCCAGGCGCCACGGCGTGCTAGGTCGTCGCGACCATGACCCGCGCCGCCGCTCTCGCCCTCTGTCTCCTCACCGCTTGCGCGACCTCCAAGCCCACCGCGCCGCCCGCCTCGAACGACGCCGCCCGCGCGGCCGTCCGGCGCCTCGCCGACGAGTACGTCGCCGCCTTCACCACCACCTTCCCCGAGGCGGCGGAGGCGAACGGCCTCTCGGGCGCCGCGCCGGACGGGCTGGCCGACAACTCGTTGGCCGCGCTCGAGCGCTGGCGCGCGCGCGAGGACGCCTGGGCCGCGCAGGCCGCCGCCATCGACGCCGCCTCGCTCTGGGGGACGCCGGAGTGGGCGCTGCACGGGCTGTTCAAGGAGGCCATCGAGTCCAGCCGCCAGCTCCGCGTATGCCGGGGAGAGCTGTGGCCGGTGAGCCAGATGAGCGGCTGGCAGGTGTTCTTCAGCCAGCTCGCCAGCAACCAGCGCGTCGACACGCCCGAGCTCCGCCAGGCGGCCGTTCGCCGCTTCTCCAAGCTCCCCGCCGCCCTCGACATCGAGATCGCCAACGCCCGCGAGGGCCTGAAGCAGGGCTACTCCACACCCCACCGCGCCGCCGAGCGCGCCCTCAAGCAGGTGGAGGGCTTCGTCGTCCCCGCCAAGGACTCGCCCCTCTACGACCCCGCCCGCCGCGCCAACGACGCCGCCTTCACCGCCGAGTGGACCGCGCTCCTCGACCAGAAGCTCCTGCCCGCCATCACCCGCTACCGCGACTTCCTCCGGAACGAGTACCTCCCCGCCGCCCGCGCCGACCCGTCCGTCCTCAAGAACCGCGACGGCGCCGCCTGCTACCGCGCCCAGTTCCGTTTCTGGACCACGCTCGACCGCCCGCCCGAGGAGACGTTCCGCCTGGGCCAGGCGCGCGTGAAGCAGAGCGTGGAGGAAGCGCAGGCGATCGCCAAGACCGCGCTCGGCGTCACCGCGCTCCCGGACATCGTGGCCCGGCTGAAGGCCGACCCGCGCAATCACTTCGCCTCCCGCGACGAGGTGCTCGCCAACGCCCGCGCCGCGGTGGCGCGCGCCCGCGACGCCGTCCCGCGCCTGTTCAGCCACGCGCCCGCCGCCGACGTCGTCGTGCAGCCGTACCCGTCGCAGCTGGAGGCGTCCGTCAGCGACTCGTACCAGGCCGGCTCCGAGGACGGCAGCCGCGCCGGCATCTACTGGATCAACCTCCGCGACCCCGCGGCCACGCTGCGCTCCAACCAGGAGATGACCGCCTTCCACGAGGCATACCCGGGCCACCACCTGCAGCTCTCCTTCGCCTACCAGTTCGGCCCCAAGCACCCGCTGCTCCGGCTCACCGGCAACTCCGGCTACATCGAGGGCTGGGCGCGCTACGCCGAGTCGCTCGCCGAGGAGATGGGCGTGTTCAGCTCGCCGCTGGGACACATCCAGCGCCGCCTCTGGCCCGCGCGCGGCATGGTCGTCGACCCCGGCATCCACTGCTTCGGCTGGACCCGCGAGCAGGCCATCCAGTTCGTCTCCGAATCCGGCCGCTTCACCGCCAACGAGGCGGAGTCGACCATGGAGCGGATCGCCGTGATGCCCGCCCAGCTCACCGCCTACGACACCGGCGCGCTGGAGCTCTTCGCCCTGCGCGAGGAGGCGAAGGCCGCCCTCGGCAGCCGCTTCGACCTCCGCGCCTTCCACGACGTGGTGCTCTCCAGCGGCCCGGTGACGCTCCCCATGCTCCGCCAGTTGGTGGAGCACTGGATCCAGCAGCAGAAGGCCGCCGGAGGCTAGGCCGCTCGACGGCGGCGCTTCGCCATCGCCGCCACCGCCAGCGCGAGCGCCACCAGCCCGCCGTTCCCCGCGCTGCACGAGCACCCACCCGGCGGCTCCGTCCCGTCGTCCCCGCCGCCGCCACCGCCGCCGCTGTCGGTCAGGCCACCGTCGCGCCCGCCGCCGCCTCCATCCCGGCCGCCGTCCGAGATCGCTCCGCCGTCGCCACCGACGCCGCCGTCGGTCGCTCCGGCATCTCCGCCACCGTCCATCCCGCCCGCATCGCCGCTGCCCGCGTCGGAGCCCCCGTCGGGAGGCGGCGGCGCGGCGTTCACGGCGAGGATGGTCGCCGGGCACTTCTTGAAGTCGACCTTGTCGGTGTTGGTGTCGGCGCCGTCGGGCAAGCGGCAGACCGACTCGTCCGTGACGCCGGTCGACGCGCCGGAGGGAGCGCCGTCCCCGGCGCCGTCGCCCTCCGGGTCGTCGCCCAGCTCGACGTCGTCCACCAGGTGGTCGGTGAAGTCGATGAGCTGGAGGTACACCGCGTTGGACATCGCGCCGGCGGGATCTCCGATGACGGCGCGGCACCCGTTCCCGAACGACGTCATCGAGCACCCGCTGGAGAAGCGGAGGAACGCGCTGTCGAAGCCGATGTACTCCTCCGCCGGCGTCGCGTCCGTCATCGCCAGGCTCCAGCCGGTGAGGTCGAGCGGACCGGCGCTCTTGTTGAGCAGCTCGACCCACTGGTCCGAGACGTCCTTCGTCCCGTTGCCAGGGTTCGGATCGAACGGGCCGGCGGCGTCGTTCCAGTCGTGCTGCGGCTGGGTGACGACCTCGTTGATCACCACCGCGCCCGGCGTCACCACCGCGCCTGGATTGGCCGAGCCGAACGTCGCCGGCCCCATCGCGAAGTCCACCGCGTCATTGCCGGTGTCGGCGCCGTTGGGGGAGCGGAACACCGATTCGGTCGCCACCGACGTCCCCGCGCCCGTCATCCCGTGGCCAGGCGCGCCGGTGAGGTCGATGGTCACCTGGTCGACGGCCTGCCCGCCCTGGTTCGTGAGGATGACCGTCAGGCCCGTGTCCGCCATGTCGCCGGAGGGGTTCCCGAACACCGCGAACCCACCCGGCTTGAGCGACACCAGCGACGAGCCCGCCGAGTAGTACTGGTCCGTGAACGTATCCAGCGTCTGGGTGTTGTTGGTCCCGTCGTTCATCTGGAGGCTCCACCCGCTCAAGCTGATCGCGGTGGTCCCCGGGTTGTAGAGCTCGATCCACTCGTCGTTGTCGGTCGGCGTGCCCGGGCTGGGCGTCGGGTTGAACGTGCCGTCGTCCCAGTGCTGCTGCGGGTGCGTGACCACCTCGTTGATCACGACCTGGGCGGAGGCGGCGGGCGCCCAGGCCAGGCACGCGCACGCAACGGCGAGGACCGTTCGGAGGCTCATGCGTGGAAGTGTCCCACGACCGGCGCTCGTTTCAGCTTCGGAGCTGCGCCCACCATCGCCGATCCATCAACAGGCGCCGCCGCCGGGGTCTCCGGCTCCGGCGGCGGCGCCCGGGACTCGGTGCTGGAGGCAACCGAGTCTCCAATGGAAGACGACGAAGAAGGTCCCGGCGCGGGTGCCGAGGCGGCACTCGCTCCCGGCGCCTGCGCTGGTGCTCCCTGCCCCTGCCCCTGCTGGAGAAGCTGCGCGAGATTCCCGATTGTCGGCGCGCGTCCCACCCGGTTGTGGCGCGGTCGCGGGATTTAAGAAGCGCGCGATCGGTTTAAGAAACCGCTCCCCCCTCGTAAGGTCCGCGCATGATCCTCGTCACCGGCGCCACCGGCAGCATCGGCTCTGAGCTCGTCCAACTCCTCTCGGCCCGCGGGCACCCCCTCCGCGCCCTCGTGCGCAACCCGGCGCGCGGCGAGACGCTCCGGCCAGGCATGGAGATCGCCCAAGGAGACCTCTCCCGCCCGGAGACCCTCCCCGGCGCGCTGGCCGGCGCGGAGAAGCTGTTCGCCATGTTCTACGCGCACGACATCCCGTCGCTCGCGCCCCCGCTCTTCGACGCGGCGCGGCGGGCCGGCGTGCACCACGTGGTGTTCCTCTCCAGCGCCACCATCCGCATCCAGCCGCCCGCGAAGATCGGGAGCTGGCACCTGGCTGGCGAGGAGGCGCTGAAGGCGACCGGGCTGGCCTTCACCATGCTCCGCCCGGGAAACTTCGACACCAACGTGCTCGGCTGGGCGGGCACCATCCGCGGGCAGGGGAAGGTGTTCGTCCCCTTCGCGGACAGCCGCAGCGCGCCCATCGACCAGCGCGACATCGCCGCCGTCGCCGCCGCGGCGCTCACCGGCCCGGGTCACGAAGGCAAGACGTACGTCCTCGGCGGCCCCGAGGTGCTCACGCCGCGCCGGCAGGTGGAGATCATCGCCGCCGCCATCGGGCGGCCGATCGAGCTGGTCGAGGTCCCCGAGGCGGGCGCGCGCGCCGGCATGATGAAGGGCGGGATGACCGAGGAGATGGCGAACGCCGTGCTGGAGCTGATGCGCTCCGGCGACGGCGAGGCCCACGACCTGGTCACCACCGCGGTCCGCGACCTCACCGGCGCCCCGGCGCGGACCTTCGAGACCTGGGCCCGCGACCACGCGAACGCCTTCGTCTGATCCGGCGCGGGGGAGGCGGTCACTTCAGGCGCGACAGCACCAGCTTGGCGAGCGCGAAGAGCTGGTCCTTGGCCTTCGGCGCCGAGGGCAGCGACAGCGTGAACACCAGCCCCGCCTTGCGCACCACCAGCACCGCGAACTTCGGCCCGCCGGAGACCGCCTCCAGGTTCATCAGGCTCTCGTCCACGCCGGGGTAGCCAGCCGGCTTCATCCCGCCCAGCTCCCCCAGGATGGTCTTCTGGGTGTCCAGCGCGTCGGTGCCGGCGGCGAAGACGTCCATCTCGATGCCGCCGGTGGCGCCGGACTTCCCGGCGTAGGTGCAGTAGGCGCTGATGGGTTCGGGGACGTTGACGATGGTCTTGGCGTCGGGGGAGAGCCCCTGGGCCTTGAGGTCCGCCGGAGTGAGCGCGTCGCACATCTTCGCGCCACTGCCGAGCAGGATGGACGGTGCGGGTGCGGGTGACGGCGAACCGGCGAGGGCCAGCAGCGAGAGGGTGAGGATGGCGAGGGTCATGCCCGTGCTCCTTCCGGCGTGCGCCGTTCGATGACGAGGTGGAGGCCGTCGCGGGGCCGCAGCGTGATGGCGGGGAACGGCACCGGGGTGAAGCCGGGCTTGGGGTGGAAGGCGAACCGCCGCGCCAGCTCCGCCAGCAGCAGCACCCCTTCCATCATCGCGAACCCCTTGCCGATGCACATCCGCTGGCCGCCGCCGAAGGCGAAGTAGGCGTAGGGCGGGAGGTTGGCGAGGGACCCGTCCATCCAGCGCTCGGGGCGGAACGCCAGCGGGTCGTGGAAGAAGCGCGGGTCGCGGTGGGTGGAGTACGGCGTGACGATGACGCGCGCCCCGTCGGGCAGGTCGTGGCCGGCGAGTTGGAAGCCGTCCACCACCTCGCGGCCCATGGCCCAGGCGGGTGGGTAGAGTCGCATGGATTCCTGGAGGACCGCCTCCGCGTACTTCAGCCGCGGGTAGTCCGACGCCGTGGGCGGGCCGGCCAGGGACCGCGCCTCCTCGTGCAGCTTCGCCTGCACCTCGGGGTGGTGCGAGAGCAGGTGCCCGGTCCAGGTGAGCGCGACGGCGGTGGTCTCGTGCCCGGCGATCAACAGCGTGAGGACCTCGTCGCGGAGCTGGGTGTCGGTCATCCGCGAGCCGTCCTCGTCCTGGACGTGGAGCAGCATGGAGAGGAGGTCCTTGCCCCCAGCTCCGCCGCGGGAGCGACGGCGGGTGATCACCCCGCGCACCAGCTGGTCCAGGCGCTCGACCGCGCGGTGGTAGGCGCGCATCTTGGGCAGCGGGGCCCAGAGCGGCGCGAGCCACGTCGCCCCGGAGAAGCGGTGCATCACGTGGTGGAGCGCGCGGCCGACCTCCTCCGCGTCGACCTCGCCCTCGCCGTCGCCGAAGAGGGTGGCGGAGGCGATGCGCAGGGTGAGGCCCATCATGTCGTGGTTGAAGTCGCGCGGGCCGCTCTGCCAGCGGTCGAATTCAGCGGCGCCCAGGTCGACCATCACCCGCGCGTACTCGGCGATGCGGTCGCGGTGGAAGGCGGGCTGGAGGAGGCGGCGCTCCCGCATCCAGAGCGAGCCCTCGGCGGTGAGGACGCCGTCACCCAGCATGTGCTTGAGCCGGCGGCTGTCCTCGTCGCGGCGGAAGCCCTTCGCGCTGGTGAGGATGCGCTCGATCTCCGAGGGGCGGTTGACGATCCACGCCTCGTTCCAGATCAGCTTCACCCGGTAGAGGTCGCCCTTCTCCTTCGCCCAGTCATCCAGCGCCCCGAGCGGGTCGGTCAGCAGCGCGACCGCGTGGCCGAGGACGGGGACCCGGTGCTTCCTGGGGAACGCCGGATCCGCCGGGGGAGAATTGGAGTCGATCGCCGTGGCGTGGGTGCTCACGGCGAGGAGCCAACTTGGCGCCCGGCGGCGGTGTCAAGCGGGGCCGCGCCACATTTGCTTGAGGACTCCCTCCGATCCAAGGCGTGAAAGGAGAGGGTCAGCTCTGGCCGCCGGGTGGCGTCATCTCCACTCGAGGTCACCTCGATATCGCGAGACGAAGCCGGCGAGCGATTTCCTCCGGTGGAATCCCCGATGAACGGCAGATGGTGTTCTCGATGGTGATCGGCGCGTCCACGGCAGCAGGCCGTTCAGCCAGCGCGACCCCATACCCGGCGGATAGCAAAAACACCACAAGCCATCTCCGGTTCACTTGTTCTCCTTCTTCTTCGTCGTTCGGCTTGGATCACACGTGAGCGGCCCGCCCGCCGTGCCGTGAAATCCAGCCCTGACGTGTGTTCGAGTATAACTGGTCATCTGCGCAGTGCCTTTTTTGTAGCTCACCCCGGCGCTCTGGGCCACTTTCTTGGCCAGCCCCTCTCCTGCGAACTGCGAGAGGAGTTGCTCCGCCTGCGCATGGATGATGACCCCCAGGCCCCCAAGCCGCGACCGCCAAGAGCAGTCCTCCTGCTGCTGCGCGATGTGGAATGGCTGCACGAGCTTCCCGGCGGACGCCCCGTCGGAGTACTCCAGCGTCATCTCGTAGACGGCGACCTTCTCCTGGCCGCACTCACAACCCGTATTCGACGTCTTGAAGTACTTCTCCCCGGCAAGCCACGCGTCGAGCGCTGCTTTGTCCGGCTCCCAGCGCTCCTTCGCTCCCTTGCAGACGTCACCAAAGCAATTGGGAAGCTCGCGATCGGGACCGACGACGGCGTCCTGGAATAGATCATAATCGAAGTGTTCGTCCTTCAGCCCTGGATATACCTGCTTGACCACTTCGGCTTGCTGCTTCAGCTTCGCGAGAATCTGAGGCGCGAGCTTCTTCGCCTCCTCTCCGGCAACCTTCTTCTCCTTCATGAGCCAAGCGGTGATCGCGGCCTCGTCCGCGTATGCGCCCTTCCATTTCCGCTTGAGCTGTGGGCTCCTCGATGCTGGTGCAGCCCCCGCGAGTAACAGGGTCACTCCGCCTCCGCCGGACATGAAGGGTGGTCGAGACCCGGGTCGGCCCGGTGGTTGTGGCCCTCGGCGGCGCTCGGGGCCTGGCGCCAGGTCCTCCAGCCACGGCTGGGGATCGAACGCCAACGCAGCAGGCGGAGGGCTCGGCGCACCGGAGCACGCGGTGAGCGCCAGGCACGCCCAGATGCATCGTCCGTTCACGCACCCTTCCTAGCCTGCGTGGCCCCGGACGAGGGGCTCACCGACGCGGGGAGCGGAGGAACAACTCGTCCGCGTGCGCGAGCGCCTTCTCGGCGTACGACTCGAACCGCGCCAGGTCCTCGCCCGTCCAGGGCAACTCCACGTCCGGGGTGATGCCCTCCACCTCGTTGGTGCCGTCCACCCGGTACCGCGCGCAGTTCGGCATCTTCACCTTCAGGGCGGAGTGCTTCAGCGTCGCCTCGCCACCCCCATCGATGTATCCGCACCCCGCGCCGAGCGTCCGCTCGCCCACCAGCGTCGCGGCGCCGCTGTCGCGGAGGACGGCGGCGAAGAACTCCGCGGCGGAGGCCGTGTCCCGGTTGATCAGCACGTAGAGCGGCGCGCCACCGAAGCCGTGCACCCGATGGTCGTCCGGAACCGGCTTCAGCGAGGCGCACTTGAGGCCGGCGCCGATGGACGGCCGGCACACCGAACGGCGGCTTCGCGTCAGCATCGAGCACGCTGGCGCCGGCGCGCCACCGAACGCGGGCCGCCAGTCGCATGTCTGAGCCGCCTCCGCCTGGAAGCCCTTCGTCCACTCCATCGCCGCCGGCGCCGCACCGCACGACTCCAGCTCCTTCAGCTCATCCCCGGCGGCTTTCGCTGCCGCGGGCTCGCGGACGCGGGCGGTCGCGGGGCAGGAGAGCTCGCGCGCGGAGAGGAGCAGCGCGGTGTCGGTGACCCAGTCCGTCCCGCCGCCGTTGTCCGAGATGTCCACCACCACGCCGGAAACCTTCGCCGCCCGGAACGCGTCCAGGTGCTTGGAGATGGCGTCCACCAGCCCCGGCATGAGCACCTCGCCGTGGAAGTCCCCCTGGCACTGCTCGCCGCAGGGCTCCTTCAGCGAGGTCCGATAGGTGTTCCACGACGCCACGCAGAACGCCGGGTACGCCTCCTCGCTGAAGAGCGGCACGCGCAGCCACCCCAACGTCTTCCCCGAGGCCAGGCGCACCGTCCCGGCGCCGAACATGGAGGTCTGCGCTGCCGGGGTGAACGCGGGATGGCGCGCGGGATCGAACAGCAGCGGGCTCGGGGGCGGTGGTGACGACGCGGCCATACCCATGCCCATCGCCTCGCAGGCCTTGTCGCCGGGCGAATCGGCCGCGATCACCGGCGCCGACTCGGGCGGCGTGGGAAGCGCCGGGAGCAGCGCCAACATGCACTCGCGCTCCGCCCCCTGGTGCACGAAGCGGAACCGGAGCCCGTCCGGCGGAGCGAAGGGAGAGGAGGTGAACGTCCGGAGCGCCTCGTCGCGGCGCGACGCCGGGCTCGGCAGCCGGGCGAGCGGAAGGCGCGCCTGGAGTTGCTCCAGCGCCGGGCGATCCTGGATCGACTCCACGACATCCCCGGCCTGAGCACCGCACGCGCCAGGTCCCGCCTTGAGAATCCGGACGGACGCACCGTCCGAGGTGAACCGCACGTCGTAGCGATTCCGAGGCAACCGGGCCGTCCAGGAGAAGTGAGGGTCGTGGAACGCCGCGATGAAGCGAACCAGCGCCTCCATCCCCTCGCGGTCCGTGGTCGACCTGGAGAGTTGGTCCCGGGTCGTCCGATCCAGCGCCGCCACATCCAGGCCGCGCTTCTGCACGTTCCACTCGAGGTTCGCGTAGTGCTGCCCAATCGCGTCCTCGAGCTGCGCCAGGTCCTCCAGCCACGGCCGGGCATCGAACGCCGGCGCGGGAGGAGGATGCGGCGCGCCGGAGCACGCGACGAACGCGAGGCACGCCCAGACGTATCGACCCTTCACGCTCGACCCTCCTAGAACATCGCCTGCAGCGCCTCTGACAGCGTCTCCACCGGCACCAGCGTGAGCGGGCTCTGCTCCAGCCGCTTCGCTGTCCCCTTCGGCAGGATGGCCCGCTTGAACCCCATCTTCGCGGCCTCCGCCAGCCGCGGGTCCGGCTGCCCCACCGCGCGCACCTCCCCGGCCAGTCCCACCTCCCCCAGGATGAGCGTCTGCGCGTCCAGCGGCTTGTTCTGCAGCGACGACACCAGAGCCGCGCACACCGCGAGGTCCGCCGCCGGCTCCGTCAGCTGCATCCCCCCCGCGACGTTGACGAAGATGTCGCAGCCCACCAGCGGCACGTCCTCCTTCTTCTCCAGCACCGCCGCCAGCAGCGCCACCCGGTTGCCGTCCACCCCCATCGCCGTGCGCCGCGCGGTCCCGTACCCGGTGGGCGCCACCAGCGCCTGCACCTCCACCAGCAGCGGCCGCGTCCCGTTGAGCGTGGAGGTCACCACCGACCCGGACTTCCCCACCGGCCGCTCCGCCAAGAAGAGCGCCGACGGGTCCTCCACCTCCACCAGCCCCTGCCCCTTCATCTCGAACACGCCGATCTCGTTGGTCGACCCAAAGCGGTTCTTGTGGGCGCGGAGGATGCGGAAGGGGTGGCCGCGCTCGCCCTCGAAGTAGAGGACGGTGTCCACCATGTGCTCCAGCACGCGCGGGCCGGCGATGGAGCCGTCCTTGGTGACGTGGCCGACGATGAAGGTGGGCACGCCGGTGCGCTTGGCGAAGGCCATCAGGCGGCCGGACACCTCGCGGACCTGGGAGATGGAGCCGGGGGCGCTGCCCAACTCCGGGAGGAACATGGTCTGGATGGAGTCCACCACCAGCGCGCCGGGCTTCATCGCCTCCGCCGCGGCGAGGATCTTCTCCGCGTCCGTCTCCGCGTAGAGGTGCAACTCCGCGCTCTGCACGCTCAGCCGGTCCGCCCGCATCTTGGTCTGCCGGAGCGACTCCTCGCCGGAGACGTAGAGCGCCGGCCCGTGCCGCGACAGCCGCTCCAGCGCGGAGAGCAGCAGCGTGGACTTGCCGATGCCGGGGTCCCCGCCCAGCAGCACCATCGACCCCGCCACCACGCCGCCGCCCAGGACCCGATCCAGCTCGCGGATGCCGGTGGACCGCCGCGCCTCCGTCTCCGCCCCCACCTCCTGCAGCGGCACCGGGCGCGCCTGTCCCGAGGACGCCCCCCACGCCGGCCTACCCTCGGCGACCGTCTTAGCGTCCACCTCCTCCACCAGCGAATTCCACGCCCCGCACTCCGGACACTTCCCCATCCACTTCGCCGCCTGGTACCCACAGGCCTGGCAGCAGAAGTAGGTCTTCGCCTTCCCCATGCAAGCGATCTACCTTCCCGCTCTGACGTCCTTTCCCCGGGGGAACCCATGCGCTACCTACTTGCCGCACTCTCGCTGTGCCTCTCCACCGCCGCCCTCGCCGACCCCATCCAGATTGACGACAACAGCGAGAACCAGGTTCTCCGCTGCGAAGGGAACCCGGTCATCGTCAACGGCAACTCGAACAACCTCACGCTCTCCGGCAATTGCCCCTCGGTCCTGATCAACGGCAACCAGAACCAGGTGGCGATCGAGGCGGTGGACAAGCTGCGCGTCACCGGCAACAACAACCAGGTGTCGTGGGCGCGGACGATCAACAAGGGGAAGAAGCCGAACATCTCCAACCCCGGCTCGCACAACCAGATCGCCCAGTCGAAGGCGGGCGGCGCGGCGGCGGCGGTGGCGTCGGACGCCGTGGACACGGCCAACGACGCCACGGACATGGCGGCGGCGGCGATGTCGGCGGCCGGGGTGCGCGGCGAGGTCCGCACGGGGGGGACCAACACGGGCGGGGGCGCCACCGCGAAGTCCGGCGACACCATCGGCATCCTCCAGGGCCACCTGACGAAGACCTTCGACTGCGGGGAAGGGAAGGACGTGAACATCCAGGGCGGGAACAACGAGCTCACCTTCACCGGCTCGTGCGGGACGGTGAACGTGGTGGGCGCGCACAACGTCATCCGCCTGGAGAGCGCGGAGACGATCAACGTGATGGGGTCGTACGACGCGATCACCTACAAGAGCGGCGCGCCGACGTCGAACATCGTGGGGAAGAACAGCACGGTCGCCAAGGAGAAGTGAGCTAGACGATCGCGCCATCGAAGTCGCCGGCGGTGTGCCAGGCGAGGCCCGACGTGTTGACGTCGAGCTTCGCCAGGCGGAGCTGCTCGGCGAGCTCGTGGCGCGACGGGACTTCGTTGCTCAACCTCACCACGTGGCGGCCGAAGAGATCGCTGAATGGCCGCACGGGGCCGAGTTGAGCCAGAACGGTGCGCTCGGGTGCGCGGCCCATGGCCATGCCGGCTTCGTAGAGGACGTTTGGCCTCGCCTGGAATGACGTGGCCTCCGCGGCGTCCTGCTCGGAGCGCAGCGGGTCTCGCAGCCGCGCCTCCTCGTCCCCGGTCAGCAGCACCAGCACGGCCGCCGCGTGCTTGAACGCCGCATCGAGGATCTCCCCGGAGTAGGGGGAGGGCTTCCCGGTCAGGACACGCGCGGCGGACCATCCGATGGGGCGCAGACCCAGCGCTTGGAGGAACTCGAAGAGCGCCCTCCGGGCGCGCTCGTTGCGCCCGTGGATGACGAGCACGGTGCGGGCCTCCACCCCCAGGGCGGACGCGCCCATCGCTTCGGGGAGCTCACGCACCACTCCCTCCGCCACGGTGCGGGCGATCAACCAGGCTTTCCTCAATGGGCTGGACACAGACACGATCACCATGCCTCCGTTCGCTGCGCGATGAGCCAGCGGAGCACCCTCCTCAACTTGCCCCGGGCGTCGAAGAGGCGCTTGGCCACCGCCCCTGGTGAGATCCCCAACTGGTAGGCCATCATTCGATGGTCCTCTCCCACGGCCATGAGCTCCATCACCGTGCGCTGCCGCGGGCTCAGTGTTCCCATGGCGCGCACGAAGAACTCGGCTGTGACCTGGTAACTCTCCATCTCGGGCTCCTCGCGCGCGCGGGCCGCGAGGATCTCCGCGAACGCGGGATGGCCATGGGCTCGCCTGCGGGCGGCCCGTTCGCGGAGCAGCATCCTGCACACGTTGACCAGAACCAGAACAGCCATGCGAACTCCCTTTCCGCAGGCAGGGGATCCGCACACGTCCTCTGGTAGAAGCGAAGGAAGGTGCTCTGGACGGCATCTTCAGCATCGTCGTCCGAGCGGAGCATTCCCCAAGCGGTCCTTCTCAAGGAGTCGACATGGCGCCAATAAACGGCGTCGTCGTCCCATCGACGTGAGTCAATGACCTCAGCCTGCACCTTCGTATCGTCCATCTCCGCCATGGCTTCTCCTGCGCACGGACTCCCTTCCGTGCTCGACTGCCGTCTTCCGAACGCGATGACGCCGAGGCATGGCTGTTGCGTCACCACGCTCCGAGCGCTGTTCGGCCGCTCGACCCAACGAACCAATGTCCAAGACAAACGGTCGCGCTGCCTTGACGGGTCGCATCGGTGACCCCAAAGGGTCACTGGCACCTACGTCCGGAGCGCGAGCAAAGGAACCTGCCCGCAAGAAAGATGCGCTCGACCCCAGATATTACCTCCGAGGCCATGCTCGCGAGAAACCGGCCCACCTTCGCGGGCTTGCCGGTTGAGGGGCGCCACCTGACCTGGCTCGTTCCCGCGATGCGACCACCTCGCCTGCGGGGCCACCTCCCTTCGGCGGCCCTCGTGCTCCTGCTCTCCAGCTGCGCCACCTCCCTCGCCACCCGCCAGACCGCGCGCACCCTCGACCCCGGCCACTTCTCCGTCGACGCGGCGGTGGGGGCGGAGGTGCCGCTGGGGACGCTCGCGCAGGTGGCGGTGGCCGGCGAGCAGCAGACGCAGAAGCTCCTCGCGGCGGTCGCCTCGCAGACGCCGTACGCGGTGACCGACCAGGACAAGCAGGACCTGATCTCCGCGGGCGTCGCGCTCCTGCTGAACCCGCCCTCCATCGACTGGGAGGGCGGCGTGCGCGCGGGTGTGTTCCCCAACCTCGACATCGGCGCGCGCTATAGCGTCAACGCCGTCCGGGGCGACCTCAAGTACCGCTTCTTCGAGAAGGTGGATGGAGACCAGCGGACGGACGTCGCGGCCGGGCTGGCCGTCTCCAAGTACCTCTTCTCCAGCCCCATCTTCGACGCGCTGGAGTTCGTCCACCTCGGCGAATTCTCGCGCTGGGACATCGAGGTCCCCGTCTACGCCTCCCACGAATGGGGCGAATACGTCCGCGTCTACGCCGCCGCCAAGTACCTCTACAGCCGCACCGAGCTGGACGAGAACCTCGTCGCCACCTCCGCGCAGGCCACCTTCCTCAGCGGCATCGACTTCCAGCTCTCCGACACCCTCCACACCCACTTCATCGGCGCCACCGCCGGCATCCAGATCGGCTACCGCTGGGTGTTCCTCGTCGCCGAGGTCACCGGCGGCTATGCGCTGGGCAGCGTCCGCGTGCTGGGCGAGGACCGCTCGCTGTCGGGCGTGATTCTCCTCCCCGCGCTCGGCGTCGAGGTGCGACTCTAGTCGGGCCATGGCCATCCCCGCCGAGCGCCGCCCCGCCCACCTCGCCCGCCTCATGAAGTTGTTCCACGGCGCACCCATCGCTCGCTCCATGGGCACGCGCCTGGAATACGACGCCGAGCACCGCGCGGTCTTCACCCAGCCCTACAACCCCGGCTTCGACCACGCCCTGGGCGAGATCCACGGCGGCGCCATCGCCACGCTGATCGACAACGCCGGGTGGTTCACCGTCGCCGGCGAGTACGAGACCTGGGTCGCCACCGTCGAGTTCCAGGTCAGGTTGCTGGGGCGCGCCAAGGAGACGCTGGTGGCCCGCGGGCGGATCGTCAACGCGGGCAAGCGGCTGGCGACCACGACCATGGAGATCCACGCCGGCGATCGCCTCATCGCCATCGGGTCGGGGACGTTCACCGTCACCTCCGCCCCGCTGCCGCCCCTCTGACCGTCGTCAACCAGCTCCGGAACCCAGGTTGACAATGCTCCAGGCGGGCCCTAATCGGTCCGAATGCACTCGCACCACGCCCACGGCGCCCCTCCCCCCGAGGGCATGCCCCTGCGCCACGACTGGACGCTGGCGGAGGTCCGCGCGCTCCACGACCTGCCACTTTTGGACCTCCTCCACCAGGCGCAAACCGTCCACCGGAAGGCGTGGACGGACAACGCGGTCCAACTTTGCTCGCTCCTCTCGGTGAAGACCGGCGGTTGCCCGGAGGACTGCGCGTACTGCCCGCAGGCCGCTCGCTACCAGACGGGCGTGGAGGCGGAGCGGTTGCTGCCGGTGGCGGAGGTGTTGGAGGCGGCGGGGAAGGCGCGCGCGGCCGGCGCCACCCGGTTCTGCATGGGCGCGGCGTGGCGCGAGGTGAAGGACGGGCCGCCGTTCGACGCGGTGCTGGAGATGGTGCGGGGCGTGAAGGCGCTCGGGATGGAGGCGTGCTGCACGCTGGGGATGCTCACCTTGGACCAGGCGCGGCGGCTGAAGGAGGCGGGGCTCACCGCGTACAACCACAACCTCGACACCTCCGCCGAGTTCTACGGCGACATCATCTCCACCCGCACCTACGAGGACCGGCTCCAGACGCTCCAGCGCGTGCGCGACGCCGGCATCTCCGTCTGCTGCGGCGGCATCATCGGGATGGGCGAGTCCGTGGAGGACCGCTGCCGGATGTTGCAGACGCTGGCGAACCAGGAGGTCCACCCGGAGAGCGTCCCCATCAACGCGCTGGTGGCGGTGAAGGGAACGCCGCTGGCGGACCGCCCGCCGGTCGCGCCGGTGGAGCTGGTGCGGATGATCGCCACCGCCCGGCTGCTGATGCCGCAGGCGATGGTGCGGCTCTCCGCGGGGCGGCTGCAGCTCTCCGAGGAGGCGCAGCTGCTGTGCATGATGGCCGGCGCCAACTCCATCTTCTTCGGGGAGAAGCTGCTCACCACCGCCAACCCCGAGTACCGCGAGGACATGGCGCTGCTGGAGAAGGCGGGCGTGCGGCCGCTGCAGCCGCGGGTGGACTGAAGATGCCCACCGTCGCCGATCAGTGGGCGCGGGAGGATCTCGAGGCGCTCTCGAAGCAGGGACTGCGCCGAGCGCTGGAGCCGCTCTCCTCCGCGCAGGGGCCGGAGGTGGTGGTCGGCGGTCAGCGGCTGGTGAACTTCTCCTCCAACGACTACCTCGGGCTGGCGAGTGACCCGCGCCTGGCACGCGCGGCGACTGAAGCCCTGCAGTCCCGTGGCGTCGGCGCCGGCGCGTCTCGATTGGTGGTGGGCGACACGGAGGCGCATCACGCGCTGGAGAACGCGGCGGCGGCGCTGATGGGGGCGGAGGCGGCGCGGTTGTTCAACAGCGGGTATGCGGCGAACGCGGGGATCCTCCAGGCGCTGTGCGGCGGACCGGAGGACGCCGTCTTCTCGGACGCGCTGAACCACGCCTCGCTGGTGGACGGGTGCCGGCTCTCGAGGGCGAAGGTGGTGGTCTACCCCCACGCGGACGCGCGCGCGCTGGAGCGGCTGCTGGCGGCGGAGGGCGGAAGGCGGAAGGTGGTCTGCACGGACGCGGTGTTCTCGATGGATGGGGACCACGCGCCGCTGCGAGAGCTGGCGGAGGCGTGCGGGCGGCACCGGGCGGCGCTGGTGGTGGACGAGGCGCACGCGGTGGGCGTCCTCGGGCCGACGGGTGGTGGGCTGTGCGAGGCGCTGGGGGTCGTGGCCGACGTGCGGATGACGACGCTGGGGAAGGCGCTGGGAGCGTTCGGCGCGGTCGCGGTGGGTTCAACCCAGGTGGTGGAGCTGCTGATGAACCGGGCGCGGACGTTCGTGTTCTCCACCGCGCTGCCGGCGGCGGTGTGCGCGGCGGGGGAGGAGGCCATCGCGGTGATGCGGGCGGAGCCGGCGCGGCGGGAGACGCTGTGGCGGAACATCCGGCGGATGGCGGAGGGGCTGCGGGCGTTGGGGGTGCCGGCGGAGGCGCGGTCGGCGATCTTCCCGCTGGTGCTGGGGGAGCCGGAGCGAGCGCTGGAGGTGGCGGCGCAGCTCCGCGCGCGCGGCGTGCTGGCGAAGGCGATCCGGCCGCCCACGGTGCCGAAGGGGACGAGCCGGCTGCGGTTCGCGGTCACCGCGGCGCACTCGGAGGCGCAGATCGACCGGGCGCTGGAGGCGCTCGCGGCGCTGGAGGTGCGCGTTGCCGCCTGACCGCCACCGGACGTTGCTGGAGCAGGACCTTCGCCACCTCTGGCACCCGTTCACCCAGCAGCAGGCGTGGCCCGACGACGACCCGCTGATCATCGAGCGCGCGGAGGGGAGCTCCCTCATCGACGACCTCGGGCGGCGGTACCTGGACGGGGTGTCGTCCCTGTGGGTGACGGTGCACGGGCACCGGAAGCGGGAGATCGACGAGGCCGTGCGAGCGCAGCTGGATCGCGTCGCGCACTCGACGCTGCTCGGGCTCTCCTCGGTGCCGGCGGTGGAGCTGGCGGCGAAGCTGGTGGCGATCGCGCCGGCGGGGCTGACGCGGGTCTTCTACTCGGACTCCGGGTCCACGTCAGTCGAGATCGCGGTGAAGATGGCGTACCAGTACTGGCGGCAGAAGGGCCGGCCGGAGAAGCGGCGGTTCGCGGCGCTCCAGGAGGCGTACCACGGGGACACGGTGGGGTCGGTCTCGGTGGGTGGGATCGATCTCTTCCACGCGACGTTCCGGGACCTCCTGTTCGAGGTGGACCGGATCCCCACGCCGTACGAGTACCGCTGGCCCGGGCCGGGCGAGTGCCTGGAGCAGTGCGTGCGCGCGGCGGCGGAGTTGCTCGAGCGGCGCGGGAAGGAGATCGCGGGGCTGGTGGTGGAGCCGCTGGTGCAGGGGGCGGCGGGGATGCTGGTGCAGCCGCGAGGGTACCTGTCGCGGCTGGCGGAGCTGTGCCGGCGGCACGAGGTGCTGCTGATCTGCGACGAGGTGGCGACCGGGTTCGGGCGGACGGGGACGATGTTCGCGGTGGAGCAGGAGGGCGTGCGGCCGGACCTGATGTGCGTGGCGAAGGGATTGACGGGCGGGTACCTGCCGCTGGCGGCGACGCTGGCGACAGAGGAGATCTACTCGGCGTTCCTGGGGAGCGTGGCGGAGAAGCGGACGTTCTTCCACGGGCACACGTACACGGGGAATCCGCTGGCGTGCGCGGCGGCGTTGGCGAACCTGGAGCTGTTCGAGCGCGAGCGCACGCTGGAGCGGATGCGGCCGGCGATGGACGCGCTGGCGGACGAGCTCGCGAAGGTCGCGGAGCTCTCGCACGTCGGAGAGGTGCGGCGGCGCGGGATGATGGTGGGCGTGGAGCTCGTGAAGGACCGGCGGACGAAGGAGGAGTACGCCTACGGCGACCGGGTGGGGCACCGCGTGTGCCTGGCCATGCGGAAGCGGGGGGTCATCCTCCGGCCGCTGGGGAACGTGGTGGTGCTGATGCCGCCGCTGTCGCTGGCGGTGGAGGAGGCGCGGCACCTGGGAAGCGCCGTTCGCGAGGCGATCGCCGAGGTCACCCAGCGCTGAATCCCTCCGCGCGAGTGGCCATGCACCTGGGCGACCGCGTGCCCAGCGCGCTGGCAAGCGACGCTCCGGCGGGTGCCGGCGGGTCGCATTACCGTTGATCGGTGGACCAGGGCGTCGAATCCGAGAGGAGGAAGCAAGCCAAGGACCTCTCGGACACGCTGCGAGCGCACCGCGAGGAGATCCTCGGGCGGTGGGCGGTCCTCTACCGTCAGACCGACAAGGCCCGGTCCCTCACCGACGAGCAGCTCCTGGACCACCTCCCCCGCCTGCTCGATCGCCTCGCCTCGGCGGTCGAAGCCGCGAGCGAAGGGCGCGACAGCTTCGTTCCGGTCAAGGAGTCGCAAGCCCACACGTTGCATCGGCTCGACGCCGGCTTCGACCTCCCGGAGATCACGTACGAGTACGCGCTCCTCCGGCGCGTCCTCTTCGGCATCGTGGCGGAGCACGCACCGCACCTCGTGATCGGCGGATTCGACGTGGTCGGCACGGCGATCGACGAGAGCCTCTCCGAGTCCGTCGACTACTACGTGCGCGTGCGGCACCGGACGCTCGAGGCGCTGGACGAGGTGGCCCAGGTCGTGACGGGACCTGGCGACGTCGACACCATCCTGCACCAGCTCCTGTCGGTCACGATGCGGACCATCCCTTCGGTCGATGCGGTCACCGTGCTGCTGCGGCACGGAGACGTCCTCAAGGTCAAGCAGGCGCTCGGCGTGATGGCCGAGCGAGACCGGTCGTTCTCGTTGCGGGTGGGGGAGGGCTTCGCGGGGACCGTCGCCGCCACCGGGCAGCCGATGTTCCTGTCCTCCGCGCACCTGGAGCCGATCATCCGGAGCGACTTCATCCGGCAGAAGCAGATCAAGGCCATGTACGGGGTCCCGATGATCCGCGGCGCCGAGGTGCTCGGCGTCGCGCACATGGCTTCCTTGACCGCGAACGAGTTCGCCGAGGAGGACCAGCTCCTGTTCCGGACGGTGGCCGAGCGGGCGACGGGCATCATCGTCCAGGCCGACCTCATGGCCCGTGAGAAGGCTTCGCGGGTATTTCTCGAAACCGTCATCGGGACGATCAAGGAAGGCGTGCTGGTCGCTTCGGCGGAAGGCCGCGTCATCCTCGCCAGCGAAGGCGCGGCGCGCATCTTCGGGGTTACCAAGGAGGCCCTCTGCGTTTCCCTGGAGGAATTGACGCCCCGCTTCGCGCCGCGGGCGCCGGACGGCGCGCCGATGCAGCCGGCCATCCTGGCGGCGCTCCAGGGCCAGGACATCCTGCCTCACGAGCGCCTGGTGACGGACGCTCGCGGGCGCGACCACCACCTCGTGGTCAGCGCCGCCCCCGTTCGCGGCGACGGTATCTCCGGCGCCGTGGTGGTCTTCGTCGACATCACCGACCATCGCCAACTGGAGGAGGAGCTGCGGCGCGCCGTGGCCTTCCGCGAACGGCTGATGGGCATCGTCAGCCATGACTTGCGGGCGCCGCTGGGGACCATTTCCCTGGCAGCCCAGTCGATGCTCGCGCGCCCGTCCGTCCCGGACCGGGTGCGGTCATCCGCCCTCCGGGTGAAGCGCGCGGTCGACCGGATGGCGAGGATGGTGTCGGACCTGCTCGATTTCACGCGCATCGCGGCGATGGGCGGCCTCCCCGTGTACCCGCGCCTGGTGGACCTGCGCGGCACCCTCCAGGAGGCGATCGACGAGATCGACGGGGGTCACGCGAGCCGGATCAATCTCACGCTCCCGGGCCAGGCCGTGCTGGGGACCTGGGACGTGGACCGCATCCAGCAGGTGGTGACGAACCTGGTCACCAACGCCCTCCAGTACGGCGCGCCCGAGTCCGCCATCCAGGTCCGGCTCCAGGACGAGGGCGACCAGGTCACCATTTCCGTGAGCAACCACGGACCGGTCATCCCAGCGGAGGACTTGCCGACGCTCTTCGATCCCTTCCAGAGGGGGCAGACCGGCGGTCACCGCGGTGGCCTGGGCCTCGGGCTTCACATCGTCCATGAGGCGGTCAAGGCCCACGGAGGGAACGTCGAGGTGGCTTCGAGCGCCGAACAGGGGACGACGTTCACCGTGCGCCTGCCCAAGCGGCCCGCCACCGCCGGCGCCTGAGTCCACCCAGCGATGAACCTCCCCGCGCAAATGGATATGCTTCTGCCATGACGGCGAGAGCGAAACGGGCTGCGTCAAAGACGCCTCGACCGAAAGGCCGCATGCGCCTGACCGCCGCCGTGACTCGGGAAGGCCGCATCTACGTGGCACAGTGTCTGGAGGTCGACGTCGCGAGCCAGGGCAGCTCAGTCGAGGAATCCCTGGCCAACCTCAAGGAAGCGCTCGAGTTGTACATGGAGGGTGCACCCCATGTTCCTCCGCGGGCGACGCCCATCATCGCCCCGGTCGAGGTCAAGGTCGCTTAGGGAAGCGCAACTCATCATCCGCTGCGTACGTCGCGTTCCCCTTCTAAAGACCCGCATATCATGCACAGGTTGCCCCGGGTTTCTGGAGAGGACGTCTGTCGCGCGTTGGAGCACGCCGGTTTCGCTGAGGTCAGCCAGAAAGGCAGCCACCTGAAGCTGCGCCATCCTGACGGTCGCGTCGTCATCGTTCCCATGCATCGGGAGATCGCCACGGGCACGCTGCGCTCGATCCTCCGGCAGGCCAAGCTCAGCGTCGAGGAGCTCCTCGCTCTCCTTGAGCGGTGATCCATGCTCCCCCGCTACTTCGTCACCGCCACGGACACCGGCGTCGGCAAGACCGAGGTCGCCTGCGCGCTCCTCTCGCTGATGGCCGACGCCAACCTCCACCCCGCGGCGTTCAAACCCTACGAGTCCGGCTGTGACGACCTCGCCGCGCCCGCGGACGCGCTCGCGTTGAAGGCCGCCGCGCGCACGGACGACGACCTGGCGCTGATCTGCCCGCACCGCTTCCGCCTCCCCCTCGCCCCCGGCGTCGCCGCCCGCCGCCTCCGGCAGGACCCGCCCTTCTCCGTCACCCTGGAGCTCTTCCGCGCCTTCGACCGCCGGGCCCTGGTCGTCGAAGGCGCCGGCGGCCTCCTCGTCCCCATCGATCGCCGCCGCGACGTCATCGACCTCGTCGCCGCCCTCCGCCTCCCCGTCATCCTCGTCGCCCGCGCCGGCCTCGGCACCCTCAACCACACCGGCCTCTCCCTCCAGGCCCTCGCCGCCCGCAAGCTGAAGGTCCGGGCCGTCGTCCTCTCCCGCTCCACCCCGTCCCCCACCCCCGACCCCTCGGAAAAGGACAACGCCGCCCTCCTCGCCGAGCGCCACCGCGTCCCGGTACTCGGTCCCGTTCCCTACTTCCCCGACGCCACCCGCCGCCGCGCCGCCTTCCGCCGCGCGCTCCGCGCCCTCGTCCCCGCTACACTGCGCCGCGGGCCATGAACCGCCGGCGCGTACTCCAGGGATTCGGCGCACTCGCGGGCGTGGGCGTGCTGGGCCGCTTCGGCCTGCTGCCCCCGTCTCCCAGCCGCACCCTCGAGCCCGCGGACCAGCTCGCGGCGCGCTTCTTCGAATCCCTCGACGACAAGCAGCGCGCCGAGGCGTGCGTCCCCTACGACCACCCGCTCCGCCAGCTCCACAACAAGGGCCTGTGGACGGCCGGGCTCCTCGCCACTCCACTCGCGCTGGGGTGGACGCAGCGGCGCCTGCTCACCGACCTCCTCCACGCCGGCCTCTCCGCCGCCGGCCGCGAGCGCGTCCCCAACGAGTACTACTCCCGCTGGCCCGGCGTTCACGCCATGAAGGTGCTGATCTGCGGCGACCCGCGCCGGCCGCCCTACCAGCTCATCCTCTCCGGCGCCCACCTCAACCTCCGCATCGGCGGCGCCTCCCGCGAGGGCGCCGCGTTCGGCGGTCCGCTCGTCTACGGCGACCAGCGCGGCGACGGCGTCCCCGGCCTCCCCCGCAACCTCTACCGGTTCCAGCTGGACACCGCGACGCGCCTCTTTCGCGGCCTCACCTCCGAACAGCAGCGCCTCGCGCTCCTCCCGACCTCGCCCATCCAGACGGCCATCCAACTCCAGGGACCGGAGGGCCACTTCCCCGGCGCACCCGTGTCCACCCTCTCCGCCGGCAACCGAGCCCTCGCCCGCGAGCTGATCTCCGGCATCCTCTCCACCTGGCCGGAGGACGGCGCCGCCTACGCCTGGCGCTGCCTCGACCACAACGGCGGCCCCGAAGCCCTCTCCCTCAGCTATTACGCGGACAGCGACCCGGGCGGCCGCGGCGCGCCCCAGAACGTCCGCCTCGAAGGCCCCGCCGCCGTCCTCTACTTCCGCGGCGACCCGCACGTGCACGCCTTCCTCAGCGTCACCATGGACCCGTCCGCGCCGCTCAGCGTGGGCGCGCCCGTGGGCAACAACCCGGCCCCGCTCGAGGGGGCCGCCGTCCAGCGCTTCTTCGAGGCGGCGATGCTGGATCAGTCCGGCGCCGACCTCGCCTTCTACGACCTGGACGCCGTCGCCGGCCGCCTCCGCGCCGGCCCGGTCCGCGAAGGCGATCTCTACGCGCTGGAGAGCTGGCAGGACGGCACCGCCCGGGTGGAGATCACCGGCGCCAACCTCCGCCCCGCGCTCGTCGCCTCCCTCCGCGCCGCCGGCAAGGAGCTGGACCCGCGCCGCACCTACGCCGTCGCCACCGCCCGGTACGTCGCCGACCACGACGCCCCGGAGCTCCTCGGCCACCCGGAGGCCGTCACCCCCGGGCCGCCGCTGCGCGACGTGCTGATCGCCCACGCCAGGCAGCGCGGTTTCCCGGCGCGCGGCTGAGGCCCGCTCCGCGAGGCCGCGCCGCGCGCGGGACTCACGTCCATCAGGCGCGGTTTCCCGGGCCACGGTTGACCCAGCCGAGAACTCGACGACGCCGCGCCGCCGTGCTGATCGCGCGAGCGCCGCGCGCCGCTCCCCTCTGATCCACGAGCCGCGCGCGCGCGCAATTTCGCGCCCGCCACATCGCGCGATCCAGCGCGGTTCGCGAATTGGACGCCTCCGCTGATCCGAGCGACAAACCTCCGCACATGGCGGACATCATCGATCTGTCACTCGTGACCGATGCCAGGCGGTACTTCCACAAGCTGCTGGACGCCCGAGGGATCTCCTACTTCCTCCGCAAGGACGGCAATCGCCTCTTCCAGATCGAGCAATCCAAGGTCGAGCTCGTCGTCCGCACCGCCGCCCGCTCCCGCCCCTCGCACCTCCCCAAGCCGCCGCTCCACGCCGTGGACCACTGCCGCAAGGAGATCCGCCGCGAGCTGATCCGCCGCGTGGTGGAGGCGATGCTCCAGACGGGCCTATAACGGCCGGGTGTTCTCCCGGCGCGCGCAGCGGCACCGGAGCGTGACGCCGCTGGCCGCCCAGCTCGACCGCGCCCGCGCCCGCGGCGGCCTGATCGACCTCTCCGAATCCAACCCCACCCGCGCCGGCCTGGCCTACCCGTGGGAGGAGATCGCCGCCGCCCTCGCCGACGCGCGCGGCGCCCGCTACGACCCGGAGCCGTTCGGCCTTCACTCCGCGCGCGAGGCCGCCGCCGCCGCCACCGGCGCCGACCCCCAGGACGTCATCCTCACCGCCAGCACCAGCGAGGCCTACGCCTTCCTCCTCAAGCTCCTCTGCGACCCGGGCGACCGCGTCCTCGCCTTCCGCCCCGGCTATCCACTCATCGAGCTGCTGGCGGAGTGGGAGTCCGTCGCCGTCGACCAGGTGGAGCTCCACCGCGAGGCGGGCTGGGGCATCGACCCCTCCAGCGTCCACCTCCAGCCCACCACCCGGGCCATCCTCGCCGTCAGCCCCGCCAACCCCACCGGCCAGTACCTCCAGCGCCACGAGCTCCAGGCCCTCGACGCGCTCGCCTCCGCGCACCCCGCCGCGCTGATCGCCGACGAGGTCTTCGCCGAATACCCCCGCGCTCCGCCCACCACCGACCAGGTCCGCCGCCTCGCCGCCGAGCCGACGCGCTCGCTCGCGTTCTCCCTCTCCGGCCTCTCCAAGCGGTGCGGCCTCCCCCAGCTCAAGCTCTCCTGGATCGTCCTCTCCGGCCCTCCCGAGCTGAAGGCCGAGGCCCGCGACCGCCTGGAGCTCCTCGCCGACTGCTTCCTCTCCGCCGCCACACCGGTCCAGGTCGCCCTCCCCGCGCTGCTCCGCCTCGGCGCCGGCGTCCGCGCGCAGATCCAGTCCCGCGTCCTGGCCAACCTCCGCGCCCTCGAGGCCGCCCGCCCTCCGGACGCCTCCTGGTCCATCCTCCCCGCCGAGGCCGGCTGGTCCGCGGTCCTCCGCCTCCCCTCGCATCCGGGCGCCGAGGCGCGCGCCGCGCAGCTCCTCGACGCGGGCGTCTGGGCGCAGCCCGGCTACCTCTTCGACTTCACCCCCGGCTCCGGCGAATACCTCGTCCTCTCCCTGCTCCCGGAGCCGGCGACGTTCGCGGAAGGGATCGCCCGGCTCGTGACCGCCCTCTCCGCCGCCGCTCCCTGATGCGACCCGGAGTGGACAGGTATCCTGATCCGGCATGGACGCCGGGACGGACCTCGACTTCCCCAGGAGCGACCGCTTCACCGTCCTCCGGAGGCTGGGCGCGGGCGGGATGGGCGTGGTGTTCGAGGCCTACGACCGCGAGCGGAGCGCCCCGGTCGCCCTGAAGACCTTCCGCCGGATGGACCCGGAGCGCATCTACGCCCTCAAGCGCGAGTTCCGCGCGCTGGCGGACCTCCGCCACCCGAACCTGATCTCCCTCGGCGAGCTGCGCTGCGAGGGCGGGCGCTGGTACTTCACGATGGAGCTCATCCACGGCGAGGACTTCCTCCACCACGTCTGGGGGACCCACTCCGGCGCGCCCTTCGACCCGGACCGCCTCCGCCGCGCCCTGGGTGGGCTCGCCCGCGGCCTGGCGGTGCTCCACGCCCGCGGCACCATCCACCGGGACGTCAAGCCCTCCAACGTGATGGTGGACCGCGACGGCCGGGTGGTGCTGCTGGACTTCGGGCTGGCCAGCGACCTCCACGCGCTCGCCGCGCGGGACGAGCACGCGGGCGCCGGGACGCCGCAGTACATGGCGCCCGAGGTGCGCTCCGGCGCCGCGCCCGGCCCGGCGTCCGACTGGTACGCGGTGGGGGCGATGCTGCACGCCGCGCTCACCGGGCAACCCCCGAGCGGGCCGGTCACCCCGCCGCCCAGCGTCCCCGGCGAGGAGCCCGTGCTCCGCGCCCTCTGGACCCTCTGCGTGGACCTGCTGCGAGCGGAGCCGTCCGCGCGGCCCGGCGCGGACGAGGTCCTGGAGCGGCTGGGCGAAGGCCAGCTCCCCTCCGCCGCGCACGCCCCCTTCGTCGGCCGGGTGGCGGAGCTGGCCGCCCTGGACCAGGCGGCGGACCGGGCCGCGCGCGGGGAGCCGGCGCTGGTGGTGGTGGAGGGCGCCTCCGGGATGGGCAAGAGCGCGCTGGTGCGGCGCTTCGCGGAGCGGCTCCAGCAGCGCGCCCCGTCCGCGCTGGTCCTCTCCGGCCGCTGCTACGAGCAGGAGTCCGTCCCGCACAAGGCCTTCGACGGCGTGGTGGACGCGCTCAGCCGCCACCTGCTCGCCCTCCCGGCGCCCGCGTGCGCCGCCCTCCTCCCCGCCGACGCGGAGCCGCTGGTCCGCCTCTTCCCGGTGCTGGCGCGCGTCCCGTCCCTGGCCGGCCTCTCGGACGGCCCGCCCGCCCCGCCCGCGGAGATCCGCCGCCGCGCGTACGACGCCTTCCGCCAGCTCCTGGCCGCGCTCTGCCGCCGGGGGCCGCTGCTGATCGCCCTCGACGACCTGCAGTGGACGGACGCCGACAGCCTGGACCTGCTCCGCGCCCTGCTCCAGCCCCCGGGCGCGCCGCCCATCCTCGTCATCGCCACCCGCCGCCCGTCTCCCGGCGGCGCGCTCCCCCTCCAGGGCGCCACCCGCATCGACCTGCCGGCCCTCCCGGACGGTGACGCGCGCGCGCTGGTGGAGGCGGCGGGCGCGGCCGACGCGGAGGCGGTGGTGCGCGAGAGCGGCGGCCATCCGCTGTACCTCCAGCTCCTCGCCCGCCGCGCCCGCGCCGGCCCGGAGCCCGCGCGCCTGGACGAGGTGGTCCTGGAGGCGGTGGCGGCGCTGCCCGCCCCGGCGCGCCGGCTGCTGGAGGTCCTCTCGGTGGCGGCCGGCCCGCTGCCCCAGCAGGTCGCCGCGGACGCCGCCGGGCTCTCCGCCGCCGAGCTGCCGCACCGCCTGGCGGCGCTGGCCTCCGGGCACCTCGCCTCCGCCGGCGCGAGCGGCGCCGTCGAGCCGTACCACGACCGGGTCAAGGAGGCGGTCTCCGCCCACCTCGACGCCGAGGCCCGGCGCGCGCTCCACGAGGCGCTGGCGAAGGCCCTGGAGGCGAGCGCGGTGGCCGAGTCGGATCCGCGCCAGCTGGTGGTGCACCTGGAGGCCACCGGCCAGACCGGGCGGGCGGCGGAGCTGGCCGAGCGCGCCGCCCGCCGCGCCGAGGCGCAGCTCGCCTTCGACCTGGCGGTGGAGCTGTACCGGCGCGCGCTGGCGCTGGGGGGGCAGGACGCGGCGCGGCGGACCATCCTCCAGCTGGCGGTGGCGCAGGTGCTGGGCTACGCGGGCCGCGGCGCCGAGGCGGCCGAGGTGTTCCTCGCCGTGGGGCAGACGGCGGAGCCGGCGCTGGCGCTGGAGGCGCGCCGCCGGGCCGCGGAGCAGCTTCTGGGCAGCGGCCACCTCGAGCGCGGGCTGAAGCTCCTCGCCGGCGTCCTGGAGGAGCTGGGCGTCACCGCGCCGCCCACCCCCGGCCGCGCCATCGCCTCCCTCTTCTGGCAGCGCGCCCGCCTGACGCTGCGCGGGTTCACGTGGAAGGAGCGGCCGGCGGAGGCGGTCCCGCCGCGGGCGCTGCTGGAGATCGACACCCTGCGGTCGGTGGGGATGTCGCTGTGGCCGGTGGACCAGTTCCGCGGGGTGAGCTTCGTCACCCGCTCGCAGCGGCTGGCGCTGGACGCGGGAGAGCGGTCGCGGGTGGCGATGGCGTTCGCGCTGGAGGGCATCTACTGGGCGCAGCTGGGGAACCCGCGGCGGTACCGGGCCCGCGCGGAGGAGGCGCGCCGCGCCGCCGCACCGCTGGGCGACCCGCAGCTGGACGCGCTCCTGCTGGCGTTCGACGGCATCAGCAGCTACTGCGTGGGCGCCTTCGAAGCCTCCGACCAGAAGCTGCTGGAGACCGAGCGGCGGCGGGACCCGACCCGGATCTCCGCCTGGGAGCTGAACATCTTCCGGCTGATGCGCACCTGGGCGCTGCGCGACCGCGGCGCGTACGGCGCGCTGGCGGCGGTGCTGGACGCGCAGCTGAAGGAGGCGGTGGCGCGCGGCGACCGGTACGCGGAGACCAACCTCGCGCGGGTCTGCAACCAGGTGTGGCTGGCGCGCGACCTCCCGGAGGAGGCGGAGCTGGCGCTGGACGCCAGCCGCTGGACCCCGCCGGAGGGCGGCTACCACTTCCAGCACTGGTTCGAGCTCTTCGCCCGGATGAACGTGGCGCTCTACCGCGGCGAGCCGGACCTGCTGCGGCGGTTCGGCAAGCGCCTCCGCGAGGTGCCGCTCCCCATGTTCCAGGCGATGCAGATCGCCCGGACCCGCACCGTCGCCCAGGGCGGGCGCCTGGCGCTGGCGGACGGCGCCCGGGCCACCGGGTCGGCGCGGCGGGCGGCGGCCTCGGCGGCGATGCGGGCGGCCCGGCGGGTGGAGCGCGAACGGACCGGCTACGGCGACGCGTGGGCGGCGATGCTGCGGGCGGGCGCGGCGCACCTGCGCGGCGAGCGGGAGGCGGCCGCCGTCCGGCTCCGCGACGCGCTCGCGCGGGCCGAGGCCCTGGGGATGACGCACTACGCGGCCGCGGCCCGGATGCGGCTGGGAGCGGTCCTCGGCGGCGAGGAGGGCCGCGCGCTGCTCGCCGGAGCCGAGCGGTGGGCGGCCACCGAGGGCGTGCGGAATCCACCGCGGATGTTCGCCGTGCTCGCCCCCGGGTACGAGGCTCCCTGAGCGCGGTCTACGGGACCACCGTGATGGGCTTGATGATCCCGCCGTCCACCTGCCACAGCTCGATCAGGCCCGGGGCCTCGCCGGTCGCGGGGTCGAAGTTGAGCTGGCCGCTCGCGCCCTGCACGTCGATGGATCCTCCCCCCTGCACGGTGTTTCGCGCGGCGGTGAAGTCGGTGGGGCCGACGGCGATGGCCGCCCCGCTCGTCAGGTGTCCCAGCCCTTCGGCGATCCGCGAACCGGTGAGGGCGCTGGTCCCCGCGCTCCCCACGGCGTAGGAGCAGCCCAGCGCCACCACGTAGATCGCGTCGTAGGTGTGGGCGATGAACGAGGTGCTGCCGGGGTCTACCCCGTAGTGGGACAGGAAGTCGGACTGGAAGGCGGGGTACGCGGGGCCGGAGGTCTGCGCGGGCGTGGTGCCGTAGTTCGACTCCAACTCCCCCGCCGGGCTGCCGCTGACGCTCGCCGGGTCCTTGGCGGAGTCCGTGAAGAACCACCGGTGCCCGGCCGCGCGCGACAGGTTGGCCGTCACCGCCGCCTTGGTGACCATCCGCCCCACGTCGTCCGGGAAGCCGATCAACACGGTCACGTCCGGGTTGAACGCGTCCAGGGTGGCCACCGACGCGTCGAGGTCCCCGCCGCGCGCGTAGAAGGTGGGCCCGATCATCTTCCTTCCACTGAGCTGCTGGCTGAGCGCCGCGTTCAGGCCCTGCCCGTACGGGTCGTCCAGGTAGGCGATGCCCACCCTGCTCACCCCCGACAGCCCGGCGTCAAAGGGCGACGCGCCGGTGAGCACGTCGGCGATCGCCTTGGCCTGGATGACGTCCGACGGCGCCGTCCGCCACACCAGCCGCACCCCGGCGTCCGGGTTGTTGAGCGCGGTCACCTCCTTGGCGGTGGCGGTGGGCGACATCAAGAGCACGTCGCGGTCCATGGTGTCCGCCGCCATGGCCACCACCGCGCCGGAGGTGGGGACGATCAGCGCCTTCACGCCCTTCAGGTCCGCCATCCACTGCGCCTGCGTCCGGGCGAGCGCGGTGTTGCTGGCGGTGTCGCAGACCTGGAACGCGAACCGCCGCCCGCCGCCCACGCCGCGCTGGTTGATCTCGTCCAGCGCCAGCAGCGCCGCGTTGAGCTGCTGGAGGCGCGAGGCGTTCACCACGCCCGAGCCGTTGGTGAAGTTGAAGATCAGCCCCAGCTTGATGGCGTCCCCCGCGTCCGGCCCGTACTCCGCCGCCACGCCCGCGTCCGGCAGGCCCAGGCACCCGTCCGGCACCACCACGCAGTAGCCCCGCGCGTCGCACGCCCGCCCGGAGGGACAGGCCGGCAACCCCTCCCCGCACTCGGTGAAGTTGCCGGCGATCAGGCTGCAGCGGCTGGCCGCCACCGCCACCGCCGCGCCGGCCAGCGCGAGCGCCCAGCGGGGAGCGGGCCTCCGCGCGGACATCAGAAGTGGACCTCGACGCCCACCGACCCCGGCCCCACCAGGAACCGCGCGGAGGGCGCGGGCGCCGGCGCCGCGGCGGGGGCGTCCTGGTACGGCGCCGGTTCGGGGCCCTTGGGGAAGAGGAAGAACGCGGTCACCGCCAGCGCCAGTCCCACCCCGTAGCTGGCGTCCGCCAGGAGGGCGCGCTGCTGCGTGGCGGCCTTCAGGGCGTCCTTCTCCGCCTCCGTCCCGGCCGCGGTGAAGGCGTCGTGCGACTGGAGCGCGCTCACCCCGAACGCCACCCCGCCGCCCGCCGCCAGCAGGCCCGCCCCGCCCGCTACGACCGCCCAGGTGCGCGCGGCGCGGTAGTTGTCGATGTCCCGCTGCGACTCGATCTTCCGGCGCTGCTCGGAGGCCACCCGCTCCGCTTCCATCCGCTTCTGCTCGTCCGTCGCCTTCTGCTGCACGGCGGCGGTCTCCTCCTCCAGCTTCTTGCGCGCCGCGTCCGCCTGCACCTGGGCCGCCTCCTGCTTGTTGATCAGCGTGCGCAGGCGCTCGATGGAGAGGGTGGCGCGCTTGACCAGCGTGGGGTCCGTCTCGTTGGAGGCGACGTACTGCCGGTAGTACTCCAGCGCGGCCGGGAGGTCGCCCGCCTGGTCCAGCGCGCGGGCGATGTTGTAGAGGAGCACCGGCTTCGGATCGAGCTCGTTGGCCTTCTTGAGCAGCTCCGCCGCCTCCTTGTACTTGGCCTGGAGGTAGAGCTTCTCCGCGGCCTTGGCCAGCTCGGTGGCGCGCCGTTCGCCGTTGGCGTGCTGGCCCGCTCCCTGCGCCGCGAGCGACAGCCCGAGCGCCATCACCGCCGCAAGTCGTTGCAGTCGCATGGCGGCGGAATCTAGCGCGAAATCAGGTCTGGCCGCGGACCTTCATGCCGTTGGTGATCCGCTGGAGGAGCAGCTGCCGCTGCAGCTCCAGCGCGGGGGGGAGCGTGCCGCCCAGGCTCTGGAACCACTCGCGCTGCGACTCCAGCTCCCCCTTCCACTCGTCCAGCTTGATGGAGGTGGCCTCGTTCACCAGCTCCGGGTCGATGTCCAGGCCGGAGAGGTCCAGGTCGCCCGCCTTCGGCACCCAGCCCAGCAGCGTCTCCTGCCCGCCCACCCGGCCCTGCGCGCGGTCCACGATCCACTTCAGCACGCGCATGTTCTCGCCGTAGCCCGGCCAGAGGAACTTGCCGGCCGCGTTCTTCCGGAACCAGTTCACCTGGAAGATCTTGGGCGGGTAGTCGATCCGGTGCTGCATGTTCAGCCAGTGCTGCAGGTACGTCCCCATGTCGTAGCCGCAGAAGGGCAGCATGGCCATCGGGTCGCGCCGCACCACGCCCACCTTGCCGGCCGCGGCGGCGGTGGTCTCCGAGCCGACGGTGGCGCCCAGGAACACGCCGTGCGTCCAGTTGAAGGACTGCACCACCAGCGGGACGGTGGTGCTGCGCCGCCCGCCGAAGATGACGGCGGAGATGGGCACCCCGTCCGGGTCGTTCACCTGCTTGGAGAGCACCGGGTTGTTCGTCATCGGCGCGGTGAAGCGCGAGTTGGGGTGCGCCGCCTTCTCCGCCGACCCGCGCTTCCACGGGCGGCCCTGCCAGTCGGTGGCCTCCTCGGGCGCCTCGCCGTCCATCCCCTCCCACCACACGCCGCCGTCCTTGGTCAGCGCCACGTTGGTGAACAGCGTGTCGCGGGCGATGGACTTCATCGCGTTGGGGTTGGAGGAGAAGTTGGTGCCCGGCGCCACGCCGAAGTAGCCGTTCTCCGGGTTCACCGCCCACAGCCGGCCGTCCTGCCCCACCCGCATCCAGGCGATGTCGTCGCCCACCGTCCACACCCGCCAGCCCTGGAACCGCCGGGGCGGGATCATCATCGCGAAGTTCGTCTTCCCGCACGCGGACGGGAAGGCGGCGGCCACGTAGGTCATCTGCCCCTCGGGGCTCTCCACGCCGAGGATGAGCATGTGCTCGGCCAGCCAGCCCTCCTGCCGCCCCAGGTAGCTGCCGATGCGCAGGGCCAGGCACTTCTTCCCCAGCAGCGCGTTGCCGCCGTAGCCGGAGCCGAAGGACCAGATGGTGTTGTCCTGGGGGAAGTGGCAGATCAGCCGGCGCTCCGGGTTGAGGTCGCCGGTGCAGTGCAGGCCGCGGTTGAACTGCTGCCCGTCGCCCAGCATCTCCAGCGCGGCTTTCCCCATGCGGGTCATGATCCGCATGTTGAGCGCCACGTAGATGGAGTCGGTCAGCTCCAGGCCGACCTTCGAGTGCGGCGACCCCAGCGGGCCCATCACGTACGGGACCACGTACATGGTCCGGCCCTTCATCGACCCCTCGAACCAGCCGCGCATCTTGGCGTACGCGTCCTGCGGCGCCATCCAGTTGTTGGTGGGGCCCGCGTCCTCCCTGGTGGGCGTGCAGATGAAGGTGAGCTGCTCCACCCGCGCCACGTCGTTGGGGTTGGAGCGGTGCAGGTAGCTCCCCGGGTGCTTCTGCGGGTTGAGCGGGATCAGCACCCCCGCGGCCACCGCCTCCTCCGTCAGCCGCCGGCGCTCCTCCTCGGAGCCGTCGCACCAGATCACCTTCTCGGGCTTGAGCATCCGGGCCATCTCGTCGACCCAGGCGGTCAGGTGGGCGTTCGTCGTCGGCTTCGTTTGGGACATGGGCGAACCTAGTAGAGCAGCCGCGGGCCAACGGCAAAGCGGCCGGGGCGCGGAGTCTCATTCGAAGCATTAGCGACCTCGTACCGCGCAGCGTCGCGACCTGACGTCCCGTTCAACTGGGCGCCTTGCCCAAGCGTGGCCCCGAGCACTAAGACGCCGCGGCCATGACCTCCGCCCTCGTTGCCCTGCTGCTCGCCGCCGGCCCCCAGAAGGTGGCGGTGATGACCATGGACCCTGGAGAGGGGGTCCCGGACAAGACCGCCTCCGCCCTCACCGAAGCCGTCATCGCCGAGGTGCGGCGCCAGCCCAACCTCCAGGTGGTGACGCCCCAGGAGATCGCCACCCTCCTGGGCTTCGAGCGCCAGAAGCAGCTTTTGGGCTGCCACGAGGACACCTCCTGCATGGCGGAGATCGGCTCCGCGCTGGGCGTGGACCGGCTGCTGATGGGGAGCGCGGCCAAGTTGGGCGCGTCCTGGCTGGTCCACCTCAAGCTGATCGACGCGTCCAAGGGCAGCGCGGTGGGGCAGTCGGACCGGCGGCTGAAGGACAAGAGCATCGACGACGTCCTCGACGCGCTGCCGCCGATGGTGGCGGAGCTGTTCGGCAAGGCCCCGCCGCCCGCGCCGGCCGTGGTCGCGCCGCCGCCGGCCGCCTCGCTGCCTTCCGTGACCACGGTGAAGACGGAGAGCGGCGGCGCCGACGAGCCGGTGGAGGTGCCGGCCGAGGTGCAGAAGAAGCTGGTGCTGATCACCGACGGGAAGGGTCACTACGTGGCGGTGGCCGGCTACGACCACTCCGAGGACGGCTTCTTCGCCGGGGACGGGAAGTCCTTCTGGCTGCAGCGCACCATCGGCGGCGGGGCGGAGGGGGACATCAAGTTCAACCTGGTGTTCTGGGACCCGCGCATCCCGGCGGCGTACCAGCGCGCCATCGACCTTCAGGACGGCAAGTACACCGTTCAATGCGGGGACAAGAAGGTCCCCTACCAGGTGGTGCCCAAGGGCCAGGCGGACGGGATGCTGAAGAAGGCGAAGTTCTTCAAGCCGCGCTGGAAGCGGGCGGCGCTGGCGCTGGCGCGCGACGACGCGGGCAACTACTTCGTGGTGGACGGGGCGCGCGAGGACAACGACGAGACGCGCAAGCCGCGCCTGTTCACCGGCCCCAAGGGCGCGCTGCGCGAGGTGCCGCTGCGCGACACCGTCTCCGACGCCAAGGGGATGATCCTCATCTCCGAGTCCGGCCGACTGCGCGTCCCGCCCCAGGGCGAGGAGGCGGAGTGGACGGACGGCAAGGGGGTGCTCAAGCTCACCCGCCTGGAGATCGGCCCGCGCGAGGGCAAGCTCATCTACAAGGAGCTGGGCCTCTACAAGGACGACCCGCTCCGCACCGCCTGCGACCCGCACCAGTAGCGGTCGGGGTCAGGCCGGCTTCACGGAGTCCAGCAGCGCGTCCCAGAAGGCGATCTTCTCGTCCTTCTGGGCGTCCGACCCGCGGAGCACCACGTTCATCGCCGGGTGCTTGCCGGACTCCTGCTCGCCCGGCGTGCGCCACTGGAAGAACAGGCTGCCCTCGTCGTCCTGCTTCCCCAGGAGGATGATCTCCTCCCCGGGGAGCTCCGCCACCTTGCGCTTCTTGCTGCGGATGGGGCGCAGGCCCGCCCCCATCGCGGCGACGCCGGAGCTCTCCATCATGTTGGCGAACTTCTGCATCAGGCTGGTGTCGTCGGGCTCGAACGTGGTCTCCAGCGCCAGCTCCAGCTCGAGGTCGAGCGGGCCGCCCTTGAAGTGGACCGCCGCCTCCTCGCCGAGCTTGAACGGCGCCGCGATGACGCCGTGCGGAAGGTGGAAGGCGCCCTTGGGGCGCGGGTGCCCTGGCTCGTCCGGGCGGTAGGCGGCGGCGACCTCCGCGATGCGCGCCGCGGCCTCGTCCTTGCGCTTCTCGCTGACGAGGATCTCCAGCCAGAGCCCGGAGCGACCTGCGTTGTAGATGGCCCCGAGCGCGGTGCGGGCCTTGGCCGGACCCGGGCAGTAGAAGACCGCCTTGAGCGTCCCCGGCTTGATCATCTTCTGATCGAGGATCTCCCCGTCCGCCGCCTTGGCGAACTCCCGGTTGGCCTTCTTCGCCTCGATCTTCCGCAGGCGCTCCAGCCACTCGTGCTCCCAGGGGTCCTTGGCCGCCTTCTCCCAGGCGACCTCCTCCAGCTTGACGCCCTGGACCTCCTCCTCGTCGCTGGTGCGCTTCATGGCGGCGGGGAGCCGCAAGCAGAAGCGGCCCACGCACTGGTCGACCAGGTCCATCCGACTAGCCCCCGGTCTCTTTCTTGATCTTCTCGATGCAGAACTTCTCGACCATCAGCGCGGTGTAGTCCAGGACCTCTTTGGACTTGTAGGCGTCGCCGTGCTCGATGCCCTCGAACTCCTTGGGGGAGCGGCCCTTCACGGCGCGCCCGGAGGATTCGGCGACGGTCGCGTCGCCGGTGCCGTCCGAACCGTCCAGCCTGGCCACGATGGAGGTGTTGCCCTTGATGACCCGGGCGGTGAACCCGCCGCGCGAGTGCCACCAGTCGCCCACCGCGGTGGCCTGCTGGCCGATCCACTCGCCCGCGCCCCAGATGCTGGACCAGATCTTGGAGAGCGCGCCGCGCAGCGACCCCTTCACCACGGTGTCGCCCTTCTTCTCGTAGGCCTGCTCCTCCACCGAAAACAGGACGCGGTCGGTGGTGGGGCCGCCGTTCACCTTGCCGGTGCCGTAGAACGACTCGCACGGCACCTCGCGCTCCATCTTCACCTTCTCGTGGAACTCCTTGGCCATGTCGATGAAGGCCTCGTAATCCGACCAGGCGGCGTCATCGCCCTCCATGCCGGTCTTCTTCTTCTTCTTTCCCGGGTCGAGGTAGTCCGGGTCCGCCGCGCGCCAGTAGTCCGTCTTGTTCTTGTAGATCTCCTCGTACGGGTCGCCGGTCTCCGGGCGCTTGGACTTCACCACCCGGTCGAAGTCGCCGAACTGGAGCCACTTCGCCTCTCCGTTGTTGGCGGTGTAGCGCTGGCTGGGGAGGAGCTGGAGGCCGCCGGGCATGTTGCCCACCATGGCGGTGGTCTCCTTGCCGTCCACCCCCAGCACCCAGGCGGCGATGCGGGAGGCGAAGCCGTTGCGCTCCAGTCCGCCCTTCATCCGCCAGTACAGCGTGCCGGCGCCGGTGGCGGGCATCACGCCGTGGACCACGCCCGCCACGTCGGCCTTCAGGCTGTGGATCCAGAGCGCGCCGCCGGTGACCAGGCCGCCCATGGAGTGGGTGACGATGATCACCTGCTTGGCCTTGTACTTCTTCTTCAGCGCGTCGACGTACTCCTTGAGCTTCTTGCCCGAGTCCGCGTTGGAGGCGCTCCAGTTGTAGCCCAGGGCATGGACCGGGAGGTCGAAGGCGGCCTTCACCGCCGGGCTCCACGCGTTGTTCTGCAGCCGGGCGAGGATGGGCTCGTAGAAGCTGAAGGCCACCGTGCCCCAGCCGCGCTTGCTGGGCGGGTCCCACTCCGGGATGGTGTGCTTCCCGTCGATCTTCGCGTTGTGCTTGGCGTCGTCGTCGAAGGGGACCAGGCGGTCCTTGTCGAACTTGTCGCCCACCGCCTTCTTCTTCTTCTTGGCGGCGGTGTCCCAGACCATCCCGTAGTTGGTGGCCATCCAGACCAGGTCGTCCGGGTCCCAGATCTTGTCGCCGCCCTTGGCCGCCTTGAGCCGGCTGCCCATGATGCCGGGCACGAAGACGATGGGGATGATCTCCTTCTTGATCTGCAGGCCGTGCGCGCCCGGAGCCAGGTTCTCCAGCGGCTTGAACAGGTCCTTCCAGTCGATCTTCAGCTCGCCCATCTAGCGCGCCTTCTTGAGGTCGTCGGTCAACGACGGGAACTCCAGCTTCGAATTCCCCTCCTGCTCCAGCTGGGCCCCCATGCCGCCCGACCCGTCGACCACGCCCGACTGCGATTTCCCGCCCGGCAGCGTCATCTTGTACTTGGCGCCGGCGAGCGATTTGGCCGCCCCGTCCGCCGCGGACACCACCACCGCCGCGGTGGGCTTCTTCTCCACCAGGTCCTTGATCTCCTTCAGCTTGACGGACTTGTCCTTGTCGGACCCGCCGCTGATCTTCTTCACCTTGGAGCCCTTGAGCTTGATGGGCATCACTTGCCTTCCACGGTGATGGTCTTGGCGTTGAGCTGGACGTTGCCGCTCTTGTCGATGGTCAGCAGCAGCTTCCCGCCGACGACGATGTTGAACTTGTCGTCCGCCTTGAATTCGATCTTCTGGGCGAGGAAGGCGGCGCCCTCCTTCACGCCCTTCTCCGCGTTCCCGTTGACCTCCACCTTGCCGTCGTTGCCGGTGCTCTGGACCATCCCCTCCTTGGTCTGGAGCTGGTCGTCCCCGACGATCTTGGCGGTGTTGTTCTGCTCGATCGACTCCTCGCGGGTGCCGGCGATGATCTCCGAGCGCACGCCGGCCACGGTCTCCGTCCGCAGCGCGCCCACGCCGATCGCGTGGGTGGCGCCCACCACGGTGAGCGCCGCGCCGCCCACCGCCAGCGTCTTCACCAGGGTGACCGTCTCCGTGGAGGCCGCCTTGCAGCTCAGGTTGTAGACGCCGCTGATCGTGGTGGACTGGCTGCCCTCCACCGTCTCGACGTCCCCGGCGGTGATGCCGGCGGTGCGGCTCTTGAGGACGGCCAGCGTCTGGTTCTTCGTCACCGACAGGGTGTCGTTGAGGATCACCTCGTGGGCCTGGTGCCGGTCCACCTCGGCGGTCCGGTGGCGGCCCACCTGCAGCGACTCGTCGTGGCCGACGTCCTGCCTCTTGTCGTTGACCGTGGCGAGGGTCTGGTCCTTCTGGGCGTGGAGGGTGATCAGCTCGCTGCCGGAGGCGTCCTCCAGGCGCAGCTCGTTGCTGCCGTTCCCGCCGGGCGAGCTGTTGGTCTGGAGGGCGCTCTGGGTCTTGTCGCCCGGGAGGCCGGCCGGCGGCGGGTGGCTGCCGTTGTAGACGCTGCCCACCACCAGCGGGCGGTCCGGGTTGCCCTCCAGGAAGCGGACCACCACCTCCTGGCCGATGCGCGGGATGAACAGCGCGCCGAAGCCGGGGCCGCCCCAGCTCTGCGCCACCCGGACCCAGCACGAGCTCTTGTCGTCCTTCTTCCCCTCGCGGTCCCAGTGGAACTGGACCTTGATGCGCGCGTGCTCGTCCGGCTGGATCTCCTCGCCCGCGGCGCCGGTGACGATGGCGGTCTGCAGGCCGGGGACGCGCGCGGGCGGGGTGCGGCGCGCGGGGCGGAACGGCGTGCCGTCCGGGAGGCAGCGCACCTCGTTGCGGTAGATGTCCGAGAAGGCCTCCGGCGTGCCCAGCGTCTCGCGCCGCTTGCCCCAGTGGCGGACCTCCACCGCCACCAGCTTGCGGTTGAAGCGCTCCTCCGGGTGCTCGGAGAGGCTGAACAGCGCGCCGGGAGCGAGGCGCGGGCAGTGGGTCTTCAGGTCCAGCGTGAGCTTCCCCTGCGCGCGCTCCTCCAGGCGGGCGGTGGCCAGCGCGGCGGCGTCCGACGGGTTGGTCCGCTCGGCGGGGTAGTCGTACAGCTCCAGCTTGCCCGGGGTGTCCTTGCCGCTCACGTCCAGCGCGGGGCGGAGCGGGTCGAAGTCCTTGAGCACCACCGCGTCCGTCCGCAGGCGGTGGATCTCCAGCGCGTCGTAGACGTACTCGTCCTCGGAGGAGCCCTGGCCCTCCCGGCGGAAGACGAGGGTGTCCCCGCCCTCCAGCGCGGCGAAGGCGTTGGGCCCGTCACCCAGCACCAGCTCGTGGTCGGAGTCCGTGTGGTGGAACCGGAACCACAGGCCGTTCGCCTCCGCGCGGTGGAGCACGAAGTCCCAGTCGGTGGAGGCGTACTGCACGCAGAACTCCAGCGAGGGGTAGGAGCCGGAGACGGCGACGCGGTGCTTGATCTTCCCCTCGTCGAGCACGCTCTTGATGACGTCCACCACCGACTTGGCCTGGAAGGCGCGGCTCCGCTTGACCAGGGCCAGCCGGTTCAGCTTGGGCCCGACGCGGACCTCGTAGCGGCGCCGGCCGCCGTGCTCGCCCTGCGAGCGCCCGGCGTGGACCTCCCCGTGGAACCAGCGGTCTCCGTTGGGGGTGGGGACCTGGAGCTTCACCTCCTGGCCCAGCAGCTCCTTGAGGTCCAGCGGCTCGCCGTCCCGGGGGTAGAAGGCCACGTCCAGCTGGAACGGGCGCGAGATCGCCTCCACCGCCTGGAAGGAGGTGACGAAGAGCTGGTCCGGGGAATGCGGACCTATCTCGAGCTCGAAGCCGACGGTGGACATGGATGTAGGTGAAGCGAGTGGATGCTAGCCCCAGGGCCGACGGGCGGTCTACTAGCGGACCTCTTCCGCCTCGATGCTGAAGAGCTGGAAGTTCCAGCCGGTATGGCAGTCCGATCCCGTGTACCCGGGCGTCGGGTAGACCCGGGTGCTCACCGCGACGTTCCCCGGCGCCACCCCGAAGCAGGCGCCGTTCTGCCCGGTGGTGCCCTGCGCGCCCTGAGGCCCCAGAGGTCCCGGATCGCCCGTGTCGCCCTTGCAGGCCAGCAGTGCCAACACCACGGCCACCAGGGCTTTCTTCATTTCGGCCCCTCCGAGCTGCTTCTAGTTGATCTGCACCGAACCGCCCTTGATGCGATTGGTCCCGGTGGCGCGCGTCTCCAGGTACGTCCCGCGCAGCACCACCTTCCCGTCCCGGCGGAGGGTGATGCTGGCCTGACCGCAGCGGAGGACGATCTCGTCCTTCCCTTCGATCGTCACCCGCCTGCCGTCCACCTTCGCCTCCAGCCTGGTCCCGGGCGCCGGCGCGGCGAGCAGCGCGTCCAGCAGCGGCGTCTGCACTGCCGGCTGGATCAACCCCATCAGCACGGGAAGCCGCGGATCTCCGTTCTCGAACTGGAGCACCGCACCCTGCTTCTCCGCCGCCGCGCGCTCCACCGCCGCCTTGTCGAGCGGGACGATGCTCCGCGCCGGCACCGGGCCGCCGCTGCCGGGGAAGTCCACCAGCAGGCCGCGCTGGACGTCGAACCCGGCGATCCACCCCACCCGCACGCCGGTGATGGGATGACTCGCGCGCTCCAGCAGCTCCGTGGCCGCGGGGGCCGCCGCTCTCCTCGGGGGCGGAGGGCTCAAATCTCCTTCTCGCACGCCAGGCACTTCGCCGGGCCTCCGCCCTTGCCCATGGCCATCACCGGGGGCTGGAGCAGCGGCGAAGGCGGCGTGTTCTTGTCGTTGTGGAGCATGGGGTCCATGGCGCGCGCCACGGCCTTGCCCTCCGCCTGCACGTCGAACGAGCAGTTGACGAACTCCGCCTTGCCCTTGGTCTTGCTGGACGCCACCCCGCCGCCCGCGGTGCCGGCCTCGTCGCCGGTGCTGGTGCTGAAGTTGGAGTCCTTGGTGCAGATGGGGTTCCCCTCCACCACCACCGAGCTGGCGGTGGACGCGGAGTCGGACGACATCGCCATGTTCGGGTAGGGGATGGGGATGGGGCCGCCCGGGCTGGGCGTCTTGCACACGTCCGGGAAGGCGATCGTCTTGCCCTGGCTGTCCTTGTGCACCACGGACAGCTTGTTCACTCCGACGAAGTTGCCCATGGCGCCTCCGGCGCGGATTCTACATGGATGGCGGTCACGTCGTGAGGGCCGTCGGCCAGCGGCACGCGCCCCCGCCAGAGGAGCAGGACCTGGTCCGCGTCCGTGTCGACGATCACCGTGTCCAGCGCCATCGGCGGCGTCGCGTCCTCCGCCCCCATCAGCGCCACGCGGACCTTGGGCGGCGGCGCGGCCGGCAGCCGGAAGGCGAGCTTCCCCCGCGGCGACCCGTTGACGATCGCCACCTGTTCGCCGCCCTTGAAGAGGCCGGGGGCAGTGAGGCCGGGCGCGGCGCCGTTGTAGAAGCGCGGGTCGAAGTCCTTCGGCAACAGCGGCATCCGGTCCTTGCTCCACGCCTCGTCGTAGGTGCCGGCCAGCTTGGGCCTGGGCTCCCAGTCGTAGCCGACGAAGCCGAAGCCGGCGGGCGCGACGCGCTGGCCGAAGGACTCCAGCGGCTCCGCCGGGTCCTCCAGGTTGGGCAGCTTGAGGCCCTCCTCGAAGTGCTTCGAGCTGGAGCGGAAGCCGACGCCCACCGGGTTGCGGCCCTCGCACCGGTGCTGCTTCGGGTCCTCCGGCGCGCGGTCCCAGCCGCCGAACGCGCGCTCCCAGACCAGGGGGATCTTCTCGAACGGCCGGGGAGATGTCTTCCCCACCGACCCTATGGTCTTGAACCACCCCCGGTCGCCCAGCACCCGCACCACCTTGCGCAGCGGGCCGGCCTGGAACGCCACCATCACCTCGGTCGCGCCGCGCGGGGCATAGGCGTGGCCGATCAGCGCCACGTCGGTGGCCAGCTTGGGCGGCACCGCCTCCGGCTCGTACTTGTAGGACGACTCGCCGGGCTTGCCCCACGGCTCGCCGGCCACCGAGGCGGGCACCTGCTTTGGGGCGAGCACCAGCTCGCCCTCGCCGATGGTGAAGGTCGCCTTCACCAGGGGGACGAACAGCGGGCGCCCCTCTTCGTCGGTGAGGAAGACCGGCTCGACCACGAGCTGGGTGGCGTTGTCGATGAAGGGCTGGCCCATGCGGGTCTACTTCGGCAGCGGGATATCCGGGAACCCGAACGACTCGAATGGAGCGTACTTCGGGACGCGCGCCAGCTTCGGGCAGTACCGGTACTCGCGGGCGGTGGGGAGCTCGAGCGACTCCGCCAGCTGGAGGATCGCCAGCCCTTCGATCATCACCCGCTTGTTGGGCAGGTAGCTGGCGTCCAGCGCCAGCGAGGTCTTGTCGCTCTTCTGATACGCCTGCTTGTGGTCGTCGAGGAGCGCGTCGAACGCGTCCTCGAACGCCTTGGCGTCCCGGTCCCGCAGCGCGCGCACCACGTCGAGCCTCGGGCTGGCCTGCCCCTCCAGCGCGCGCTCCAGCTGGTCGATGGCCGCCTCCAGCGCCTTGGCGTCCGCGCGGTCCGCCACCATCAGGTAGAGCGCCCGGCTGTAGGCGAAGTCGTCCTCGTACTCCTCGCCGTCCCACCACCTGGTGGGCGAGAGCGCGGCGATCTCCCGAGCCAGCGGCCATTGCGCGGCGGCCACCGCGTCCAGGAACGGCCCGTTGATGCTGGCCTTGCGGTACGGGTCGGCGCGCTGCTCCTTGCCGTTCTTGGAGAGGTAGAGCTTCCGGGTGAGGGCGGAGTGGATCAGCAGGTGGAAGAACTTGTCCCGGTCGCCGCCCAGCAGGAGCGCGCAGATCCCCAGGCCGCGGTAGGCCTCGGAGATCCGGTTGCACATGTCGTCGAGCGGCCCAGAGGCGGGCTGGGCGTTCACGGCCTCGACCATCATCTCGATCGTGCCGATGAACTGCTCCGGGAGGTCGGCGAGGTCGCTCACCGCGCGCGGCTCAGAATGTCCACTCGATGAGCGGGATGAACTCGAAGCCGGTGAAACCGGCCTTCTTGATTTTCTCCGCCAGGTCGGCGCGGATGACGAGCGGGATCCCGTAGGACTTCAGCCGGAACAGCTGCGCCTTTTTGTCGATCTTCTTCTCGTCCAGGGTCAACTTCCGGACGTCGGTGATCTGCGAGTCGTCCAGCGGATTCTTCTTCCACTTGGTCTTCTTGAGGTCGATGCAGTCCTGGAGGCCGACCTGGTGGATCACGAAGTAGGGAGCCTTCTCCTTCCGGCCCTTGTGGTTGAAGATCGTCACCGGCAACATCTCCTGGCCGGGCACCTTCTCCGCCTCGAGGAACTTCTTCACGCGCTCGGAAGCGACCAGGAGCATGTCCATGTTGTGGATGGCGTCCTCGAGCCGGATGTCCTTCGGGAACGAAGGGGACATGCGGAAGTTGGCGTCATCCGGAAAGTTCGCGGCGCGGGAGACGCCTTCCTGGAACTCGTGCAGGTCGTCGACCTCGCGGAGCCCTCCCAGGACGCAGGCGCCGTCGGAGCCTTCAGAGCGGGCGATCAGGTAGTTCATGGTTCACTTGCCGGTGAGTGGATTCTTGGTGACCGGGGCCATCAGGAAGGGCAAGTACCACGTATTGTTCGTGCGGTCGTGGCGCTTCTTCCAGGCGGCTTTGTTGGCCTTGGCCCGCCCCCGGAGCCCGCGCCGCAGCGCTCGAGCCCGGCCTGTCAGCAGGGGAGGCAGCTTGGCGGCTTCGTTCAGGGCCTTGGACTCGTCGTTCTGGTGCTGCTTCTGCGCCTTCGTGATCGATTTCCAGATACCCTTCATCCAATTCTGGATTTGCGACGAGTACTTGGGGTGCCCCCAGCTCCGCGGGTTGTGGACGGCGTACCCTTCGGGGCTCTCGCCGCGAAGCAGGTTCAGGTACTGCTGCCGTTTGCCCTTCTTGAACCTGTTGTTGAACCCATTGGTTATCTTGCGGAGCCCCGGGTGGCCCGTGACGTCGAGCGTGACCTTGTCCTGGAGGAACTGCTCGTAGGAGTGGTCGGTGGGCAGGCCGATGAGGTTGGCGCTCAGGTTGAGGTCCCAGTCCGCCACGTGCATCACCCACCGCACGTAGACCAGGTCCTTCTTGTCGACCTCGGCGAGCGAATTGTCGAAGGACTCCTTGGGGAGAACGTGGTGCGCCTCGGACCGGCCTCCCTGGAACCCCGTCGTGCAGCGCTTCTGGTACGTGCCTTTGCACTTCCGGGTCTTCTGGGACTTCTTGTACCCCTTGATGTACCAGCCTTGCTTCTTGTACTTCCTCAGGTCCGCGTGTTTGACGGCGGGCATAGGCCCCTCAGTTCACCAGAAGTGCCGCGTAGCTTCCATCGTCTCCGCTGAGCCAGACCAGGCAGCGCCCACCGCGCTCCTCCGGAGGCGGTCCGAGCGTAGCGAGGATGATCGAGGCCGGGCCCATGGCGGCGCCCAGCTCGCCGAACGAGGCGGCCGGGAGGAGATCCGGCACGCCCTCCAACCCCGCCGAGGCGCGCAGCCGCACCTGCGCGTTCCCCCAGTCCATCGCGCGGCGGTCGTCGCCGTTGAGGTGCGAGGCCAGCACGCTCGGCCGGACGGCGCCCGCCAGCGTCTCCTTGATGCAGGAGGCGAGGAGCTTCCCATTCGGAGGAACGCCTGACTTGCGGTGGCCCGGTCCGGTCGCCGAGTGGAAGCCCGACAGCCAGGCCAGCGCCTCCGTTCCCTCCTTGCCCCGGCCCTCCAAGTCTACCACCAGGAACGCCGCCGCCTCGCCGGGCATCATCCGCGCCGGTAGCTCTTCGTTCTTGAGCAGGAGGAGGTCGTCCAGCGCCTCCACCACCGCGGGGTCCACGAGGCTGTCGATCGCGCCCACCACGCAGCGATCGAACTCCCGGCGCTTCAGGCCATCGAGCGCGTCGGCCAGCGCGCGCGCGAAGTCGACCGCCGTCTCCTGGTAGGCGCGGACGGCGGCCATGGGACCCAGATCCACCAGCTTCAGCATCTCCTCCAGGATCTTCTCGCCGGGCTCGCGCGGGGGGAGCTCTTCGCCCAGCTCCTCGAACTGCTGCTCGAAGTAGTAATCGCTCGGGAGCGCGACGAAGAGCGCCGTCCGCCGGTGCGGGTCAGTCCGGAGGACCGGCTCCAGGTCCGCCAGCGCCGAGGAGCCCAGCTGGAGCAGGCGGCCGCGATCTTCGAAGCCCACCGCGGACGGCACCTGGTGCCCGACGGCGAGCGCTTCGCCGGTGTCCTCCAGGGCCTCGACCGAGCCCGCGGTCATCGTGCCGTCCATCTCGGCCGACCGCCGGACCCCGGCCATGGCCGCCGCCGCGCCCTCCTCCGCCGTGTCCCCGATGGCGGAGACCATGGCCGCCGCCAGCACCCGAAGCGCGGCCCCCGCCGGCCGGTCGGGAGCGGTCGCTTTCGGCGCGGGACGGCGGGGCACCGGCAGCGGTTCGATCATCCCGCGCCGGCGCGCCTCCGCCGGCGCGCGTCCGGAGGCGGCTTCGCGGGCGAGGGCCTCCAGCTCCGCCGACTGGACGCCCCGCAGCGCGGTGGAGCCCAGCTGCCAGCGCCCGCCGCTCGACAGCCGCAGCCCCAGGGCCAGCGCGTGCCGCCGCCGGAGCGGAGCGACCTCCAGCTCCTCCAGGCGCTCGGCGAGCGCGACGGCCGGCCTCGCCGCGGCGCGCTTCTTCTGCCGCTCCCGCCACCGGGTCTCCATCGCCTGCGGATCCGGAACCGGCAGCTCCTCTTCCGGCGAGTCGTCGGGGACCGGCTCCTCGCCCTCGCCGTCTTCGGGCCGGGGCGCCACCAGCGGGCCCTCGATGGCCTGGCCCGTGAGGGCGGAGAACGCCTCGCCCGCGAGCCGCGCCAGCGCCGGGTCGCGCGCCAGCTCCAGGCACGGTTCGACCAGGTCGGGGTCCCTGGAGAACCCCGCGGCCCAGAGCGCCGCCGCCGCGGTGGCCGGGTTCCCCGTCGCGCGCCGCAGCGGCTCCGCGCCGTCCGGCGCCGCCAGCGCCCAAAGGAGCAGCGGGTGGCCCGGCGCCTCCTCCCCTCCGGCGATCACCTCCGCGCACCGCGAGAAGGCCTCCGGCATCCCCAGCATCATCCCCAGCTCCAGCCCCGCGTCGCGCTCCGCCACGGACGGAGAGCGGAGGGCCTGGGTGACGGCCTCCTGGGGAACGTCCAGCGCCACCCGGGTCGCGTACGACAGCACGGCGGCGGGCGCGGACCTCAGGAACGGGCCGGCGACGAGCGACTCCATCGGACCGGGGTGGACGCGGCGGGCGGCCAGCGCCGCCAGCATGAGGCCGTGGAGCGCCCGGGGCGTGGTCCGGAGCGCCGCCAGCAGGGCCCCGTCCATGCCGTCGCCCGGCGCGACCTTCAGGGCCTCGAAGATGGCCGCGGCCACCTCGGGCGGCGCCGCTCCCGCCGCGGCGAGCGCCTTCTGCACGGCGGCGTCCGCCGGCCCGCTCGCCAGCGCCAGGGTGGCGGCCGCGGCCTGCTCGGCGTCATCCCCCGCGAGGGCCGGTTCGAGCAGGCGCTCCGACGCGGCCGGCCCCGCCCGGCGGAGCCCCTCCAGGTGCGCGAAGAGCCTTGCCTCCAGGCCGTGCAGGTCCGCGAGTAACGCGCGCGGGGAGCGCAGCCGGGCGGCCCGCTGGGACCAGAGGAAGGCGGCGCTCTCCAGGTGCTCCTCGACGATGTCCCAGCGCATGGCCCTCGCGGTCACTGCGGCAGCGTGGGCCCACCGTAGTGCAGCGGGTTGCCGAAGACGATGGCGGCGGCGATGACGGCGGGCACGTACTCGCGGGTCTCGTCCGGCAGCAGCTTCATCCGGTAGAGGTGCCAGAAGTCGCGCTTCTTGTAGCCGCCCGGCTCCTTCGCCACCTTGTGCAGCGCCTTCCGCACCCCGTCCTCGCCCTTGTTGTACGAGGCCAGCACCAGCATGAAGGACTGCTCGCCGAACTCGATCAGCAGGGCGGAGAGGTACTTCGCGGCGGCGTCCGCGGCCTTGTACGGGTTGGTGCGCTCGTCCATCTGCGAGTCGACCCGCAGGCCGTAGCTCTTCGCGGTGGCCGGGATGAACTGCCACATCCCGCGGGCGCCGGCCTTGTCGTTGAACGCCTCGGCGTCGAACTGCGACTCCACGTAGGCGATGTAGCCCAGCTCCTCCGGCACCCCGTTGTCCTGGAACGCCTTGCGGATGCTGGGCCAGTACTTCTTCCACCGCTCCTGCGACTGCGGCCAGTTCTTCCGCGTCACCAGCCAGTCGATGTGCCAGCGCACCCGCTCCTTGAACACCGGCGGGATGGCGTAGGTGTCGGCGCCGAACTTCCCGAGCACCGCGCGCATCTCGCGGTCCAGCTCGTCGCCCTGGCCCTGCTGGGCGAGCGCCTCGCGCGCCTTCTCGTTCGTCCGGGCGGCCTCGCCCAGCTCGTCCAGCTTGCCCTTGGCCTGGCCGGTGAGGCTCTGCAGCTGCGCCTCCAGCGCGAGCAGCTTGTCGGGGTCCGTCTCGCTCGTCATCTGCGCTTCGACGGCGGCGATCTCCTGGTCGATGTCCTTCTTCGCGTTGACCAGCGCCTCCAGCTGCTTGCGCTGCCGGACGATCACCACCCCCAGCCCGGAGGTGATCAGCGCGCCGCCCGCCAGCACCGCGGCCACGATGCGCACCCACCGCTTGCGCGTGCGCTGCCGCTCCACCTCGTTGGCCGACTCGATGGCCTCGGCCATGATGAAGGTGGTCTGCCCGGAGCTCTGCCCACCGGCGAGCTTGCGCTGCGCGGCCACCTTCGCCGCCACCTCCTCCGCGAGCTTGGTCGCGGAGGTCGTCTCCTTCTTCGGGGGCTTCGGCCGCTCCCGGCCGTTGGCGCCCCGGTGCTTCGGAGGCGGCGCGGGGGCCTCCTCTTCTTCCTCCTCCGCCTCTTCTTCCTCCGGTTCCCCGGCTTCCGCGTCCTCTTCCGGCGCCTCCTCCTCGCCCTCCTCGTCCGCCACGCCGCGGGTGGTGGTGATGCTCTTGTACGCCTCCTGGCGCATCGCGGAGAGGTCGCCGTCCGCCCCGGCGCCGGCCCCGCTGCCGTCCGCCGCCTCCACGCGCACCTCGGGCCCGCCCTGGCCGAAGGCGATCCGGTCGCCCGGGCGCAGGGGCTGGCGCTGCACGCGCTTGCCGTTGACCAGCACGCCGTGCTCGCTGTCCGTGTCCACCACGAACCAGCGGCCGCTCTCGAAGACGAGCTCGGCGTGGTGGTACGAGACGCGCGGCTCGCGGTCGGCGTCGTAGCGGAGGTCGCAGCCCGCGCTGCGGCCCACCCGGATCAGCGGCCCCGGCGAACGGAACGACTCGCCCTTGAGGCTCCCGGAGACGTGCGCGACCTGGATCATGTCCACCGAAGTTTACCGCAGCCGGAGCCTCCTTCGAGGTTGCGCCACGCCGCTCAGAAGGTAAGGTGCGGCGGCCCCGCTATGCACACTCTCCTGGTCACACTCACCGTCCTCTCCATGGCCGCCGGCGGCAAGCCGCCCCCGGCCGGAAGCAGCACGCCCCCCAAGGGAGGGAGCAGCTCCACCTCTCCCGCCCCGCTCGCCCCCACGAGCCCGCCGCCGCCGGCCAGCTCGGGGGCGCCGGGCGCCGGCACCTCCCCCGGCCCGGGCGCCTCCTCGGGCACGCCGGCCGCCGCGAACATCAAGCCCAGCGCGGCCACCGTGGGCTACGTCGAGGCGCTCTACAAGAAGCAGCAGTTCGAGGCGGCGGACGTGGTGCTCGGCCTGGCGCTGAACAACCCCGAGACCACGCTGGCGGACAAGGTCCAGCTGCATGTGCTGGAGGGCATGCTCCGGATGGAGTCCTTCCAGGAGCCGCAGGCGCGCAAGGCGTTCACCGAGGCGTTCAACCTCGACCGCGACGCCAAGCTGCCGGACTTCGCGCCGCCCGCCACCCGCCAGCTCTTCCTCGACGTGAAGGCCACCCTGCCGGCGGTGATCACCCCGTCGCCGGGGATGCCCAGCGGCTCCTCGCCGGGGTCCCGGCCGAAGAAGGTGGTGCACCAGGAGCCGCCCGGCCAGTTCGACGCCCTCCTCCCGTGGATCCCCATCGGCGCGGGCGCGGTGGTGGCCGGCGTCGGCGGCGGCTTCGTCTTCGCCAGCCACCAGGTGAACGGCTCGCTGCTCACCGGGAGCGCGACGATCACCACCCCGGACCAGCTCCACTCCGCGGTGGCCAGCGGCAAGCTCTACCAGACCACCGGCTACACCATGGTCGGCATCGGCGGGGCCGTCCTGATTGGCGGCCTCGTCTGGAAGCTGGCCCCGGAGGTGGCGCCGCTGGTGTCGGTGAACCTGGCGCCCTCCGACCACGGGGTGGCCGCCGTCGTCTCCGGGAGGCTGCCGTGAAGCGAGTCCTTCTCTTCGTCGCGGCCGGCCTCTGCGTCGGCTATGCCGCCTCCTGCATCGACTTCGACCAGAGCCAGAAGGCCTACTGCGACAGCCTGCAGTGCCGGCAGCGCGCGCAGATCTGCCAGGACGGCCCGCAGATCACCCAGGTGGTCCCGGACAAGAACGCCACCGGCGTGGCGCTCAACACCGCGGTGACCGTCACCTACGACAACCCGGTCAACTGCACGCCCCAGGGCATCTCGCTGGTGCAGTACACCGGCGGCGAGCCGGCCGTCCCCGGCAGCACCGCCTGCGCCGGCGGCAAGACCGCGGTGTTCACGCCGTCGGTCGCGCTGCTCAGCGGGCGCGTCTACAAGGTCTACGTGAACGACTGCCAGGTCTTCAGCGACGCGGGCGTGGGCGGCCTGGACGCGTCGTGGACGTTCACCACCCAGTAGACGTCGGGGCGAGGGCGAGGCGACCTAGCTGTCGCACTTGCCCTTCACGCGGACCTGGGCGCCCGGCTTGACCTCGATCTTCTGTACGTCCTTCTTCTTGTCGGGCGTGCTGCACTCGAAGGTCACGGTGTGGGTACCCTCGTAGCCCTCCCACTTCTGTGGCGTGGTGCCGAGCGACTTGCCGTCCACGCTCGCGGTCGACCAGGGGAAGGACGAGATCAGCATCACGCCCTTGCCCACGGTGAAGGTCTCGTGGACCGAGTCGCCCTTGGCGGTGATCTTGTCCTCGTGGGAGATGCCCTGCGCCTCGTCGTAGACCTCGATCTCGTAGTTGCCGGGCGGGACGTGGGCGGAGAGCGGGCTCTTGCCCTGGGCGCGCACGCGCTTGCCCTGGATCACCTTGATCCGGAGCGGCGGCTCCGACTTGAGCACCAGGTGGACGCCCTCTGACGCCGGGCTGGTGGTCTCCGGGGTCTGGTGGTCGGGCTCCTTCACCGGCTCTTTCCCCGGTTCCTTGACCGGTTCCTTGACCGGATCGGTCTGGGTGACCGTCGGCTGGGTCGGGTTCTGGGTGGTGGTGGGGTTGGTGGTCTCCGGGTTCTGGTGCGCCACCGGGTCGGTGTTCTCGATGGGCGGCGGAGGCGGGGGCGGCGGCTTGCCGGTCGGCCGGGTCGCCACCACGACGCCCACCGCGGCCAGCACCACCACCAGGCCGCCGCCGGCGGCGATCAGCGGGACCTTGGACTTCGCCTTGGGCCTGGGCGGCGGCTCCGCGGCCGCGGCGGCCCGGTCCTCCTTCTTCACCTTCTGGGGCGGCTGGCTCTTGTGCTGCTGCGCCGCCTTCCGGTTCGCCGTCGGCTCGCGCTTGGGCGGGGGCGGCGGCTTCGCCTCGGAGGGGATGGTGGTCGGCTCCGGCGGGAGCTGGAGCGCGGGCATCTCCAGCTCGGTGGCGGCGCGCTCCTCCTCCTTCATGGGCGGGAGCCCGCCCTTGGACCGGATGGTCTGCGCGTCCCCTTCCACCTCGCCCAGGAGCGCGCTGACCATCAGGTTGCCGGTGAGGAGGAGGGGCGCCTGGCCGCCGTCGGTGCCGGTGGCCTTCATGGACACGGCCTCCGCCACGCCGGCGGGCTGGGCCGGCGTGTTCTGGCGCCGCTCCGGGCCGGGGGTGGTGCTGCCGCGAGGGGCGGAGGGCGTGGCCACGCCGCGGACGCCGGTGCCCGCGGCGGCGCCCACGGGCTGGGCCTGGAGCTCGGCGATCAGCTTGGCGATCTCGAAGATGCCCACCGGGTCGCGCCCGGAGGAGATGATGAAGCGCTCCAGGTCCTGGTGGAACGAGCGGCAGTCCGGGTACCGCTCGTCCCGCTCGTGGGCGAGCGCCTTGTTGACGATGGACTCCAGCTCCGCCGGGACGTCCGGACGGCGCTGGCGGATGGGCACCATCGGCTCGTACAGCACCGCGTGCATCATCGTCACTTCGGACTCGGCGTCGTACGGCTTGGCGCCGGCCACCAGCTCGTAGAGCACCACGCCCAGCGCGTACACGTCCGCGCGCCGGTCGATGGACTTGGTCTTGAGCTGCTCCGGGGCCATGTAGGCCAACTTGCCCTTGATCAGGCCGGTCTTGGTCTGGTGGCTCTGCGTCACCGCCTTGGCGATGCCGAAGTCCACCACCTTCACCGCGCCGCTCTTGGACAGGATGATGTTGTCCGGGCTGATGTCGCGGTGGACCAGCTGCAGCGCCTGGCCGGTGGTGGGGTCCGTCAGGTCGTGCGCGTAGGCCAGCGCCTCGCACGATTCGGCGATCATCTTGGCGCAGATCCGGAAGTCGATGGGCCGGTGCTGCTCGTGGGCGCGCGCGGCCAGGGTCCGGAGGTTGGGCCCGTCCACGTACTCCATGGCCAGGTAGTAGACGCCCTCCGTCTCGCCGAACTCGAAGATCTGCACGATGTTCGGGTGCGAGAGCTGGGCCGCCAGCTTGGCCTCGCTGAGGAACATGTCGACGAAGTTCTGGTCCTCGGCGAGGTGGGAGAGGATCCGCTTCACCACCACGGTCCGCTCCACGCCGCGCGCCCACTCCGCCTTGGCGAGGAACACCTCGGCCATGCCGCCCGTGGCGAGCTTCCTCACCAGCTCGTACTTTCCGACCTTCGCCAACCGGTTACTCCCTTTGGACGCACCCTGATGGGGGCCTCCATCGTACCCGGGAAAAGGGCGCCGCGCCCGTTTCCCAGGCCCCGCTTACTCGCTCTCCTGGACCACGGCCGTGTAGGCGCGCCAGAACGCGGTCCCGAACAGCTTCCGCGTCAAGGTCTGCTCCTCCGCCAGATCTTCGTAGATCTCCACGAACTTTTTCCACTTGCCACCGGCCCCCAGAAGCGAGGAGCCGGCCTCCTCGGAGATCTTCTCCGGGTTCATCTGCTCCATCAGCTCCTGCACGCCGGCGCGGAGGCCCTGGAGCAGGGCGATCTCGTGGACCATGAACTGCTTGAACCCGTCCTTGAGCTCGTCCACCCGGGCGTGGCCGCCCTTGCGCCAGTCCAGCACGTAGGCCAGCACCTCGCGGGCGTCCTTGGCGTCCTCCAGGGGGCCCTCGCGGCGCTGGGTTCGGACCGCCATGTGTTCCGCGAACTGACCGTGGCCCTTGCGGAACTCCACGAACATCTTGGCGCACGTCTCCAGCACGTCCGCCACCCGCTCCATCATCTTCTCGGATTCGGTCGGGGGTGGCGGCTGCGGCGCGCCGGGGACGTAGGAGCGCGCGAACCGGCCCACCAGCTTGAGCGCCGCCTCGCCTTCGGGTGAACCCTTCGAGGCCGACGGGGCCGGAGCCGGGGCCGCCGCGGGCGCGCCGCCGGACGCCTGGGCGTGGTCCAGCCCCATCCGCTCCAGCGTGCGCCGGGAGGCGATGCCCAGCGCGTTGAGCATCACCTGGAAGTCCTCCTCCTTGAGGACCTGCGGCATCCGCTCCTTGATCTGGTCCAGCGCGCGGGAGCGCTCCTCCTTGGTCAGGCTCTTCAGGCCGTGGCTGAGGTCCAGGCGGAGCGACTTCCAGGCGTCGCGGAACTTGTTGTAGTCCGCCATCGCGTTGTCGATCAGCGCGGTGGCGTTGCCGGGCGTGACGCGATCCCGCCGCGGTTCCTCCCGGCGGGGCTCTTCGCGGCGAGGCGGAGGCTCCTCCCGCCGCGGCTCCTCCCGGCGGCGGTCCAGGGCGGGGCGGGCGCCGGGCAGCTCGCGCAGCGGGATGGGGTCGGGCCGGCGCGGCGGAGGCTCCGGCTCCGGCTCGTAGTGCACGGAGGGCGGAGGCTCCGGCTCCATGCGGCGCGGAGGCGGCGTCGGCTCGCGCTTCGCCGGGGCGGGGGTGGACTTGGGGAGGACGAGGTCCTTGGGCACCTCGAAGAAGCGGGTGGAGACGCTCTCGGCGGGCGGCTGGTCCGCGCTGTCGCTGGAGAAGGCGGTCTGCGGCTCGCGGTCCGCCGCCTCCGCGAGCGCCGAGTCCCGGGAGAACTCCAGCCGGAGCTCGCCGATGGCGACCGGCATCTGCGCGCCCACGTCCACCGGCTTGTTGGGCTCCACCCGCGCGCCGCCCACCTCGGAGCCGTTCTTCGACCCCAGGTCGGTGTAGCGGATGGTCTCCTCCTCGAAGCGGATGACCGCGTGCCAGAGGGAGACGTAGCCGTTGGGCAGGGGCAGGTCGTTCAGCTCGTTGCGCCCCACGTGCACCGGGGAGCGGTAGAACGCCCGCAGGCGCTGCTCCCCGGTGGTGACGTTCCGGATGGTGATCACCAGCGGCTGCATGCGTCCCTCAGGCGCCTCGCGTTCCCTGGAAGTCCATCTTCCAGCTGCCCTCCGCGTCCACGCTCACCGAGAGCTTCTCCGGTGGCGGGCCGCCCGTCAGCTTCTGGAGCAGCTCGCGGGCCAGGGCGGGCATCAGCGACCCGCGCAGGGTGTGGTCCACGTTGCGGGCGCCGCTCTCCGGCTCGGTGCAGCGGGAGGCCACCAGCTCCACCAGCTCCTGGGCGAAGTCGGTCTCGATGCGGTGGGAGGTGCGGAGCCGGTCCCCCAGCGACTTGAGCTTCATCCGGACGATGTCGCGGAGGATCTCCTGCGAGATGGGGGCGAAGGGCACCACCGTCATGCGGCCCAGCAGCGCGGGCTTGAAGTGCTTGGAGAGCGTGGGGCGGATGGCGGTGGCCACCTGATCGGCGGTGGGGGTCTTGTCGTCGAACATCTTCATCACCTGGTCGGAGGCCAGGTTGCTGGTGAGGATGACGACGGTGTTCTTGAAGTCCACCACGCGGCCTTCGCCGTCGGTGAGCACGCCCTTGTCGAACACCTGGTAGAAGAGGTTCATCACCTCCGGGTCCGCCTTCTCGCACTCGTCCAGCAGCACCACCGAGTACGGGCGCTGGCGCACCGCCTCGGTCAGCATGCCGCCCTCGCCGTAGCCCACGTAGCCGGGGGGCGATCCGATGAGCCGGGAGACGGTGTGCTTCTCCTGGAACTCGGACATGTTGATGGTGGTCATGAAGCGCTCGCCGCCGTAGAGCGCCTCCGCCAGGCCGATGGCCGTCTCCGTCTTGCCCACGCCCGAGGGGCCGACGAACAGGAGCACGCCCACCGGGGTGCCCGGGTTGCGGATGCCGGCGTTGGCGATGCGGATCGCCTCCGCCACCGTCTTCAGCGCCGCGTCCTGCCCGCGCACGCGCGAGCGGAGCCGCTCCTCGAGGTTGAGGATGGCCTCCAGCATGTCGGAGCGCATCTTGCCCACCGGGACGCCGGTCCAGGAGGCGACCACCTTGGCGACCACGTCCGGGTCCACCTCGGAGTGGACGAACGGGGACTCGCCGCGGACCTTGGCCAGCTGGGCCTTGGCGTCCTCCAGCGCGTTGGCGGGGGCGCCGGGCTTGCGCGCCTCGTGGAGCGCGTTGACCGCGGCGCGCTCGTCCTCCCAGCGCTGGCGGAAGGTGGCCAGCTGGTCCTGGACGGCGCGGATCTTCTCCTCCACGTCGGTGATGGCCTTGGGCTCCACCGGCTGGCCCTGGTCGCGGTCGCGGGTGAGCGCGCTCTTCTCGCGCTCCAGGCCGGCCAGCTCCGCCTCGAGGGCGACGATCTCCTCGGGGCGGGAGTGCAGCTCCATCTTCACGCGCGCGGACGCGGTGTCGAGCAGGTCCACCGCCTTGTCCGGCAGCAGGCGCCCGGAGATGTAGCGCTGGGAGAGCTTGACCGCCTGGACGAGCGCGTCGTCGCGGATGACGACGTTGTGGGTCTGCTCGTAGAGGTCGCGGATGCCGCGGAGCATGCCGATGGCGTCCTCCTCCGAGGGCTCCTCCACCTTCACCGGCTGGAAGCGGCGCTCGAGGGCGGCGTCCTTCTCGAAGTACTTCTTGTACTCGGACCAGGTGGTGGCGGCGATGGTGCGCAGCTCGCCGCGGGCCAGGGCGGGCTTGAGGAGGTTGGCGGCGTCGCTGCCGCCCTGCGCCCCGCCGGCGCCGATCAGGGTGTGGGCCTCGTCGATGAAGAGGATGATGGGCTTGGGGGAAGACTTCACCTCCTGGATGACGGCCTTGAGGCGGTTCTCGAACTCGCCCTTCACGCCGGCGCCCGCCTGGAGGAGGCCGAGGTCGAGGCCGTACAGCTCCACGTTCTTGAGGGATTCGGGGACCTGGCCGTTGGCGATCTCCACGGCGAGGCCCTCGACGAGCGCGGTCTTTCCCACGCCGGGCTCACCCACGATGATCGGGTTGTTCTTCCGGCGGCGGGCGAGGATGTCCACCACCTGCCGGATCTCCCGGTGGCGGCCGAAGATGGGGTCGATGCCGCCCTTGCGCGCCTTCTCGGTGAAGTTCTGGGCGAAGCGCTTGAGGGCCTCGTCGCCGCGGGCGCCGGGGACGCCCGGGACGCCGGCTCCGGCGCCGCCGCCGGAAGAGGTGGAGATGGCCGCCACCTCGGCGGACTCGGGGGACTGGGAGACGATCTCCTCGAAGTCCCTCTTCAGCTCCTCGAACGGGATGCGCTCCAGGTCGCCGAAGGTCTCGGCGGTGTACTTCTCCGGCCGGGCGATCAGCATGGTGAGCAGCGCGCCGGAGCGGAGGGTGACCGCGCCCAGCTCCACGGAGGCGAAGAGCCAGGCGTCCTCGAACAGCTGGAAGACGGTCTCGGAGAAGACGGGGCGGCCGGCGTTGCCGGTGCGCATGCGCTGGAGGACGCGGTTCACCTGGCCGCGGAAGCGTTCGCGGTCCACGTCGAACCGGTGGAGGAGCCGGGCCCCGTCCCCATCGTCGGGTCCGAGGATCTGGTCGAGCACGTGCTCCACCACGACTTCGTAGAACTGGCCGTTGGCGGCCCGGCCCACCGCACCTTCCAGCATGCGGGTCGAGGTGGGAGTGAGCCGCCGGATGAGGGCTTTGCGATCGACGCGAATGACGGGCCTCGGGGGAGAGGGGAGGGGCCGAAGCTACCTATAGAGGGGGGCGGGAGCAATCGGTGGCGTCGGGGTCCCGGAGGGGGATGGAGGAACACGTCCCTGGCTCCCCCGGACGCTGGGCTGCCCCGCCGAACCAGCGCTCCAAGAGCCCTCGGATGCTCGGTCAGAAAGCGAATCCGCCCGAAATCTCAGCGTAGGGGATGGGGCCTACTCCATGGATATTGATGGCCAGCATCATCCCCAGGCCACCCCCCAGAACGAGCCCGTTTTCGAATACATGTTGGTAGCCGCCGATCGCGATGGGCAGGAGCGTGGGGGATGTCAGAAGGCCGGCGGGCACATTGCTGACGGCGAGACCAGTCCCTGCTGCCAGGTAGAGCCCGGCCGGTGCGGTTCCGGAAAAATAGATCCGGATCATGCCCGCCAGAACGATCCCGTACGGGCTGTATTGATCCAACGCGACAGCGGGCAATGCATATACAAGTGCCGTCACATTGGGGTGAAGCACCCGTTCATATCCAGCCTGCAAGGCCAGGGTGTGCAGGTCAACCACGAGAGCCAGGGCCGGCAGTGCCAATGACAGACTGTTTATCGTGATGACGTTGCTTCGGACGGAGGCCACTTCCTCGTCGGCTGGGCGTTCGGCTTCCGCGATCGGCGGCGACGAGGAGGGCGGCGGAGGCGGCAGCAACTCCGCGCGCAGCTCATCGAACTGACGCACCGTGTCCGGTGGCGCCCAGCCAGGCAGCTTGGCCGCGCGGTCCAGCCTCAGCGCTGCCTTGAAGGCCCTCCTGGCCTCCGCATCATCAAACAGGCCTGCCTTCACGGTGCCGCGGCGGACCCCGAGCTGCACCTGTTCCTCGGCCGTGAACGGCAAATACTGCCACCCGACCTGAAGGACGATATCCGCCGCTTCCATCTGCGCGTTCGAGCCCAATAGGTCGACGATGCGGACGAGGGCTGCAGCCGGCTTTTCGCGACCGCTGCTGCTGGAAGGAGGCGTTGGACCCGAGGAGGGGGGCAGCCGCGAGCGGGCATCCTCCAGCAACGCCTCGAGGCGCGTCGACACTGGAAGCTCGAACGTCACTGCCGGGTCGAGGCTCAAGGCGTCGCCAAGCTGCTTCTTCGCTCCCGCTTCGTCATTCGCGCGGGCCAGCCGGGCCGCGTCGGCGAGCCGGAGCCGGGCGAGCTCGGCGCGCGTCAACCCGGGAGAGGCGAGCGCCGCGCGGATGACGACGCTGGCCGCGTCTCCGAGATTGTGCTGGACCAGCGCCTCCGCCGCAGCGACCAGGACATGAGGCGTCTCCCCGGGCCGGTCGGCCGTCACGAAGAAGGAGGAGGCCATGACCAGCGTCACGCCGAGCATCCGGGTAAAGCTAGCGCGCCAGCATCTCTCGGGGCCACCATTCGCCGCTCCCCAACCACCGGGCCTGGAAACCGCCGCGGAGCTGCTCGCGGAGCGGGGCCTGGCGGCGCCGGCGCGCCTGTTACTGCTGCCCCTCGTACTGCTGCAACAGCACCTTCACGTCGCCGGCCAGCGGGTGGTTGGGCGCCAGCCGGAGGAACTCCCGGTAGTACTTCGCCGCCTTCGCCTGGCTGCCGAGGTTCGCCCAGGCGCTGCCCAGGCCGAGGTTGCAGTCGGCGTTGCGCTTGTCGAGGTTGAGGCAGCTGTTGAAGAGGGCGCTGGCCTGCTTGTACTGCTTCTGCCGGAGCATCTGCTTCCCCTCCTCGCACAGCGCGGTGGAGAGCTCCTGGTTGGAGGGGTCGTTCGGATCAGGCCCGACCTCTTTGGGAGGGTCCTTGGTGTCCCTGGCGACCGGTGTCTTGGTCGTCTTCGGCGCCCGGACCGGCTTGGGGGGAGCGGCGCGCACCTTCATGGCCTGCAGGTCCTGGAAGATGGGCTGGGCCTCCGCCGCCCGGTCCGGCGCGAGCTTGAGGAACTTGAGGGCGTGCGCGCGGGCCTGGGTGCGGTTCTTCAGCTGCACGTACATCGTGCTCAGCGTGAGGTGGCAGTCCGCGTTGGTCGGGTCCAGCTGGAGGCAGGCCATCAGCAACGGCTCGGCGGACCCGGGGTCGCTCCCCCCGAGCAGCGGCGTCGCGTTGGCGAGCAACTCCCGCGCCTTGGCCTGGTCCTTCTCGCTTCGCTCCAGCTCGTCCTGGGCTCGAGCCTGCTCCTCGGCCGGGTCCGGCGCCGCCGTGGGTGGAGGAACGGTAGCGGTGGGAGTCGGCTGCGCGGGGTGGGTGGGCGGAGGGGCGACCGGGCGCTCCGGGATGTTGCGCACCAGCAGCACCAGGGCCAGCGCGGCGGCGAAGGCGCCCAGCGCGACGGGGATGGCGACCATCGGCCGCCTGCGGATCAGCGACGCCAGCTCCGCGCTGGTGACCCGCGGGCGGGCGGGCGTCGAGCGCGGCTTCCCGCCGGACGGGGCCCTCGCCGCGCCCACGCGCGGCCGCTCCATGACGGTGTTCGCTTCGGGCGGTGGTCGCTCTCCGGTGACGTCCGGGGCGGAGACCTCGCGCGCCCTCGACGGCGGCGGTCGCGCCCCTGTCACGTCCGGGTCGGAGGCCTCGCGCGTGGCCCGGGGTGGAGGGGCGCGGGGCGCGGTCACGTCCGGATCCGACGCCTCCTCGGGCGCCGCGCGGGTCGGCGGAATCTCGACCGGCCCGGACCCGGCTTTGGCGTCGCCCGAGTAGCGCTTGATCAGCTCCGCCAGCTCGAACGCGTTGACCGGCTGGTGCCAGGAGCGGAGGAAGCTCTCCAGGTCCGCGTGCATCATCCGGCAGTCGGGGTAGCGGCGCTCCTTGTCGCGCTCCAGCGCGCGGGTGGTGATGCGCTCCAGCTCGGGCGGCGCGTCCTTCCGGCGCTCCCGCATGGGGATGCGCTCGCCGTAGACGATCTCGTGGAGCAGCTCCGCCTCGCTGAGGTTGTCGAACGGCTTGGCGCCGGTGACCAGCTCGTAGAGCACGACGCCCAACCCGTAGACGTCCACGCGCCGATCCAGCGGCTGGGCGCGGATCTGCTCCGGCGACATGTACGAGAGCTTCCCCTTGATGACGCCGGTCTTGGTGTGGTGGGCCTGGTTCACCGCCTTGGCGATCCCGAAGTCCATCAGCTTCACCGCGCCGGCCTTGGACACGATGATGTTGTCCAGGCTCACGTCGCGGTGGACGAGCTTCATCGGCACGCCCGTCGCGGGGTCGGTCAGCTCATGCGCGTAGGCCAGGGCCTCGCAGGCGTGGGCGACGATGCTGGCGCACTGCCCGAAGGGGAGGAACTCGCCGGCCTGGTAGGCGGCCACCAGGAGGTCGCGGAGGGTGAGCCCGTCCACGTACTCCATGGCGAGGAAGTTGGCGTCCTCGGACTCCCCGAACTCGATGATCTGGACGATGTTGGGGTGGTCCAGCCGCGAGGCCAGCTGCGCCTCGGAGAAGAACATCGCGATGAAGTTCGGGTCCTGGTGGAGGTGCTGGAGGATCCGCTTCACCACCACCGTCTTCTCCAGCCCGTACGCCCACTCGAACTTGGCCAGGAAGACCTCCGCCATCCCGCCCGAGGCGAGCTTCCGCACCAGCTCGTATTTGCCGATCTTGGCCACGCGGGAGGGAGGAGGCGACCGGATCCTACCCCAGGGCCTGGTATCCGCAGGCTCCCGGCGTGACACTGCGGGTGAGGGAGGGGAACGTATGCGGACGACTTGGCTGCTGATCGCGATGACCGTTGGTCTCTGGGCATGCAAGGGAGACAAGGGCGATCCAGGGCCAGCAGGGAATGATGGGCGCCAAGGCCCTCCCGGCCCCTCGGTGACCATCGACGGACTGGACGGCGGCACCGTCCACGGCGACTCACAGGTGGTGGGCAGCCTCACCGTCTCCGGAGGGCTCGTCGCTGGCGGGACGATGCTGACGTACGCGCGCCCGCCCCTCGTGCTGGCCGGCGTGGCCTCGGACGGGTGCCGGATCCAGCCCGCCGCCGGCTCCGGGAGCTACAACGGGAACGTCACCCTCCCCGTCAGGTTCCCGGCCAACCCTGTGGTCCTGGCGACGATCGACGAGACGAACGACGACTACGGCCCGAGTTGGGTGCGGCTGCTGCACCTGGCGCCCAACCGGATCTCCTTCCTGTGCGACCTGCCCGCCGACGCCATCCACTGGTTCGCCATCGAGCCCGGCGTGCACACCATCGACGGAAAGCGGGTCGAGGCGGGAATCGTGTCCGGCCCCGTCAGCGGCGGGAACGTCTCATTCCCGGCCGCGTTCCCGACCCCGCCGGTGGTCCTCCTGCAAATCGACGAGTCCGGCGACAACGTCGGGGGCCAGAAGAGCCGCGTCATCGGAAACCCGACGACCAGCGGGTTCCAGTACTGGATCGACAGCAACTCGGACGCGCTGCACTGGGTCGCCTTCGAGCCGGGCACGTACGTGCACGGGCGCTACCGCTGGACGGCCGGGACCATCCCCACCAACAACACCTGCACCGTCCCGTGCACGTTCTCGTTCCCTACTGCGCTCTCGACCGCTCCCGAGGCGCTGGTGACCGTCAACGACGTGGACAACGCCGGGGCCGATTCGGCGCGCCTGTACAAGGTGACGCCGGCGCAGCTTCAGGTACGGCTGAACGGTGGCTCGACTGAGAACCTCTTCTACCTCCTCCTCGAGGACCTGAACTGATTCCGATGCCCGCAGCCATCTGGGAGACTTGTGAAGAGCTCCTGGGGGACGCCGGCTTTCTGTGGACCCAGCGGGCGGAGCGCCTTCACGACCACCGGTACCGCCTCGCGGACATCGAGCGCGGTCCGGAGTCCCGGCTGAAGGCGAGCGTGGACGCGCTCGTGCTCCTGGGCGCTCCGGCCGAGGAGAGGGCGCTTCTCCCCGCGCTCGAAGGAGGCGATCCCGAGCTGTTGGCGGCGGCCGCCCTGGCGCTGCTTCACCCGGACCGCCCTGGGCTCGCGTGCGAGCCGGTGCTCGCGCGGCTCCAGACGGTGGAGGGTGACGGCCTGGCTGCGCTGACGCGCGCCATCCAGCTCTCTCCTCGGGATGACCTCGCGGCGTCGGTCTTGGGCGCGATGACCGGCAAGGCCGACCTGGTGTGCGCGGCCTCGCTCGACATCGCGGCCTGGTGGGGCGTGGAGCCGCTCTTGCCCCTGGACCGCTTGACTGGCGGACGTGGAGAACCGGTGACGCTCGCCGCCCTCCGCGCCGCCCGCGCCTTCCCGCGGCGCGCCGACGCTGCCTGGCTCCTGGAGCTGTGCCGGGGGCCGGCGGGGCCCGTCCGAGACACCGCGCTCGAGAGCGCCCTCCTCTTCGACGCGCCCTCGGCCTGGAAGCTGCTGCAGGACATCGTCTGGTCGGAAGGCCCGGGATGGGACCGGCCCGCCCTCCTCTGGGCCATCGGTTGCGGCGAACGGGAGTTGCAACCCCTGCTCGACGCGCTCGGCTCGAACGACCGGGCGCCGGGGGCGGCGCGCGCGCTCGGGTTCGCCGGCAGGAGGCAGGCGGCCGACGCGCTCGCCGAGGTTCTCGAGGATCCGGCGGTCGGGCCGATCGCGGCGGACGCCCTCTCCCTGATCGCCGGCATGGAGCTGGAGGAGCACCTGGTCCAGAAGGAGCCCCTCGACGAGGCCGAGCCACCGCCGCTCGACCCGGTGCCTCCGCCGTTGCCGCGTCCCGACGCGCTTGAGGTGAGGCGCCGGTGGGGTGAGGCGCGCGCCCGCCTGCCCGCCTCCGGCCGCCTCCTCCGCGGCCGACCCTGGAATCCGGACCTCCTGAGGGCGGAGTTGCTCGGTGGGCCCGCACACCGCCGCGCGGCCCTCGCCCTGGAGCTCTTGCTCCGCACCCACGGAGCCGCGCAAGTGGAGCCGGAATCCTGGGGCTCCCACCAGCGACGGCAGCTCGAGTCGATCGCCGGGCATGTGCGCCACGAAGCACTCGGCGATCTGGCGGCTCGCGCGCCCTCGGCGCCGGCGCTCCCCGCCTGCAGAAGCCCCTGGCCTGCACCCACGCCTGCGCAGGCCCCGGCCGGATGGAGCGAGGCCCCCGTGGTTACCGCACTCGGCATGGTGACCCCGCTCGGAGACTCGGCCGTGGTGAGCTGCGCCGCCGGCCGCGCCGGAGTGCGGCGCATCACGGCGCTGGAGGGCCTGGTCGCGTGGAACCAGGAGAGCGGGCGCGCGGAGCCGCTCGCCGGGCACTGCATCCCGCACGTCACGCTGGGCTTCACCGGGCTCGGGAGGGTGGCCGCGCTCGCGGTGGCGGCCCTGCGCGACCTCCTGGCGTGCGCGGGGCCGCTGGACTGGGAGCGGAGCGCCATCTACCTCGCGCTCGCGGACGGCAGCGCGCTCGGCGAAGGCCCCGGGCTCGAGGAGCGCGCTGAGAACCTGCGGGCGCGCCTCCCGGGAGCGATCCACGCCTTCATCCCCGAGACGGCCCGCGCCCGGGTTCACCTCGGGTTCGGCGGCGCCTGCGGCTTCCTGGAGCTCCTGGCGGACGCCCAGGCCTCGCTGAACCGGCGCGAGGTCGACGCCTGCGTGGTGGGAGGCGCCGGAAGCCTCGTGGAGCCGAGCATGGCGGAGTCCCTGGCCGCCCGGAACCGCCTCAAGTCCTCGCAGCAACCCTCCAAACCGCTCCCCGGGGAGGCAGCCGCGTTCGTCCTGGTACAGCCCCCCCGGCGGGAGCGAGCCGCGGCGCGGATGCCGCAGCTCTTCCTCGGCCGCCCCGGCATCGCCCGCCTCCAGAGATCCAGGCCCGCCTCCGGAGCTCTGCTGGCCCAGGTCATCGAGACCGCCGTCGCCCACCCGGGCGAGCCTCCCGGCTACGTCCTGGGAGGCCTCAACGGCGATGACCGGCTCGCCTACGAGTGGGGCACCGCCCTCTCGCGCGCCCGGATGCCCCGGGCGGTGGCAGACGCGCCGGCGAGCAGCGCGGCCGAGTGGTTCGGCGAGCTTGGCGCCGCCACCGGCCCGGTGTCACTCTGCATGGCGGCGCGAGCGCATGCTCGAGGGTATGCCCCCGCTCGGACCGGGTTGCTGTGGCTGGCGGACGATGACGAGACGCGCGGGGCCCTGGTGATCGCGGGGCCGGAGGTCGAACGGAGATGACCGGTCACATACGTGCGGTGACGGGTGAGCTGCACAAGCAAGCCAAGGGCTGTGTCGCCCGGCACGAGCCCAACTTCGAGAACCCGTCGCCGTCCTACCCGAACTGCGCCTATCGCGTGAACGGGTACAACGAGGCGCTCTCGGGCTCGGTCACCGGTGCCCTCCCGCCCACGTCGAAGCGCGCCCTGTACGAGTTGGACTTCACCCAGACGATGCCTGACGGCACTCCAGCGGACCAGTACCCGCGCAAGCGCCTCCCTGCGGCGATGGAGCCGTTCAAGCAGACCGGTCGCCAGAAGAAGGCAGACAAGCTGGCCGGGGTCGCCCGGCAGATGTTCCGGGCGAGCGATCCCCGCCAGAATCGGACCGCCTGGTTCTTCGTGGGGCGGAACTACAAGGTCTGGAGCACCCCATTCGGCCACGAGTACCACCACATCATGCCGGAGGAGGCGCTCCTGGAGTCGCTGAGCGACACGGAGCTCGATCTCCTCGTGGCCGCCGAGTACAACATCAACGACGGCAAGAACATCATCATCCTGCCGATCACCCGGGACGTCGCGTATGCGTTGATGCTCCCCCGGCACAAGGGATGGCACAGCTCGTACAATCGCGAGTGCGCGGCCATCATCGAGAGCATCCGGCGCGAGCTCTCCGAATCGCAGCCAGAACACGAGGTCACCGAGGAAAACAAGGGCGCTGTGGCAAACACTCTCGAGTCCTGGTCGGACATGACCTACTGGCACATCGTCGAGCACGGCCGCGCCTCCGCCAAGAACGGAACCTTCACCACGCTGAACAAGATGTTCCAGGCATGAGCTCGACGACCGATACCAACATCGGGCGCTACTTCCTTCTTCGCTGGGAGGTGCAGCCTGGCTACTGCGCGGTTTTCCACATCCCGAGAGAGATGCCCTTCATCCACAAGCCCGCGACTGGCCAGCGGATGGGCGCCGAGTATCAACCGGGCGTGCAGTTCAAGATGACGGACAAGGAGAAGGGCCTCCGAATCGCCGATGTCGTCCCGAACGCCTGCGGATATTTCATGGTGTCCGCGCGAATGAAGACGCTCCTGGAGCAGCACGCGCAAGCCGAGATCGAGTTTCTCCGCTTCACCCTGCTCAACCACAAGGGCAAGGTCGCCAGCGACGACCTCTACATCGCGAACGTCATCGGCATGTTCGACTGTGTCGACATGAATCAGAGCGTGGGGACTCCCCACCCGATGCGGCCTGGTCGGTTCATGTACGTGCGCCGTCTCGCTCTGGACGAGGCGCGCATCCCACCAGACCGACGCTTGTTCCGGACCAAGGTGGTACCGACGGTCTTGATCATCCGCGACGACCTGAAGGAGATCTTCGAGCGCGAACAGGTGACGGGCCCGACCTATCCGCCCGTCGGCTCCGACGTCAACTTCACACCGTGAGCCACGACTACGCCCAGGTCGCCCGGTACAACGCCTCGCTCACCCTGGAGGAATGCCTCCCCGCCCTCGGCGCACCCTCGCCGGCGACCGCGGACCAACTCGCGAACCTCGCCATCGCCTCCCGCGTCCTGGGGATCTGCGCCATCCTCCTCGATGCGGACCAGGGCTCCTTCGCCACCATGCTGCGTCAGGCCGGTCAGGCGCGGCTCGCGCTCCTCCGGGTGAGCCGGCAACCTCCGGGCATCACCCCGCAGCCGATGACGAGCGAGACCATCGGCTTCTCCGACGCGCTGGCGGGCGGCGATCTCGACCTGGCGCGTGAAGTCGCCCGCCTGTCTCCGTTCCGGCACTTCCCTGGTGAGGAATACGAGGAGGATTTCCTCTTCGGGCGCGCGCTGCACCTGATCGCGCTCCGGCCGATGGACCGGACCCTCCTGCCGTCGCTGCTCGATCGCTTCGAGGCGCTCGACCCGTCCGGAGCGGACGCCGCCAAGCTGGCGGTGTGCCGCGCGCTGGCGGAGCGGGCCGCCCCTGCGTTCGAGGAGGCCTTCGTCGAGCTCTGCCGCGAGCGGGACCTGGAGGCCCAGGCCTACCGGAAGCGGACCGATTTCGATCCCGAAGTGCACGCCACCACGTTCAAGCTCTACGTCGACGGGCTCGCCGTGCGAGCGCTGGCCCGGGGCCTGGGGCTGCCGGAGCCACCGCTCATGCCGATGGTGCCTTCGCTCGCCCGCGTCGACGTCGGTACGTGACGGTGTACCCCTTCGCGGAAGGCCGGCTCACACGCCGCCGTGCCTGGGCGTGCCGCACTCGGCGCAGAACTTCGCCGCCGCGGCGAGCTCGGCGCCGCACTGGCGGCACTGCGACGAGGCCGCCGCCAGCGGCTTGCCGCACTCCGGGCAGAACTTGCCCCCGCCGACCCGGGCGTTGCAGTGCGGGCAGGCGGCGACGGCCTGCGCCTTCACGTCCAGGTCGCCCACCTGGTCCACCTGCCGCATCTTCTGCCCCAGCTGCTCCACCGCGACGTGCGCCTGGATGGAGGCGGCCTCCTCCCGGAGGTCGGGCGCGCAGCCCTCGCAGAGGGCGCGGCCCTCGTTCCAGCAGACGTCCGGACACACCCACTTCCCGCAGCGGGTGCACTGGCGGAACTTCGGCTTCGCCTCCTTGATCGCCTCCTGGAAGGCGCTGTCCCACCCCTCGCCGCGGAGCGCGTCCTTGGCGTAGTCGGCGCCCCGGGCCACTCCCCCCAGCACGCCGCCGAAGATGCTCGACGCGGCGTGGAGCAGGCCTGACGCCACCCCGAGCGCGTTGGCCTGGAAGCTGGACCGGAAGCCGGTCCCGCACTTGTCGCAGAAGAACTCGAACTGGTAGCCCTTGTCGTTCGAGTGGTCCGAGTAGTTCCGCGTGAATTGGATCAGCGTCATGGACCGCCACCTTCAGTACTTGATGATGTACTCCACGTTCACGTTCACCGGCCGGGTCTCCGCCACGCCCGCGCCCGTGACGATGATGGACGCCGCGCCCATGTCGGTGTTGACGCCCTGTGGTCCGATGCACGCGTCGGCGCCTCCGTCGAGCGTGAAGTCGCGGATGACCACGCCAGAGCCCGTGCACGTGTTCCCGAAAGAGAAGTTTTGCCCGTGCATGTGCCCGGTATCCGTCGCCGTGTGCGTGTGCAGGCCGATCTGGCTCGTCTGCAGCGACCCCACCGCATCGCCCGCGGCCCCGCCGTCGGCGCTCGCGATGCGGGTGCCCGCGTCGGGGTCGTGACCGGCGCCGTGGTCCGTCCCGCGGAGGAAGCGGCCGCGGAGGTCCGGCACGTTGAAGGTGGTCGTGCCGTTGCCGCTCCCCCACGCGGTGCCGATGGCCGCGAACAGCGCCCCGTACTGCATCCGGCTCACCTCCACCCCGTCGCACGGCAGCCACCCCGGCGGCGCGTTCGGCCCCGCGAAGGCGATCACCATCCCCGCCGGCAGCAGCCCGGGCACCAGGACCGCCCCGCCGTCCAGCGAGGTGACTGTGCCGCCGACGTGCACGTCCCCGGTGAAGGTGCCGCCGCCGTCCAGGAAGCCGGAGAAATCACCCGGCGGCCCCCGAGGGCCCGCGTCGCCGTCCACCCCGTCGCGCCCCTGCGGCCCCGGCTGGCCCTCAGGACCCTGCGGGCCCTGCGGCCCCGGCTGACCGACGCACGCCGCCGCCGTCACCACCAGCGCCAACACCACCAGCCACGCAGCACCACGCGTTCCCATCAATTCCCTCCGCGCCGGGCATCCTAGCCACACTCACCGCCGGACCCGCAGCTCCTTGCGGGGAACGTCCTTCCCGCCCAGCCACGTGTCCCGCCCCAGCCGCGCGCCGCCCGCGTGCTGCAGCCGGAACCCCCTCCCCGCCTCCTTCCCCAGCACCAGCTCCAGCGTGTACTCCAGCGGGTCCGCCAGGTACGTCTGCACCGCCTCCTGCACCACCGGGCGCAGGTCGCCGTCGGGCAGGAACCGCCGGTACGTCTTCTCGTCCAGCGGCCCCAGGCGGATGACGAAGCTCCCCGCCCGGAAGTACACCCGCGACCCCAGCACCGCGCTCTTCCCCAGCACGTGGTTGGCCCGCCCCAGCTGCAGCCGCTGCGCGACCTCCAGGTCCGCCCACGACCCGGAGAACTGCTTGATCTCCACCCGCCCGTCCCCCAGGTCCACCTCCAGCACGTCGCCCAAGAACCGCTCCAGCCCCATCGCCGTCCGCGCCCGCCCCGACAACAGCGGCGAGAGCCGGAGCAGCCGCCACGCGGGGATGAGCGACCCGGGCTGCGGCTGCGGCAGCCCGCCCAGCGCCAAAAGCCGCCTCGACCAGCGGTCCTCCGCGGTGGCGGTGAAGCCGCTCCCCAGGTCGTACCGGGAGCGGATCCGGAACACGAGCGACACCAGCCGGTGGTGGAAGACGTCCAGGAAGTCGCGGCGGACGGTGTTCTCCTGCTCCGCCTCCTTGGCCACCTCCTCCGCCACGTAGAGCGGCAGCGGGGTCACCGCGCCGGTCAGCCCGAGGAACGCGGTGGTCACCTCGAACAGCTTCCGCATGGGCGACGCCGGGTCGTGCGGCCGGACCCGCTCCTCCCGCACCGTCACCCGGGACACGTCGCCGGAGCTGAACGTCATCGCCGGGTCGTGCCGGAAGCGGATCCCCTCCTCCGACGCCGGCCCGTCCCCGCCCAGGGGCTGCGCGCCCGCCGTCAGCCGCTCGAGGAACTTCACCAGCGGGAAGAACGACGCCTTGGGCGCGGACTTCGCCAGCTCGTCGGTGACCTCTAGGAGATCGTCCGCCAGCCGCTTCTCGGAGGCCACCGGAACTCCAGCTGTGAGGGTTGCAACCGCAGCGTCAGCTCGGCGAAGGCGTTCAACGTGACGTGGGTGGCGAACAGCTCGTCCAGCACCGCGCCCATCAAAAAGGCGTCCCCCACCCCCGCGTAGCCCGACTCGCTGGCGTCCACCCGCACCTGCCGCCCGCGCACCGGCGCACCCTGGAGGAAGCGCGTGCACGGCTGCGAGTCCACCGCCCGGATGGACTCCGCCCGGAGCTGGTTCGCCCGCGCCGTCGGCTCGTCCGCGCCGGTCTGGAAGTTGTAGATCTCCAAGAGCGCCGTCAGCGCCTCCGCGTCCAGCAGCGAGCGCTGGTTCAAGGACAGGTGCGACAGCAGCCGCCACTGCAGCTCCGTCCCCAGCGGCGGCCGCAGCGGGCGCGTCACCGCCACGATGTTCCGGAACTTGGCGATGGTGGGCGAGCTGGCGGTGGCGGCGCAGATGTCTCCGACCTGGAGCCGCGTGGGCAGCGACCGGTTGGTGCAGGTCAGCTCCAGCGACAGCGTCTCCTCGGTCAGCTCCTGCGAGACGACGTCCGCCGGCGTGCCGATGGAGAGGTACGTGTCCACCCAGTCGTCGATGGGAGAGAGCGTCCGCCGCAACCGGTAGAACGCCGGCTCCTCGGTGCCGGGCGCGGCGTGCGAGAAGTCCAGGAACGGCTGGAAGGTGCGCCGGTTGGCGCGCCCGGGCCGCACCCCGGTGACCTGGTCCACCGAGAACACCTCCCCGTGGCGCAGGTCGACGCCCGCCACCCGGATGAGGTGTTCGTCCTCCAGCGGGCGGTGGACGATGGGGTCCGCCGTCCCCGAGAACAGGTTCACCACCGGCACGCAGTGGACCCGGAAGGCGTCGCTGTTCAGGCGCGACGGCAACGGCGGCGGGCGCTCCAGCTCGAACCAGAGGTCGAACCGCTCGCCCTGGATGGACTCCGCCGCCGCCTCCAGCCCGCGCACGTCGAAGAACAACAGCTTCTGGGGGAGGGTGAAGTACTCCTGCAGCAGCCGGAAGCCGGGCGGCGCCAGCTTGGGCCAGGGCAGCAGCGGGCAGGCCGGGTCCAGCCCGGAGAGGTGGATGTTCGACGGCGGCAGCCAGACGCGCTGCCCCTCCGGCGTCCGGACCTGGATGCCGCGGCAGTACCGGCTCACCCAGAGCAGCAGCAGCCCGCCCACCGCCGGCTCGGCGTGGATGAACAGCCGCAGCCCCGAGGGCTGGAACACCTCCAGCCTCCCCTGTTCGGTGGTGACGAAGGACGCCTTCAGCACCGGCGCCGAGGAGACGGACTGGTCCAGCGTCGTCTCCTGCGCCGCCACCGGGATGAGGT
>DASRBA010000175.1:0-19286 GCA_035637895.1 Myxococcaceae bacterium
TCGTCGGTGAGCATGCTCACCAGGGTGGGGCTGAGCGTCAGGGTGAGGCGGAACGGGACGCGGTCCTCCACCAGCTGGTCGAGGACGAGCAACAGCGGCAGGTACGTCTCGGAGATCGCCTCGTAGAGCCAGTCCTCCTCCAGGAACTCCTCGTGCTCGGGGTGGCGCACGAACGGCAGGTGCGCGTGCAGCACGATGCAGAGGGAGCCGGCGATCACTTGCTCCAGCTTTGTCCGGAGGGCGAGGGGCGCCAGTGCCCCAGCGACTCCAGGCCCTCCCCCACCTTCGCCGCCACCTCGCGCTCGCTGGCGATGGCCTCCTGCAGGTCGGCGCTGGTGGGGAGCGGCGTGCGGATCCAGGCGGTGAAGGCCTCCTTGCCCTGGACGACCTCCACCTGCGCGCGGCCCTCCTTGAGGTAGTCGCGGAGCTTGGCCAGCGCGAGGTGCCACGGGAGCTTGAGGAAGCGCACCTCGGTGGTGCGCACCGCGCCCTCGCCCGGCAGCGAGACCAGCTTCGCCTGGCCCATCAGGCGGGTGGCGCCGGACGCGTCCACCAGGTGCGCCTCCAGCCGGTAGGTGCGGCCGGCGGGGAGGTCGTGCAGGTAGAAGCTGCGCTGCTCCGGGGTGAAGTCCACCTCGCGGATCAGTTGGTCGCCGTCGTACACGCGGAGTACCGCGCGGCCTCCCGGCGCCTGGGTGGACTTGAAGTCCCAGAAGAAGAAGAAGCTGTGCGGGTCGCGCGGCAGCGCCAGCACGTCGTCCTCGCCGTAGCTGACCGGGAGCTCGCCCAGGTCCTCGTCGAGGCCGCCGGGCGAGGCGGCGCCGGGCCGGTCGGTGAGGCCGTGGCGGCGCGCGGACCCCTCGCCGGCCACGCGCGCGACGAAGAAGCCTTCGGCGATGGGCTCGGTGATGGTCCGCCGGAAGCGCGGCTCCGGCGTGAGGAAGAAGCCCTCCACCAGCACGTCGGACGCTTCCGTCCAGCGGGAGGTCGGCTCCGCGGACGGGCTCGGGCGCTCCGGCGCGCGCGCGGGGGCGGGCGCCGCGGTGGCCGCGGGCGCGGGCGGCGGCTTCGCCTTCGAGGGCGCCGGCTCAGGCTCTGGCTTGGCGCGCGGAGGCGGCGTGGGGGCGTCGGCGATGCGATCGGCGGTAGGCGGGCGCGCCTTCCGCGGGAAGGCGGTGACGTCCACCTTGCGCGGCCTGGAGGACGCCGCGGACGGATCCTCGGGCGCGGCGTCCACGGGCGGAGGCGGGCTCTCGGTGAACGGCGCGGCGAACGGCTCGGTCGTCTCGTCCGGCTCGCGGGGGCCTCGGGGGGCCGCCGGCTTCTCGCCCTGCTCCTTCTTCTTGTCGAACAGGACCGGCGTCGCCTTGGTCGGCCTCTGCATCGGCTTTTTGCCCTGCTCGTTTTCGTCGTCCGACTCCTTCTTCTTGTCGAACAGGACCGGCGTTGCCTTGGTCGGCCTCTGCATCGGCTTCTCGCCCTGCTCGCCCTCGTCGCCCGACCCCTCCTTCTTCCTCTTGTCGAACAGGACCGGCGTCGCCTTGGTCGGCTTCTGCATGGGCTTCTCGCCCTGCTCGCCCTCGTCGCCCGGCCCTTCCTTCTTCTTCTTGAAGAGGACCGGCGTCGCCTTGGTCGGCTTCTGCATGGGCGCGGGCGCCTTCGCCGTCCGCCTCGGCGATTTCGGGCTTGCCTTCTCCGCCTTCGCGCCCTTCTTGGGAGCCGGAGCCGCTTTTCCACCCTTCTTGCTCTTCGTATCCGCCATACGCCGGGCGCCTGTAGCCGCTCGCCCTCACGGGGTCAACCGCCACCCATACCTCTGTCGACCTCACAGCGGTGACACTTACGGCGCCGTATCGATATCCTTCACGCCGCTTGAGCGACTTGCCGAGAGTTTTGCTCTGCGCCTTCGACGTCGTCCCGGCGCCCACCGGCACCTCGAGGCGCGTGACGGAGTACCTGAAGGCCCTCAACGGCCGCTTCTCGGTGGTCGCCATGACCGCCAAGACGCCGGACGTCTCGCACATCGAGCGCTACCAGGGCGCCCGCCTCCTCCGGGTCCCGGTCGGCGCCGGCGACCTCGTCTCCAGGGTCCAGGCCTTCGAACGCGCCGTCCGGCGCCAGCTGGAGAGCGAGGAGTTCAACCTCGCCCACTACTTCGACCCCTTCGCCGGCTACACGCTGGCGGAGCTGCGCGGGGACTACGGCTACCGCCTGATCTACGAGGCCCACGCCTTCCCGTCCCTCGACCTCCGTTTCACCATGCCGCAGTTGGAGGGCGACCGCCGCTTCCTCGCCAAGGTCCGCCGCCAGGAGCTGTTCTGCATGCTCAACGCGGACGCGTTGCTCACCTCCAGCAACGTGTCCTCCACCTACGTCCAGGGCCTGGGCGTCCCACCCGAACGCGTGCGCCTGATGCGCGCCCCGGTCGAGGTGGCCGCCTACCAGGCCCGCGCCACCGACCCCGACGCGACGCCCATGCGCATCATCTACGTGGGCAGCCAGGTGGCCTACCAGGGCCTGCCCACGCTCCTGCGCGCCGCGCGCCCGCTGCTGGCCAAGGACGAGGCCCGCCTCACCATCCTGGGCCCGCGCCACCCCGATTGGCACGGGCGGCTGGAGGACCTGGTGGACGACCTCGCGCTCCACGGGCGCGTGGACCTCCACCCGCCGGTGATCCACGACGACCTCCCCAAGCTGCTGGCCGCCTCCGACGTGGCGGTGCTCCCGCTGGAGGAGGAGGAGCGCACGCGCGCCGTGGGCGGGCCCCTGGCCAAGGCGTCCGAGTACCTCGCCGCCGGCCGCCCCATCGTCGCCAGCGACCTGCCGGTCACCCGCGAGCTCCTCCCCGCCTCCTGCACCATCTTCGTCCGGCCCGGCGACCCCGGCGCGCTGGGGGCCGCGCTGCAGCGGCTGGCGGAGAACCCGCGCCTCCGGGTGGAGATGGGGCGCGCGGCGCGGGCGGAGGCGCTGCGCCTGGTGGACGCCCCGCTGATCCGCGCCCGGCTGCTCTCCCTCTACGCGGAGCTGCTGGGCCAGAAGGGCCGGGTCGCCCCCGTCGAGGGCGCCGAGCTCCAGGAGTCCTCCGACCTCACCGCTACCCCCACCAGCAAGGTGTTCGCCTCCAGGGGCGCCGCCTCTTCCTCCGACTCCGGGTCGGGCCGTACGCCCCTCTCGTACCTCCCGCGACCGACCACCAACCCACGCGTGCCGACCGAACCGCAGGCCCTGGCGTCCGGGGGCGCGCCGCAGGCTCCTCCCACCGTGCGCCTGGAGGCGCTGGGGCCGCTGCTCGGATCCCTGGGGGCCGCCGGCGCTCAGGAGGGCCGGGAGCGGGAGCGGACCGACCCCGCGGCGCGCCTGGGCTCCGACTTCACGCCGCAGCCCGCCGCCGCGCCGGAGGAGGACACCGCCATCACCTCCCTCCCGGAGCCGGTGGACCCGCACGAGGGCTCGGACTCCAACATCACCTCGCCCGGAGCGCCCATCCCGGTGATGGACCCGGACCTCTTCATGGGCGAGCAGGAGATCACCGGGCCCGGGCAGGAGGCGGCGCCCAGCGTGGTGGTGTCGCCCTCCGTCCTCGACGACGTGGCCAAGCTGGGCGTGACCCCGTTGCCGCCCACCACCCCGGCGCTGGGGCTGCCCTCCGCCATCTCGCAACTGATGGAGGCGGTGCCGGAACCGGAGCCCTCACCCGCGCAGCCGCCGGACAACGTCTTCCTCGCCGACGACCTGGACCTCCCCTCCCCACCGGCGCCCGACACGCCGCCCCCGGCCATCACGCCCACGCCGGGGCCCATCCCGTTTCCTCCGGAGCCCGGCGTCCCGGACGCGACGGCCGCGGCGCTCACCCCGCCCGAAGACCTCCGCGCCTCCGTCAACGCCACGCTCCAGAACGTCCCCACCCAGCCGAGGGCCGCCATGACCGAACCCAGCCCGTCCCGCGCGCCCGACGAACCGGAGGAGATCAGCCCGGAGGACGTGGTGGAGGCGGAGCCGTCCTCGGGGAGCGGCCTGCCCATCTCGCTGCTCGACCCGTGGCTGTCGCAGGTGGTGCACGGCTACTGCCCGCCAGAAGGAATCCAGTTCTCCCGCCCCACCCCACCCACCACCATGCCGGGCCGCGATCCCCGCCCGGCCACCCCGGTCCCCGGCGCGACGCGTCGCCTCCCGAAGTAGGCTGCGCTCGCCCGCCTGCCACGTCACCGCCGGGTGATTACCTTGGCCTGGGCTTGGCGCTCTTCCCCGTTCGCAGGGCGACCCTGCTCGCGCCAGTCGTTTCCTAACCGGGGATCCGCTAGATAGGATGGCCACCTTCGCCTTCGAAGTACCCCCTGCCTCAAATCTCATGGAACGCCGCGTCCTTATCGTCGAGAGCCAGAGCGACTTCGCCCTCAGCATGGCCTCGGTCCTCAAGGGAGTCGGGTACCAGACCGCCCTCGCGGGCAACGCCGCCGACGCCCAGCGGGAGCTGGAGAAGCGCCGCCCGGACCTGGTGGTCCTGAGGGCCGAGCTGCCGGACCAGTCCGGGTTCGTCCTCTGCGGGCAGATCAAGAAGGGCCGCTTCGGCCAGAACCTCCGCGTGCTGCTGCTGTCCTCCGACGTGGGGCAGGAGGGCCTGTCCCAGCACTCCCAGACGCCCAACGCCGCGGACGGCTACCTCACCATCCCCTTCGAGATGGGGGACCTGGCGTCGATGACCGCCGGCATCCTCCCGCCGCCCTCCGCCGGGAACGGCGCCGTGGACGAGCCGCCGCCGCTGGATGGAGGGCTGGACGTGGGCGACGACATGGACGCGTCGCTGGACAGCGCCATCGCGCGGGGGACCGCGCCGGCCGGGTCCGCCGAGTTGCAGCAGGAGTCGGAGGCCCCGCCGCCCATGCCGCCGCCGCTCCGGGTGGCGCAGAGCGGCCCTCCCAGGCTCCCCAAGCGCGAGCGCCGGAGCGCGATCACCGAGGAGGACAAGAGCTTCCTCGACCGCACCTTCCAGTCCATCGCCGACCGGAAGACGGAGCTTCTGGCCGAGTCGCGCTCCGGCAAGCGCTCCCCGCCGCGGCGGGAGATGATGGGGACGCCGGAGGGGAAGATCCAGATCCTCCGCGAGGAGCTCAAGAGCCGCGAGGCGCAGATCGCCCGCCTCTCCGAGATCTGGAGCGTCCGCGAGCGCGAGCTGTTGTCGGTGGAGGACCGCGTCCACGAGAAGGACGTGGAGCTGCAGGGCCTGAAGATGCAGGTGGACGACCTGCTCCGCCGCTTCAACGAGGCCCAGCAGACGCTGATCCAGAAGGAGCGCGAGCACGGCGCCACCGTTGACGACCTGCTGATCCAGAAGTTCGCCACCGAGAAGGACCTGATCGAGGTGGTGGCGGCCAAGGAGAAGGACATCAACGTCCTCCGCAAGGAGGTCGCCGCCCGCGACGACGAGCTGTCCCGGCGGGCCCAGGAGATCGAGGGCCACAAGGCCGAGTACGAGAAGCTCGAGAAGACCTTCAACGTCGAGACGCTGGACTTCGAGGTCAAGCACAAGGAGGCGAACGAGAAGATCGCCGAGCGCGATCAGGAGCTCGCCACCCTCCGGAACGACCTCTCGCTGCTGGAGGCCCGGCTCAACGACACGGTCAAGGAGCGCGACGAGCGCTACGTCCAGTACGAGCAGGCGTACCACGACAAGGACGCCGAGCTGCGCCAGGAGCGCGAGGAGCGCGACGCCACCGTGCGCGCGCTGCAGGCGGACCTCTCCCAGGAGCGCAGCCGCGCCGACGCCGCCGAACAGGAGCTGGCCCAGCTCAAGCAGACCAGCGCCGACCTCCAGGCCCGCTTCCAGGCCCAGGTGGAGGAGCTCACCGCCGAGCTGAACACCACCCGCACCGAGCGGGACGAGGCGCGGGCGGAGCGGGACCAGAGCGAGCAGAACGCCCGCGACCGGCTGGCCGAGCGCGACGCCAAGATCGCCACCCTGGAGGGCGAGCTGTCCGCGGTCACCCAGAAGCTGGAGCAGACCGAGGCGGACCTCAACGGGCAGCTGCAGCAGAAGCTGGAGCAGCTGGGCGAGCTGGAGGGCGAGGTCGAGTCGCTCAGGGCGGACCTCAAGGAGTCCAGCGACACCGTCGCCCAGCTCAACGAGCAGATCTTCTCGCTGCAGACGGAAGGGTCGGTCAAGGACGGCGCCATCGCCGAGCTGAACGGCCAGCTGGCGGCGCTGCAGGAGTCCTCGGAGAAGCAGCAGCAGGACCTGATCGCCCGGCTGCGCGCCGCGGACGACGCGCTGGCGCAGGAGCAGACCCATCACTCGGACACCTCCGCCAAGCTGCAGGAGGTCAGCGGCGAGCGCGACGCGCTCCAGCAGACCCTCGCCGAGACGCAGGCGCAGGCGGACCGGACGCAGCAGGAGATGCAGCAGAAGCTGATCGACCTGCGCGACCAGTCGGAGCAGGTGCTGGGCGACCTGAGGGCGCAGTCGGAGGCGCAGATCGCCGACCTCTCCGCCCGGCTGAGGGCGTCCGAGGACTCCCTGGCGGCCGAGCAGGCCACGGTGTCGGAGACCTCCACCCTCCTGCAGTCCATGACCGGGGAGCGCGACGCGCTCCAGCAGAGCCTCACCCAGACCCAGGCCGCCCTGGACGCCCTGGAGCAGCAGTCGGCGGCGGAGGCGGCCGCGGCGCAGGCGCAGATCGCCGACCTCAAGGGCCAGCACGAGGCCCAGGTCACGGACCTGAGCGACCAGCACGCCGCCCAGATCGCCGGTCTCCACAACGAGCACCAGGCCCAGATGGGCAGCCTGAGCGAACAGGCGGAAGCCCAGCTGTCGGAGATCCGCGGCCAGCTCGAGGCGCAGCTGGCGGAGCTCCGCGGGCAGCAGGAGGCGGAGCGGGCGGCCTCCGAGGCGGTGCAGGCGGAGCTGAACGAGACGGGCGCCGAGCGGGACGCGCTCAAGCAGGAGCTGGGGCAGAAGCTCCAGGAGCTGACGGCGATGACCTCGGCGCTGGCCCAGGCCGAGGAGAACCGCGCCTCCACCGACGAGCGTCTGGCCAGCACCATCGAGGAGTCGGCGCGGCGCGAGGAGCTGCTGCAGACCGACGTGGCGCAGAAGACCAAGGAGCTGTCGGACGCGCAGCGCAAGCTCCAGCAGCTCACCGCGGAGCGGCAGCGCCTCACCGAACAGGTGAACCGCGAGACCGCCGCCCGGACCGAGCTGGCCCGCCAGGCGGAGGCCAAGCTCAAGGCCGCGCAGGAGGAGCTGCGGCGGAGCAAGGAGGAGTTCGCCCAGCGGATGGACGCCGCCACCGCCGAGTCGGAGTCGGTGCGCGCCCAGATGGCGGAGTCGCTGGAGAAGGCGGCGGCGGAGAAGGCCCAGCTGCTCTCCGAGCGCGACGCGATCAAGACCTCCTCCCAGGTCCAGCTCCAGCAGGCCCAGGGCAAGCTGAACGAGCTGCAGCAGATCAGCCAGCGCGACAAGGCGGAGGCGAAGAAGATCTACGACGAGGTGTTCGCCAAGTACTCCAGGGCGGACCAGAAGCTGGCCCAGGTGACCAGCGAGAGCCAGGCGAAGATCCTGGACCTGGAGACGAAGCTGAAGGACGCCCAGGCGCAGATCGCCTCCCGCGCCAAGAAGTTCCAGGAGCTGGAGCTGGCGGTGGAGAACGCCCACTCCACCCGCGTGAAGCTGGAGAAGGAGCTCAACGCCAAGGCGGCCGCGGCGGAGGGCCGCGCCTCCGAGTCGCAGGTGAAGCTCCAGGCGGCGCTGAAGGAGAAGAAGGACTTCGAGGCGCGGGTCTGGAAGGAGCAGGAGGACCTGGTCGCCAAGCACAAGGCGGAGCTGGAGCGCCGCGATCAGCTCAAGGGGCAGGAGGTGGCGCGCCTGCAGCAGACGGTGCAGGAGAAGAGCAAGGCGCTCAAGGTGGTGGAGCTGGAGCTGGCCCGCTACAAGGGCAAGACCGGCGTCACCAACGTCAACGCCATCCAGGGCGCGCCCGCCGCTCCGGGCGCCGCGCCGGCCGGCGGCCCTCCGCGACCCGCCACCAAGACGATGCCAGCCGCCCAGCCGGTGGGCGGGTCCATCGCGGCGGCGCTCGGCGGCGAGGATGGCGCGGGCCACCCGTCCAAGCCCACGGCGCCGCTGCCCGGCCCCAAGACCACCGTGGCCAGGCCCACGCAGACCAACGCCTCCGCCAAGTCCCCCGGCGCCAGCGGGGCCCGCCCCGGCGTCTCGCCGCTCCAGGCCAAGAAGCCGCCCGACGAGCGCACCAACATCGTCCAGATCCCGGAGGGGTCGGACGAGTGGTCCGCGCTGGTGGACAAGCTGGATAAGTAGGTCGGGTTCGGGATCGAGGCATACGCCTCGCTCACCCGCGCGATCCAGCGCTGGCGCGCTTCACGCCCTCAGGATCGCGGCATACGCCTCACGCACCTGCGCCGCGGTGGCGCGGTACTCGGCGAGGAACGCCTCCCCCACCCCTTCGCCGAGGTAGCCCAGCCGCCGCGCCAGGAGCTGCAGCGGGCGCCCGTGGGTGGGCAGGTTGGAGATGGAGCGCCCGTGGACCAGCCGGAGCCGGCTCTCCACGCGGCGGTGGAAGAGGTAGCCGCGCCGGAGCCGCTCCGCGCGCGAGGCGTCGATCGCCCCTTCCGCCTGGAGCGCCGCCAGCGCCTCCAGGGTGTTGGTGCTGCGCACGCCGGGGCTGGCGCCGCCGTGGACGAGCTGGAGGTACTGGACCGCGAACTCCACGTCCACCAGGCCGCCGCGCCCGGACTTGAGGTCCAGCTGGTCCGCGGTCTCCTTGGCGATCTCCCGCTCCATCCGCCCGCGCAGCCGGTCGATCTCCGCGGCGGCGTTCTCCGGCAGCGGCCGCTCGTAGACCAGGTGGTGGAGCCGGGGCCGCAGCGCCTCGAACACCTCCAGGGCGCCCGCCGCCCCGCGCGCCTTGATCAGCGCCTGCCGCTCCCACAGCTGCGCGCGCTTGTCGTGGTGCTCGAGGAACGCCCCGGTGCTCACCACCAGCGCGCCCTGGTTGCCGCTGGGCCGGAGCCGGGCGTCGATCTGGTACAGCAGCCCCTCCCGGAACTGCATCTGGAGGAACGCCAGCAGCCGCTGGGCGATCCGGGCGAAGTACTCGTGGTGGCTGACCTTGCCGCGCGCGCCCCCCGCCGTCTCCACCTGCCCGTCGCCCGAGTAGAGGAAGATCAGGTCCAGATCGGAGTGGTAGCCCAGCTCGCGCCCGCCCAGCTTCCCCATCCCCAGCACCACCAGCCGGTCGCGCCCGCCGGGCTTGGACGGCTCGCCGTGGCGCTCCTTCACCTCCTCCTCCGCCAGCGCCAGCGCCTCGTCCAGCGCGCCGTCCGCCAGCGCGCTGAGCTGGGCGGCCACCTCCGGGACGGTGAGCTCGTCCTGGATGTCGCCCAGGCCGATGCGGAGCACCTCCTCGTTCTTGTAGCGGCGGAGCGCGCCCAGCCTCCCCTCCGCGTCCTGGTGCCGCAGCGCGCGCGCCGACAGCTCCTGGCGGATCCGCTCCGGCGGCTTGCGCGGCTCCTCCGCCGGCAGCACCAGCGAGTCCAGCAGCTCCGGGTGCCGGAGGAAGAAGCGGGAGAGGTAGTCCGACTGGCCGAAGAGGTTGAGCAGCCGCCGCGCCGCCGACGGGTGCGAGGAGAGCAGCGACAGGTACCCCTGCGGCGTGTGCAGCCGGGCGACGAAATCCGAGAAGTGCTGGAGCGCCTGGTCCGGGTCGGCCGTGCGCGCCACCTCCGCCAGCAGCTTCAGCCCGTGCAGGGTGCCGTGGCCGGCGGCGAAGGGCGACTCGGGCGCCCGGGAGAGGCGCTCCAGCGCGGCCAGCGCCCGGTCCGGGTCCGCGAAGCCGCGCTGCTCCAGGGCGATGATGCGCTCCTTCAGCGGCGCGTCCAGGTCCAGCGCCAGGGCCAGCAGCGGCTCGTCCGGCACCTCCTCGCGCGCGGTCTGCCCCAGCAGGGTGGCGAAGGCGCGGGCGACGATGCCCCGGTGCCGCGTCAGCTCGCGGTCCAGCTCCGGCCAGCCCGGGTACCCCAGCGACCGCGCCAGCCGCTTCCGGTCCACCGGCTCCTCGGGGAGCTGCTGCGTCTGCTCCTCGGCGTGCTCCTGGAGGCGGTTCTCCACCCGGCGGAGGAACAGGTACGCCTCCTCCAGCGCGTCGGCGTCGGTGGCGGAGAGGAGCCCGGCCTGCTCCAGGCGCCGCAGCGCGCGGGCGGTGTGGCGCTCGCGCAGGAGCGTGTTCTTGCCGCCGTGGAGCAGCTGCAGCGCCGAGGCGAAGAACTCCACCTCGCGGATGCCGCCCGGCCCCAGCTTCACGTCCGAAGGCGACGCCTTCCCGCGCAGGTCGATCTGCGCCTTCATCTCCCGCAGCGCCTCCACCGCGGAGAGGTCCAGGCTGCGCCGCCAGAGGAACGGCTGGAGCGAGGACAGCAACTCGTCGCCCAGGCTGGCATCGCCCGCCACCACCCGCGCCTTGAGCAGGGCGGACCGCTCCCAGGTCCGACCGTGCGTCTCGTAGTAGGCCACCGTCTGCGCCAGCGAGAGGACGATGGCGCCGGCCCGCCCCTGCGGCCGGAGGTTGAGGTCCACGCGGTAGCAGGCGCCCTCGGCGGTGACCGAGGAGAGGGAGCGGGTGATGGATTCGGCGATGCGGGTGTACAGCTGCACGGCCGGGATGGCCGCCTCCCGCCCGCCGCGGGTGAGGCCGCCTTCGCGGTAGAGGTAGATCAGGTCCACGTCGGAGCTGAAGTTGAGGTCCTCGCCGCCCAGCTTCCCCAGGCCCAGCACGCAGAAGCCGGGCTCCTCCTCCGCCTCGCCGTAGCGTTCGGTGAAGGAGGCGTAGGCGGCGTCGGTGGCGGCGGAGATCAGCGCCTGCGCCAGCGACGCCAGCTCCCGGCCGATCTCCGCGGCCGGCGCCTGGAGGACGACGTCGCGGTAGGTGATGCGAAGCAGCTCGCGGTACTTGAAGCGGCGCAGCGCGCGCAGGAAGGCGTCGTGCCCTCTCGGGCGCGCGACGCGGGCGGCGGCGCGCGCCTGGCGCAGGTACGCGGCCGCCGGCCAGGGCCCGCCCAGGGTGCGGCTCCCCAGCAGCCAGCGGAGGAGCCCCGGGCGCGAAGCCAGCGTGCGCGCCGCCAGCTCGGAGGCCTCCAGGAGCCTCGCCAGGGGGTCGACCAGCGATGCCGCGTCCCGGCCGGTGGCCTGGAGCGAAGGCAGCGCGCGCTCGAAGGCGGCGACCAGGGCGTCCGGGTCGGCGGCCTCGGCGGCGCGGGCCTCCGCGCGCGCGCGGGCGGGCTCCCCCAGCGCGGCGCCCACCGCCGCCAGCTCCTTCTGCGCGCGCTTCGGGTTCTGGAACACCTTCCGCTCAGGCGATCTGCGAGAGGTGCTGCTTCGCCTTCTCGATGTCTCCCTCGTACTTGAGGACGAGGTTAAGCGTGGAGGCCACCAGCTCCGGCGAGAGCTGGTCGGCATTCAGCAGCGCCAGGCTCTGCGCCCAGTCCAGCGTCTCCGAGATGGAGGGCGCCTTCTTCAGGTCCAGCGAGCGGATCTTGTTGATCGCGTCCACCACCTGCGCCGCCAGCGCCTCGGAGACCTGCGGCAGCCGGGCGCGGACGATCTTCAGCTCGCGCTCGCGGGCGGGGAAGTCGATGTACAGGTGCAGGCAACGGCGCTTGAGCGCGTCGGACAGCTCGCGGGCGTTGTTGGAGGTGAGCAGCACCCGCGGGACGTGGCGGGCGCGGAAGGTGCCCAGCTCCGGGACGGTGACCGCGTTGTCCGCCAGCACCTCGAGCAGGAAGGCTTCGAACTCCGGGTCGGCCTTGTCGATCTCGTCCACCAGCAGCAGGGAGGGCTGCTCGGAGGTGATGGCCTTGAGCACCGGGCGCGGGAGGAGGAAGCGCTCGGAGAAGAACACCGCGTCGGAGGAGGCGATCCGGTCCGCCGCGTCCTTGATGGTGGCCGCCCCCTGGAGCGATTCGCCGATCTTGTCCTTCAGCAGCTGCGTGTAGAGCAGTTGCTTGGCGTACTCCCATTCGTACAGGGCCTTCGCCTCGTCCAGGCCCTCGTAGCACTGCAGGCGGATCAGCTCCCGCCCCAGCGCGGTGGCCATGGCCCGCCCCAGCTCCGTCTTGCCCACGCCCGCCGGGCCCTCCACCAGCACCGGCTTCTGCATCCGGTCCGCGAGGAAGATGCAGGTGGCGATCTCCCGGGAGGCCAGGTACCCCACCTGCTCCAGGGCGCTGGCGGCGTCATCCGCCGAGGCGAAGGCGCGAGCGGTCACGCGGCCACCGTAACGCATTCCCGGGGGGCCCCCGCGGCAAAAATGCCAGGGCCGGCGGTGGACGTCGCGACGGAAAACACTCGTTGGCGCACCTGGCCACACCCAAGACCCTGAAAGGACGGGAGTCCGCGCGGGGGATGGACCGCGCTCCGTCAGGCACGCGCCCTGCAATCCGTCCATGGGAGCGGAGGCGAACGTACGGTCATGGGTGCAGTGGCGAGGACGATGATGTTGGTGGCGGTGGCGGTGCTTCCGGGGGGCTTTCTCGCGCTGTTCGCGTACGTCACCGGGCGGGCCCTGGTGAGCAACTGGCAGCGGGCGGCAGCCGCCCCGGACCGGAAAAATCGACAGCCCTTCCTGGCTGCCTTCACCGGCATGCGGTTCGAGGACCTGGCCCGCGAGGCGCGGGCCGTCCTGGCGGTGTAGTCGGCCGGACTCAGAGCATCCTGGAGGAAATGCACATCCAGGGTGCGGTCGAGGTCGTGCCCTGGCAGTAGAGGTGGACGCGGGGGTAGGACGGCCGGCCGAAGAAGGTGATCTCAGCTGGGGCGAGCTGGTCGATCACCAGCGCCTGTCCGGCCGCGCAGAGGGTGGGGGCCGTGGTGCCGGCCGCGTACCAGAAGCCCGGCGTCCCGTTCAGGCCCGCGCCGGTGTTGAGCGTCCCGTCCACCGTCCCGGCGCACCAGGCGTGGTTGCTGGGCGCGGTCTCGCGGTTGGGGTTCATCCTCCAGAACTGGAGCAGGAAGGCGGCGGTGGCGCAGTCCGCCGGGAGGAAGCCGGTCGGGCAGCTGGCGACCGCCGCGCTGTCGCTGTCCGTGCGCGGCACCTGGGCGGTCCCGTACGCCAGGGGATTGCCGCAGGTGTTGGTCCCGCTGTCCCAGATTCCGTGGCGGGCGAGGCAGATGGCCTGCGCGACGCTCATGTTGGTGGTGGTGATCTGGTGCGTCTCGCCGTCGAACTGCTGGATGGGCACGACGGCCGCGAGCGGATCGCCCGGGTCTCCCTTGGCGCCGGCGGGACCCGCGGTGCCCTGTGGGCCTTGCGATCCGGCCGGACCCTGCGGCCCCACGGGCCCCTGACACGCCGCCACCAGCATCACCGCGCTTCCAAGCACCAGCCCTCGAGCGATCTTCACGCGTTCCCTCCCAGGAAAGAGGGCCGGACCATAGTTCAGCGGCAACGGTGGCACAGGACCTGCGCGCCGGACGGGTCCCAGCGCGGGGCGTAGGACTCGCACCGCGCGGCCGGGTCGCTGTGGAGCCGGTCGATCGCCGCGGCCCGCGCGTCGCGGCTCCCGCCGGCGTCGAACGCCTCGACCAGTGGGGATTCCTGCTCGAACCAGAAGACGCAGTGGCCGGGGGAGTCGTCCAGCTCCGCGCGCTGGAAGGCGGGGACGTCGAGGTAGCGGCCCCGCTCGCCGTTCATGAAGCTCGCCATGGGCCAGGAGGCGGTGAGGAGGCCGCCGAAGTCGGCGCGCTTCTCCGAGAGCGTCGCGGTGATGCGCGCGTCCGCGTCCCGGTCGGTCAGCGGACCGACGAGGGTCCAGGGCGGTGAGCGGCGGAGGCGATCCTCGAAGCTCCGTTCGTACGGGGAGCCGCGCGCCACCATCACCAGGCCGACCACGCCCGCGGCGAGCGCGCGCCACCCGGAGATCGCCGCGCCCACCGCGACCCAGGCGCCCAGCAGCAGGATCACCGCGTGGAGGCTGTACTTGTAGAGGTAGTACCGCGGCTGAAGCCCCGCCCCCAGGTACGCGAGGTGGGCGGCGAGGTTCACCGCGCCGAACGCGCCCGCGAACGCGGCCAGCCTTCGCGCCCGCGGCGGGAGGAGGCGGGCGGCGGCGAACAGGCCGGCGGTGAGGATGGCGAGGCCCGGGAGGAGCCACCCCAGGCGGGTGGGGATGAAGCCGCCCTCGACGTCGGCGAGGGGCAGGAGCTGCGCGTACGCGACGACCGCGCCGACGGTCAGCGCCGCCGCGAGAAGCAACAGCGCGGGGCGCAAACGGGTCGCCGATGAGCCAATGTGCTCCGGCGCTCGCGCGCCAACGCGGCCTGGTACAGCTCCGATCCGCGGCTCTTCAACGGGCTCGCCAGCGCGGTCGAAAGTGGCTCCGATCCGCGGCTCTTCAGCGGGCGCGCCAGCGCGCGGATCCATCCGCTCCAATCGGAGCGCCTCCCACGCCACCAGCGCGGCGCTCGTGAGCGCGAGGTCCCCCAGGTTCAGCCCGTACGTGAAGCGCATCACCCCCACCGCCGCCACCAGCGCCGCCGCGCGCGCGCGTGCGTCCTCGAGTTGCCCGTAGGCCAGCCACGCCGCCAGCAGCGGCACCAGCGCGAACAGGTGCCCGTAGAACCCGTCCGCCTGGTGGTAGTGCAGCACCGGCCAGAACCCGAACCGGCTCGCCGCGGCGAGGCCGAGCGCGCTCCACGCCACGGCCGCGCGCAGAGGCACGCCGCGCGCGACCGCCACCCGCACGCCGTGCCCCACCGCCACCATCACCGCCGCGGCGGTCAGGTAGAAGCCGGCGCGCTCGCGCTCGAACGCGTCGAAGCCGAACGCCGCGCCCATCCAGTGCCACAGCGCATACGTCCCGACGAACCCGAAGTACTCCCCCGGATTCGACCGCGCGAAGCTCAGCGCCCACGCCGCGTGCGCCCCCGCGTCGCCCCCTCCCACCGTCACCAACCCGTCGAACCGACCATTCCAGAGCACCGCCAGGGTGGCGATCGTCCCTACCCCCGCCAACCCCACCCCCAGCCACGTCCGCCCATCCGCCGCCGCCCGCCGCGGGGCCCGCCTCGCCCACAGCGCCACCGCCGCCCCGACCGCCGCCGCGGACATCGCCAGCCCCGCGCCCAGCGACACGCCCAGCACCGCCCGGAACGCGCCGGACAGCGTGGGAACCCCGACCACCGCCAGCGCCGCCATGCACGCGCGCTGGAATCCATCGGCCGGGTCAAACTCCGCCATCGCGGCCACCCCTCGTAGCACTGCGCTGGCCCTTCCGCGTGAGGTATATCCGGGGCATGCCGACGGGTCCCGCCAACGTCCTCGTGGTGGACGACGACCGCGCCATCCAGCGCCTGGTGGCCGACGCGCTCACCCAGCAAGGCTTCTCCGTCACCGTGGAGCGCGACGGCGAGTGGGCGCTCAAGGCCTTCGAGATGAAGGACTTCGACGCCGTGGTGCTGGACCTCCTCCTCCCGCTGGTGAACGGCTACGAGGTCGCCCGGAAGATCCGCGCGATGGAGAAGGGGAAGACCGTCCCCATCGTGATGATCTCCGGCGTCTACAAGAACGAGCTCCACCAGCGCGAGGCGGTGGAGCACTACGGCGCCTTCGCCTTCCTGGAGAAGCCGTTCAAGCTCTCCGCGCTCCAGGACACGCTCCGCGCCGCGCTCCAGGATCGCTACCCCTCCCTGCCGCCGGCGCCCGCCGCCCCCTCCATCGGCGAGGCGCTGGAGGAGGCCGCCCGCTCCGAACAGCTCGCCGCGGACGAGGCCAAGGAAGAGGTCAAGCTGGTGGAGTCGACCACCCGCGCGCCGGAGCCCGGCACCGCCAGCGTCCGCGGCGACTTCGCCGCCAAGCCGGTGCCGGAGGTGCTGGCGGAGCTCCACCGCTGGAAGGCCAAGGGCGCCCTCCTCTGCCGCCGCGGCACGGTGAAGAAGATCATCTACCTCCGCGAGGGCGTCCCCCAGTTCGTCAAGTCCAACCTCCTCTCGGAGTGCCTGGGCCGGGTGATGGTGAAGGAGCGGCTCCTCTCGCAGGCGGACTGCGAGGAGTCGCTCCGGCGGATGAAGGCGTCCAAGCGCCAGCAGGGCACGGTGCTGATCGAGATGGGCGTCATCTCCCCCAACAACCTCTCCCACGCGCTCAACCTCCAGCAGCGGGTGAAGCTGTTCGAGGTGTTCGGCTGGGCGAACGGCCAGTACCACTTCAGCCCGCAGAAGGATCTGCCGCCGGAGACCGTCAGCCTGGACATGACGGCGGCGGCGATCATCGCCGAGGGCGTCAAGCGCGCCTACGACCAGGCCCGGGTGCGCTCCGCGCTGGGGCCGGTGGACGAGATGTTCGTCCACCCCGCGGAGGACCCGCTCTACGCGCTGCAGGGCCTGGGCCTGGGCGAGGAGGAGCTGCTGCTGCTGCAGGCGGTGGACGGCCGCAAGTCGCTGGACACCCTGCGGGCGCTGGACCTGCTCACGCCGCTGGACACGGACCGGCTGATCTACGCCATGCGCTGCGCCGGGGTGGTGGACCTCCGCCCCGCGCCCGCGGACAAGGAGCCGTCGATCAACTTCGCGGAGATCCACCAGTCCGGGCCCCACCTCATCGTCCCGCCGCCGCTGCCGGTCCGCCGCGAGCCGGGCGCCCCGCCGCTGGGCTCCGCCGCCTGGAGCGCCATGGACGGGAACGTGCCCGCGCCGGCCGACCCGAACAAGGAGCAGGCGATCACCGCGCCCACCCTCCACACCGCGGAGCTGCTGCAGAACGCCACCGCGCGCTCCGGGCCGGTCGCCACGCCGTTCGTGGAGATCTCCGGCTCGCACAGCGTGGGCTCCGCCGACGAGGGCCTGGTGCGCGAACGGCTGGCCGCGCGCGTGGCGGCGATGCGCAAGCAGGACCACTACGAGATCCTCGGCGTGCCCACCACCGCGAAGCCCGAGGACATCCACGAGTCGTACCTGGTGCTGGCGCGCGAGTTCCACCCGGACAAGCTGGCCGGGTCCGCCTCGGCGGAGGTCCAACAGCTCACCGAGCAGATCTACAACCTGGTCGCGCTCGCCCACGACACGCTGATGGATCCGGCGGATCGCGAGAAGTACGCGGCCGACCTCGCCGCCGGGACCGTCAAGCGCGAGGGCATGGGCCAGGACGTGAACCGCATCCTCAACGCCGAGGGGAAGTTCCAGCGCGGCGAGGAGCTGCTGCGGCAGAAGAACTGGCCGGAGGCGTACCAGGCGTTCTCCGAGGCGGTGGAGCTGTACGGCGAGGAGGGCGAGTTCCACGCGTTCAAGGGCTGGGCCCGCTTCCAGATGGACCCGGAGCGGAACGCGGTGGAGGCGCTGCGCGAGCTGGAGCGCGCCGTCCAGCTCAACCCCAAGAGCGACCGCACCTACCTGTTCACCGGCTACATCCACAAGGCGACCGGGCGGACCGACCTGGCGGAGCATCAATTCGAGAAGGCCATCCAGGTGAACCCCGGCTGCAACGAGGCGCTCAAGGAGCTGTCGCTGCTCACCTGGGCGGCGCGCCTGGGCAAGTCCAGGCGCTGAGCGGGGCGGAGCTCCCGCCGCCAGGTTCACGGCGCCTCGCGGGGGACCCTGCCGGCGAATGGCGCGCGCGGCTCGTCGAGCAGGGCGGAGCGGGCAATCGGGGCGGCGTACCCCTACCGCCGCGCCCGGCGCCGCCCCCACGCGCCCAGGGCGAACAGCGCGGCGAGCGCGGACAGGCCACCCTCCGCCCCGCAGCCGCACGTCTTCAGCGTCCTCCCCTCGCACTCCACCGTCACCGTCGCGGTCGCCACGTCCGAGCCGGCGGAGCTGGTGGCCCGCACCGTGAAATGGCCGGGGTCCGTCGAGGCCGGAGGCGGCGTCCACGACAGCCGGCCCTGCCCGTCCATGGTGGCGCCGGGAGGGCCGTTCTCCAGCGTCCACGTCACGCCCAGCCCGATGGGGTCCGACGCCACCGGCACCCCGCCGTCGTAGCCCTGGCCACACGTCGCCGCGCCGTTGCCCGGGTCGACGATCCGCGGAGGGATCGGGTTCCCGCTCGCCGAGCCGATCACCGCCAGGTCCACGCCGTCCCGGCAGTAGAGGCCATCCTCGTCGCGCACGCTCAGCTCGCCGTGGTGCCAGCCGCCGGCGTCGAACGCCATGCCCACCACCGCCTGGTCCTGCGGCTGGTCCTGCCCGTCGATCCGCCAGTCCGTCTCCCTGAGCCGCGCGCCGGTGGCGACCTGGAAGGCCCGGAACCGGGCGCCGGTGGCGAGGGTGCTCAGGACGAGCACGGTGGGCTCCAGCGTGGCCAGGCAGTCCGGCGGGGGCGCGCCCTCCTTGGAGACCACCACCTCCGCCTTGTCGGTGGCGACCAGCCCGTTGCCGTCCACCACCATCAGCCGCGGGAAGTACCGCCCCGGCCCGTAGGTCACCGGCACGCCCGGCACCGCGCCGCCGTCCAGCGTCCCGGAGATCGGGTCCGTCCCGCCCCCCAGGTCCCAGCGATAGGCCACCACGGTGGGGCTGGAGCCGGGGCTGACGTTGGCCTCCAGCGTGGTGCTCAGCGACTCGTTCCCCTCCAGCGGCTGCGCGGAGTCGATGCGCACCGTGGGCGCCAGCCGGGTGAGGCCGACCTGGACGGGCTGGTCGGCCCGCGCGTACCGGCCGGCGCTGTCCCAGACGGTGAGGTGGGTCCGGTAGCCGCCCGGCAGCACGAAGCGGTGGAACGGCTGCCGATCCGTCCCCGGCCAGGCCCCGTCACCGAAGCGCCAGCGGAAGAGGAGCGGGCCCGGCGAGGTGCTGCCCACGGGGTCGTCCACCACGAACGCGCCCGCCTGCGCCGGCGTCGGGCGCACCACGAAGCCGGCGGTCGGAGGCCCGGGCGGCGGGGCGGGCGCCACCGTCACCGTGATCAGGAGGATCGCGGGCGTGGTGGATCCGCCGGCGGTGGCCTGCACGCAGACCGGGATGTTCCCCGCCGCGTCCGGCGTCCAGCGCACCGCGCCGGTCCGGTCGTCCACGGTGAAGCCGGAGGGCTCGGTGTTGCAGGTGGAGAACCGCGGCGGACCGGCGGTGCTCACGGCGGTCACCGCCCCCAGCGCGTTGTAGACGTACGGGTGGCCCACCACGGCGGACGTGTTGGCGTCGTCGACGATGGCCACCTGCCCCGGCCCCAGCACCCAGATGTAGAGGGAATCCAGGGTGAGCCCGGCGCCGTCGCTGGCGTGGATCTGGTACGTCCCCGGCGCGGGGAAGGTCACGCCGCCGGCCCCGAACACGAAGTAGCCGCGGTCTTGCG
>DASRBA010000176.1:0-15541 GCA_035637895.1 Myxococcaceae bacterium
GGCGCCACCGCTGCCGCCGAACGCGGAGCTGATGGTGTTGTCCGTCAAGACGACGGAAGGTGAGTGGATCGCGACCACGCCGAAGGACCCGCCCGCGCCGGTACCCGGGCCCCCTCCCGATCCGCCACCGCCGTCCCCACCACCGCCGCCGCCGAAGGTGTTGCCGCAGATGCACAGCCCCCATCCGCCGCCGCCTCCGCCTCCCCCGCAGGAATCGGATTGCCCGGACGACCCAGCGAGCGCCTGCCAGTTGGTCCCGCCCAGCTGGCCCTGCGCCTGTCCAGACGGGATGCCTCCGGACGACCCGCCGCCGCCGCTTCCGCCGCCCGACCCGCACGAGCCGCCTCCGAGGCCGCTGTTGCCGGGGCCGCCCCCGCCGCCGGACGAGGACCCGCATGCGCCTCCGCCGCCGGGGCTGGCCTCGTTCCCGCCGTGCCCGCCGCCCCCACCGCCGGAGCCCCCCGACCCGCCCGACGCCCAGCTCCCCGAGGCGCCCGGGGAACCGGACCCACCATTCGAGCCGTCGGCTCCGTTTCCCCCCTCGAGCTTGTTGTAGCGCACGCGCAACGCGCCGCTCACGGAGCTCAGCAGCACCGCCTGCGAGCTCTGGCCGGAACCAGAGGCGGCCGCGGCGCGGATGCGCATCCCCTCCACGTAGCCGTCGACCGTGTAGCTGGAGACCAGCAGGCCGGTGCTGGTGGGCGACTGGATCAAGGTCTCGTTGGCCTGCGACCGGGCCCACGTCACCGGGTCGTACTGCCCCCAGAGGCTCACCCCGTTGGCCAGGCGCACGGTCTCCGCGTACGTGCCGCGGGCGACCAGCACCTGCCAGCGCGCCGGGTTGGCGGCCGCGGCGTCCACCGCGTGCTGGATGGTCCGGAACGGCGCCGCCTGGGTGCCGGGGTTGGCGTCGGCGCCCGAGGTGCTGACGAAGTACGCATGGGCGACGTCGCCGTCGATCCCGTCGCAGTTCATGTCCGCGTAGGCCGGGTCCGGCAGATCCACGTCCGACAGCGGCATCTTGACGTGGGCGCTGAACACCCAGGGCGTGGAGACGCCGCTCGGGTCCGACGCGTTGAGGGTGATGGTGACGTTCGAGCAGATCGCCGGCGCCGTCCACACCACCTCGGAGCCTCCGGCCACCGGGGTCGGCGGCCCGAGCGCCCCGGCGGCGGCGACCCATGCGTACGTGACGGTCTGACCCTCCGGATCCAGCGCCCGGCCGCGGAAGGTGATCGTCTCGCCCGGGCCCACCTCCAGGGCGGACTGGTAGGTGCCGTCGAAATACGGCGCGAAGTTGACGCTCGCCAGGGAGCCGATCCACACGCCGATGGACCCGGTGTTGGAGCCCCCGCGGCCGTCGGTGACGCTGGCGCTGAGGGTGCACCGGCCGGAGGCGGGAGCGGCCGCGGGCGCCTTCCAGGTCGGGTTGCGCGCCTTCACGTCGCTGAAGGTGCCGGCGCACGGGCCACCCCCGTCGCTCCACGCGTAGGAGAGCTTGTCCCCGTCCGCGTCGGCGGCGGTGACGTTCAAGCTGGTGTTCTCGCCCGGGGCCAGCCGGGTCGGGGAGGCCGTGACCTGGGCCACGGTCGGCCAGGTGTTGACGTCCACGATCACGTCCGCGGAGCCCGTGGCCCTGGAGGCCGCCACGGTGATGGTGAAGCTGAGCGCGTTGCTGGCCCCTCGCCCGTCCGAGACGGTGAGCGTCAGGGTCACGGGGCCCTCCACGGCAGGCGCGGTCCAGGTGGGCGTCGCCGAGGCCGGAGCGCTGAAGCTCCCCGCGGTCGCGGTCCAGGCATAAGACACCGCGTCCGGCGGCGGGCCTACGTCGACGTCGTGCGCCACCGCGATCAGGGACACCAGCTCGGAGACGTCGACGCCATTGGCCGAGGCGGTCACCGAGTCGATGAACGGCGCGGTGTTCAGGAACGGATCCGGGGGCTGTTTCTGCTGGAGCAGCAGGATGACGGCGGTGGTCTTGTTCTTCTGGATGGCGATCCCGGACGCGCTGCCCTCGTAGACGACCGCGCCGTTCGAATCGAAGGCCTGCGCCAGGAAGGTCCGGTTCGGGCCCACCGGGATGGCCCCGATGATGCCGCTCCAGTGCGTGCCGCTCGGCGTCAGGTCGAACACGATGTCGGGCGAGATGGAGGGCCCGCTGACCGTCACCTGCACGCGCCGGACGTCGCCGGCGGCCAGCTGCTGGACGGACACCGCGATCGACGCCCGGCCCTCCGGCTCGGCTGCACAGCGCCACATCAGCAGTCCGACGCCCGCGAGCGTCAGCGCACGCGTGCCCCACTCCTTCCAGAATCGGCGGTCTCGAAGCATGGTGGTCCCCCTCCCGGTCCGGGTGTGGTGCGGCGCACGACCGGGCGCGCGCCTCACCACCATGGGGACCGCCGGACCGCCGGCTATTCACGAGTCGTGCTGCGCGCGCCTCAATCGTCTACCGGGGCGACCAGAGGAGGTGCCCGGCGCCGCGCGCCCCGGGACGCAAAGCCCAGCATCAGCAGTGCCGCCATGAACGCCTCGCTCCCGGCGCCCACCTCGTTGGCTCCACCGTGGCACCCGCATCCCTTCGACCCCGGTGGGCCGTCGGTGCCGCCGTCGGTGCCCGGGCTGCCGCCGTCCGCGCCGGTCTGGGTGGGGTCCACGGTGATGGCCGCGCTGGTGACGGCGCCCAGCGAGGCGTACTGCGGGTTTGTCAGGTTCACCGTGAGCGTCCGGGCCACGGTTGTCGCCGGGTGGAGCAACGGGACGGTGATGGATTTGTCGGCGGTGTCGCCGTCCGCCCAGCTCAGGGTGCCGGTGGTGGCCGTGTAATCAACTCCGGCCAGGGCGGTGCCGTCCAGGGTTCCATAGTCCACCGAGGCCGGGCCGGTGCTGCCACCGGTGCGGCTGATGGACAGCGTCGCCGACGGAGCAGTGTTGGAGGCGCTCGCGGCGGCGGCGGTGTGCTGAACGGTTCCGGCGGGGTGGTTGGCCTTCCATTGCTGGAGCAGGGCGAGCAGGGCCTGGGGCGGGTTGGTGGGACGGCCCGCCCCCGTCTGGTCGGTGGTGTTGATGCCGTGGCAGTTGGCGCAGGTGCGGATTTCTCCCTTCTGGAACGTCACCCAGAAGCGCTCCTTCACATGGCTGGTCTTGGCGGCGTCGTTGGCCAGGAGGTGCCAGGTGAGGGCTTTCCCCGCGGGGAGGATGGCCGCGAACGAGCCGTCATCCCCCAGCCGCACCGCGCCCGGCGGAGCCCCCGGCGTCTGGACGTTCTCCGCCATGGTGTCGTGCAGCGGAGTGGCCACCACCCGCCGCCCCGGCACGGGCGCCGCGCCGCCCAGCAGGTACCCCCGCCGCAGGTCCGCCTGGAGGAACTGAATCCAGGCGATGTCGTAGAGGGTGCCGGCGGTGCCGGTGGTCTGGGTGGAGGACCATGAAATCTTCAGGTTGAACGGCTGCTGCCGGTCATGCAGGTCGCGCTTGGTGACGTTGCGGCTGACGCTCAGGGCGGCGTTGATGGAGCGCAGGTAGCTCTGAAAGGTGGGGATGTGGACGCTGGCGGTGGCGAACACCCCCGCTTCGATTGGGTCGATTCCCGCGGTGGCGGCGGCCGGGGGCGCGCGCGCCACCACCTCGGCTGGATCCAGCTCCCAGGCCGGTCCGCTGTAGCTGACCAGGGTGGAGCCCACGAAGTAGCTGGTGGTGATGTTGAAGCCCGGGGTCAGCGTCACGTCCGGGATGTAAGGGGGGGCCGAACCGCTCTGCGGCTTCAACGAGCGCAGCCGGAAGGAATACAGCGTCTGCGGCTGGGCCAGCGTGCCCGTGTTGTAGTCCGTCTGGGTGACGCCCGCCGCCAGCGAGGCCACCAGGTTGCCGTCCGCCAACGGCACCGGGGTGCGGTACAGGTTCTCCGGGTTGGTGAGAGGAGATTGGCCGGTGGGCGGCAGGTTGATGCTCGGCTTCACCACCGGGATGAACGCGGGCTTGGGCCCGGTGGCTCCGGGGGTGACATAGGTGACGGTGATGTTGTCAGGGTCGAGCGGCACGCCGGACGGGTTCACCCCCGCGTTGTTCAACCGGACGAGCTGCCCTGCCCCGTGGGTGCCCAGGTCCGCCGCGTCGGTGCCGAAGTAACTGCCCGGCTGCAGCGGATCCTCGCGTATCGCCATGAGGTTGCCGAAGAAGGTCCGCACCCCCATCCCCCCGTAGCCGGGGTTCGCCAGCGCGTTCAGGTCCACGATGTTCGGGTCATTCTTGTAGCTGCGCCCGGCGCCTCCGGCGACCTCGTGGCGCCCCACGTGGTTGAGGATCTCCCCGCCGGTCCCATCCAGGTTGATGGTCCAGGGCATGAAGAGGTTGAAGGCGTTCCCGTTGATGACGTCCCCGTAGACGTCGATGAGCGTCTTGCGATCGAAGTTGCGCGGCTCGGGGAAGAGGTCCCAGGTGTTCGGGGCCATGCCGGTGACGGGCGTGAAGGCCGCCCCCGCGGTCTCGTCCGCGAAGTTGCCCGAGCCGTTGTTCGTCTGGGTGAACGTCTCGTTGTAGGGCGCCCCGGTGACGGGCGGGCGGGAGTCCGTCACCGCCTCGCTGTCGCGCGCCAGGTGGTCCCAGTTGGTGAACACCAGCCGGCCGGCGCTGTCCACCATGGGCGAAAACGCCCCGCTGGGCGAGTGGTGCAACAACAGCAGCGCCCCGGTGACCGGGTCCAGGCTCCACAGGCCGGTCACGGTGGGCAGGCCCAGGTACTCCTCGCGCTGGGTCAGGTGAGCCTGGCCGTTGTAGGGCCGGTCGCTGGCGAAGATGAGCTTCCCGTTCAATCCATAGGTGGGGAAGACGTTGTTGTACGCGGGTTGGTTGGCCACCCGGGTGACGGCCGGCAGGGTCCCCCCGGCCAACTGCGCCTGGGTGGGCAGGGTGATTTCATACAACTGCCAGAAGAACCGGGTGGTATCGGTGGGGCCGCTGGGGACGCCCACCACCATGCTGAACACCGCTTTGTCCGCGGCCCAGTTGACGCTGGGGTTGCGCACCGCCACCGCGTTGGCAGGCGGCTTGCCCCCGGGGACGGCGGACCAGTTCGCCACCGACAGCAGGTCCACCACCTGCCCGTTGCTGAAGCGCACGTAGAGCGAACCGCCACGGCCTGCGAAGGCGGTGTCGCCCAGGTGGTTGCTGAAGGGCGAGACACAGGACTGGTAGCTCTCGGTGACGTTCCGGGAGTTCACCTCCTCGGGCATCGGCACCTGGGTGACGAACAGGATGGGATTGGAGGGGTTGCCTGCAGACGCTGCGGAGGAGACTCCCAGCACCAACACGAGCGCCGGGAGCCGGAGGCGAAGGTTCATGGTTCACACCACGGTGTTCCCGGCCGGCCCCGAGGCGGCTGATGCTACCAGGAGCGGCAACGCACGCACGGGAAGAAGCGAGGGCGAGTGCGTTGAAGCAAATACGCCCGGATGGCCGGGCTTTTTGAACCTCATTGCCGTGGAAAATGAATTCCACCCCGAAGGAATCCCCCCCCACAGCGCAGTCCTGCGTCCACGAGATCCCCGCCGCTCAGCACCTGCCCGCGAGCAGCTGATCGACGCGCCCTAAGCCCGACCGGGCTCGCCCCCACCTCCCACGCGCTTCCCCTGCTCGAACGCCGCCTTGGCCGTCGGCGTGCGGACGGCCGGACTCCCAGGGCTTCCGGAGGTGACGGCGTCTTCGGAGGCCTTGTCGGGTTGAATGACGGTGACCCGTGCGCCGGAGGCTTTGAGCGCCGATACGCTCTCTTCCAGTGGAACGAGCGCCAGCGCTCCAGGGGGTGCGCGGAGCGAGAGGACGATGACCTCGTCGAAACCGGCCGCCAGATCGGCGTTGTTGCTCGAATGGTATCCGCCGTCAATGTAATGGTGCCCGTCGATCACCGCGGGAGGCGCGCCGAAGGAGGCGGTCGTGGCGATCATCGCGTCGACCAGGCTGACTCCGCTCGTGCGATCGAACACCCGCCGCGCGCCTGTCTCCGCGTTGACTGCAACGATCGATACCGGTTTCTCGGGCCACGTCTGTACGGTAAGCTGCGCGGCCATCGTATTTCGCCGGGCCTGTAGATCCGCGGGCGCCAGAGATGCGTGGGTCAGGGCAATCTTCCCGAAGCGGCCGAGAATGGCGTCCAGGCTCCCGCCTGCCGCCTTGGCCTCGGCGCACTCGCGGCGAATGCTCGACCAATCAGGTGGAGGCGGCGAGGGCAGGTTGGGAATCGGTTTGAATTGCTGCTCGAAGAGCTCGTTGAGATCGGTCCCGTTCGCCAGGTGCAGGGCCACTCGCGCTCCGGCAGAGGTTCCGATGAACAGGTCCGAATCGCGCAGATCCACGCCCGCCGAGGCCATGCCGGCAAGCAGCCCGATCTCCCACGAGCTTGCCGCGAAGCTACCGCCGGCCAGGACCAACGCCCGTCTGGTCGCATTTCCCATGTCATCATCATCGCCGATGTGCGGTTTGAGCGGGGAGCCGCCAGCGACCTCCGAGAGAAGTCTGCGCCCGCGCGCGCGAAGCGAGAGCGTCCCGAGCGCGAGCAATCCGCACAGGAAGCCGGCGACGCTTCAGCCCGCCCGGCTCGATCCGGATGGCGTTGCCGACCCGGACGGGCGGGAGCTCGCTGGGGTCGCACGGTTGGGACGAAGCGCGCGCCGCCGATCTGTGCTCCTGGGCCTGCACGGCTGGAATACGTGAGGGGTGCTTCGCTTCGCCGGCCTGGCCGAGTCCGGATCGACCACCGGGAGGAGGGATCACCGCGTGGATCCGCTCGATGACTGAAGTGTTCTGAGGACTTCAGGTCGAGAGAGGAACCGGGCGCCGTCAGAGCCGCGCGCCGTCCACCGCGCCGCGGAACGTGATGCCGATCGTGCCCCACAGCCATGCCGTGTCGTCGACCACGAGGCAAGTCAGGCTGCGATCCACGCCGAACGTCGCGCCGAGCGCGTACCCGGCGGTGCGATTGATGCGCCCATCGATGAAGCCGGTCGCGACGTCGAGGCATCCGGCGTGGTCAACCGAGGCGCCGTCGAGCACGTTGATCGCCGCGATCGCGAAGTGCCCATTCTGGGGCCCATCATTGTTGTCGAGCAGGTAATCCCAACCGATCGCTGCGTTGTTGTCGAACATGTGATTGCCGTGCGCCGGGTAGATACCGATGAGCTGGTTCCACCAGTCCCACGTGTTTTGCGCCGTCAACTGAGCCTGGCGCGGCACCATGCCGGTCGTGTCCAGCGCCGCGGTGACCGTGCGGCCGCGCAGGTCGGTGCAGATGGCGGCGGGCAGACCGGCGGCGAGGCAGCGGCCCTCGACGTCGTTGGCGAGCGCGACCACGGCCGGATCGTCGGCGGAGAGCGCCTCGCAGGGGAGCGTCGCGGAGACGTCCGCGTTGAAGCTCCCCGAGCCCGCGGCGGTCCCTCCCGCGAGGCTGAAGTGCAGGGTCCACGTCGCCTGCTGACACGTCAGGTCGTAGGTGCCGTTGAAACGCGAGGCTGGCCCTGACTGCCACCCGGCATGCGCAGCCGCGGGGGCAAGAAGCAGAGAGAGCCCGGCGGCGGTGCGAAGAAACGTTCGCATCGGATTCATGGATCGGCGTTCCTTTGTGGGAGTTGGGTTTGCGACAACCGGGCAGCAGCAACTGGCGTGCCGCGCTGGCTGCGGGAGTGCAAGCCCACTCCACCGCGCGCTGGTTGTAGTCGAAGCACTACAAAGGGAGGCGGTAGGTGCAGGATGTTTCCTGCACCCCTGAGCCGGCACGATGTGGAGCTGCTGGAGAGGAAGACCTCCGCCTCTACCACCCCCACCGCACCCACCGGGTCCGGCAGGCTCACCGCGCCGTGCTGGTCGTCAACGACCGCCACGCGCCCGGCCTCCACGTTACCCAGGCGAGCCTGGATGCGGCGGAAGGCGTCCCGCGCCGCCGCGCCTTGCTTGCCGGGGGCCGCTGCCGGACCATCCTTCCACCATGCGCTCTCCCTCCTGGTGCCTCGCCTTCGGCCTGCTGTTCACCGGGCTCACCGCCTCGGCGGCGCCGCCGCCGGTATCCACCCCCACGCCCGCGAGCGCGCCCGCCCGGGCCACCGTCATCCTGGCGTCGCGCAGCATCGGCTCGAAACGCGGCGAGCCTCCCATGCGCGAGGCCCACGCGGCCTTGCTGGTGCGCTTCGAGGGAAAGGCCGGCGGCTTCATCGTCCAGGGCGGCCCCTCGCCGGTGACCGGCACGACCCGGATGGCCTGCACCGCATGGGTCATCCCGTCGGCGGACCCCGACCGGGACTTCACCAGGGCGGTCGGCGCCTACTGGGGCGAGGACACGGTGGCGCGCGAGCTGCCCACGCGCACGCTGGCGACCTTCACCGTCTCGGGGCTGGACGAGGCGCACCTGCGCGCGATGGTCAAGGAGCTGATCGCGGAGCTGCGTCCCCACGACTATCGATTCGATCGCGGGCCCAATTCGAACAGCTTCATGAGCCTGCTGCTCGACAAGCTCCATCTCCTCGCCCCGGCCGCCAATGCGGAAGACCTGCCTGGGTGGGGCTGGAAGCCCTGACGGAGAGTGCCCCGCTGCGTCGCGGTCAGGCCCCAAGCAAGGCGAGCGGGCCGATGGGTTTCCCACGGATCATCTGCCGAGGTCGTGTCCCGCGGCCGCCCCGACCGTGCAACACCACGCGGTACCCGTCTGGATCCTCGAACGTCCGATCCTGCCGATCCGGCGAGCTCCCACTCCCCAAGCTCCAAATGATGATCCGCGGGACCGAGTGCCGGAATCTCAACAGCCGATGCGCGCCCGCGCTCCAGTGTCAGGTCGACCTGACGGTTTCTCGGGCCTTGATGCTCCAAACACCGCAGATGTCGGTGATGCGACGCGCTGGTCGGATTCGTGCAGAGGCACGGCACCCCCCGGGAGGTCTCTGATGCGCGTAGGCGACTCCAGCTCGAAGTCGACGCCGTCTTCCAGTTCGTCGTCGTCGTCGAAGGACGCCTCGTCCAAGCCGCAGTCGTCGTCGTCACCGTCGTCAAAGGACGCCTCGTCCAAGCCGCAGTCGTCATCATCACCGTCGTCAAAGGACGCTTCATCCAAGCCGCAGCCATCGTCATCGCCATCGTCGAAGGATGCTGCCGCCAAGCCGGCGACCTCCTCCTCGGAGCCGGCGAAACCGGCGAGCAACACCTCCGCTTCGACCGCCCCGGCGAACAAGGACCAGATATCGGAGCCCTCGAAGCCGGCCCCGGTAGACATCAGCGGCGCCCCGTCGAAGCCCGAGCTCAAGCCGCCCAGCGACACCAGCGTCGCGCAGGTCAAGCGCCTGGATGCCGGTGACCAGATCAAGGTCAAGACCTCCGCCAGCGCCAACGCCGGTCAGGCCAACGCCCAGGCCGAGTCGTCGGTCGCGGTGAGGAAGAACGACAAGGGCAAGTACGACGTCTCGGCCGATCGCGCGACCGCGGCGAGCGTCGGGTTGAACGTGCCGCCGGAGCCGCCCGCCCCTGGAGCGCACGCCACCACCGCGCCGCAGGCCGAGCCCGGGCGGACCGACCAACCGCGCGGTCCGATCATCGACACCGCCCCGAAGCCGGAGCAGGGGCCTGGCCAGTCCACGAGCCCGCGGCCGGGCGGAGTCGTCTCCATCCCCGGCGGCCCGAGCATCCTCACGCCTCCTGGTATCGGTATCGCGACCAAGCCGGAGACGAAGCCCGCGCCGAGCGGCGGCCTCGGCCTCGACGGTCCACTGCTCGATCGCCCGCCGGCGCAGAACGGGCAGAGCGGCACGCCGGCCGCCGAGGACAAGGGCCCGGACGTGGAGATCGGCGCCAGGACCGGCAGCACCGTCATCTACACGGTGGACACGCCGGAGAAGGCCGCGCGCGCCGCGGAGATCTTGATGAGCGGCAAGGTCGCGTCGCCCAACGAGGCGGCGGCGCTCAACTCGGCGCTCTCCGCGCAGGAGGTGCGCTACTCCTCCACCGCCAAGGCGGCCGGCAACGGGGTGACCGCCGACGAGGCGGGGACGACCGCGTTGAAGGTGAAGTATCAGAACGGGCGGGTCAGCGGCACCGAGCTGAAGTCGGAGTTCGAGGTCAACGGCGCGGAGGACTTCCACGGCGTCGGCTTGAAGGCCGGCGACAAGCTCAGCTTCACGACCATCGACGACGGCGGGGCCATCAGCCACCGATCGATCGCCGAGGTGTCCGGGAGCGCGGCGGCGCCGGGCGCCGGGATCCTCAACAACGTCGGCGGCGACAGGACCGAGTACAAGTTCACCTCCCAGGGGATGGAGGTCAACTCGTTCCTCACCTCCCAGCAGGGCGTCAACATTCCGTTCGGGCCAGGGTCGGTCGCGGCGAGCGTGGAGTTGGAGGATCGCATCTACCACTCGGCGCCCGCGTGAACGCGCCGCGCGTCGGGGTGGCCGTCCTGGCGGTCGCGCTCGGCGGACACTGAGACCGGGCAGCCGCTGCGGGCGTCACCTCGAGAGCGCGTCGCGAGGGGGGCTCATGGTGCGCCGGCGCGTTGCCCAGGTACGCAAGCGATTGCGCGCAAGCGGCGGGACAGCGAGGGCGTGCTGAGGTCGCACCGCGCCTGATTCCGCGGTGTTCGGCGAGCGATGTGCGCTGGTGCGCGACTTGCTCTCACGTGTCCCGAGCCGGAGAAGACTGGAGCCTCTCCCATGGGTGTCGACGACGTCGGTGGCGCATCACCATCCTTTGAACCTCCCGATTTGCCCGCCGATGAGCCGGCGGACTCGGGCGATGTCGGCGACGTAGGACCTGCGGACGGCGGCGACTCGGGTGAGGTCGGTGGCGTCGACGAGGCGGGGGGCGCACCCGAGTCGAGCACTTCCTCCTCCGAGCCGACCGAGGTCCAGCGCGATCTCCAGCAGGATCAGTTCGAGCCCGCCGCGGAGCAGAGCGGCGGGAGCGAGCGCCCGGCGGAGGCACCGCAGGCGGACGCGCGCCAGGCGGACGTGCAGCGGGACGAGGTCCGCCGCGGCGAGCAGCACCGAGACGAGTTCGAGGCCAGCGCGCGCCGCCCGTCGGCCGCTCCCGCGCCTCAGGCGCAGGCCCCGGCGGTCGCGCAGGAGCGGCAGCGGGACCGGTTCGAGGTGAACATCTCCCCCGAGAACCGCGCGCACCTGCAGCGGCAGGCGGGCGAGATCTCCCAGAAGTGGAACCAGTTCACCGGGTGGGCGCAGCGCACCGGCGACTGGTTCCGGGACAACGTCCCGGGCGTCAAGCAGCTCAACGACGCGGGCGCCGCCATCGGCGACTTCGCGGCGGACAAGACCATCAAGGCGGCGCAGGCCACCGGCCTGGACAAGGTGCAGGTGAAGGTCCCGGACGCGGTGCTCGACGCGGCGGACGCGGTGACCAAGCCGATCCTGTCGAACGGCGCGCTGATGAACAGCGCGATGGTCGGCGAGCGCGTCACCTACGGCGTGGGCATGGAGGCCGCCGGCACGGTCGAGGGGCTCCACTCGCTGGCGACCACGAACCCGATCGACACGGCGAAGGCGCTGGGCAACGCGGTGGCGAACGCGCCGGAGACCGCGCAGCAGATCAAGAAGGAGCTGACGGAGGCGTGGGACAAGGACCCGGCGGAGCTCATCGGGCGCGCCGGGTTCGAGATCGGCAGCTTCTTCATCCCCGGCGGGCAGGCGAAGGAGGTGGTGGGCGCGGCCGAGGCCGCCGAGCACGTCGGCCAGGCGGCGCGCCTCGCGCACGGCGTGGAGGAGCTGGGCGAGGCCGGGCGCGTCGCCAACGGCCTGGAGCACGCGGGCCAGGTCAGCGAGGCGACGCAGGCGGCGGTGAAGGCGGAGGAGGCCGCGGGCGCCGGATCGAAGCTCGCCGCCGGCTCCGAGGAGGTCAAGGCGCTGCAGACGTCCGAAGAGGCCGGCACCGCCGCCGGACGCGCCGGCGAGGCGGGGCGGACCACTCCGCTCGAGCTGACGCCGGAGGCGCGCGAGGCGCTCGCGCACCCGCCGCTCACCGCCGGATCGCCCGAGTACCGCGCGCTCGCGGACCAGGTCGCCGCCAAGGAAGAGCTGGCGCAGCGGCTGCGCGGGACGCTCGACGGCCGCCTGGAGGTCGCGCCGGGGCGGGGTCGCTCCTTCACCATGTCCGGCGCGGGCGACATGGACCCGGCGTCGATCCGGCGCGCCGCCGAGAAGCTGGAATCGGACGCGGCCGCCGGACGCGCGCGACTCGCCGGCGCCGAGCGTCCCGACCGCATCGAGATCCCGAAGTACAAGCCGACGGACTCGGGGTTCGCGGTGCAGGAGCGGACGGCCGAGGCGCTGTCGCTTCAAGACGAGGTGGCGCGCGGCCGGATGGCGTACCGCGTGAACGGCCCGGGCCAGTACTGGGCGCCGGAGCTGCCCGGCGCGAACTACGGCGACATGATGCGGATGCCGCCCCACCAGCTCACCGACATCCGCTCGATGATGGGCGGGCGGCTCGGCCCGGAGGATGCGTTCATCACCCGCCACGCGCCGCCGCCGGCCGGCCTCGAGCACCTCGGGCCAGGCGCGATGGAGGTGGTGACGCCGCGCGGACGCCCGATGGTCGGGATGGATGGCGGCAAGACCATCGAGGGCGTGAGCGGCACCGTCCCGCTCGACTTCGGCACCGCGGTGCCCAAGCGCTACTCGCCGGACTTCCGCGGCTCGATCCGCGGCGAGCCCCGGACGGTCCTCCAGGGGGACGGGCCGGGTGACGTGATGCGGCTCGGCAACGGGCGCGGCCCGGGCCCGGCGGCGCGCTCACCGGGCGGCCTGGGTCGCGAGCCGATGAGGCCGGCGCCGGGCGATCTGCAGTCGCCGCCGATCCCTCGCGTGCGCATTCGCAGGGGGGAGTAGCGCCCACCGGCCCTGCCTCAGACGCCTGAAGTTCCTGACAGATTGTTTCTGAATTTAACCTCGATTTTCGCCCGAATTTCCGCGACGAAAATACAGCCGTTGAATTCAATCGCCGCATCGCCCGTCTGATGGCGCATGAGACGAGGATGGTGGGGGATCCTGGCGTCGTGCCTGTTGTGCTTCTCCGGCTGCGCGACACGCTACATGTACCGCTTCGACCCGGAGCGGCCGGAGGAGGCCGGGGACGTGGACGCGGTGGCCGAGGCGGCCGCTGACCCGACCGGGGCCAGGCTGATCACGCTCACGGTGACCAACCGCACCGCGGCGCCGCTGGCGGTGGACTGGACGCGGATCTCCGTGATGGGGCCGGACGGCCGCGCCCGCGCGCTCCGGCCGGACACCGACCTGGGCTGGGTGCCCGCCGGCGCGACGCAGACCGCTCGCCTCAGCCCGTTCACCCTCGCCGAGTACGGGGACCAGGCGCTGGCCAACGAGGGCGCCCGCTTCGTGCTGGAGGTGCCCATGCGGCCCAACGGCGAGCTCAAGGTGTACCGGATCCACCTCGGCGCCCACGTCGCGCCGCTGAAGGAGAGGGGATGAAAACCGCACCGCTGTCGCTCACCACCCTCGCGGTCCTCGCCGCCGCCGCGCTCGCGAGCGGCTGCCTGCCGCGCTACCCGTACCCGCTCACCACCGCGCGCGTCGCCGAGGACGGCAGCGCCGAGGCGCTGGTGGCGTACCTGGGCCAGAAGGACGCCTCCCCGTCCGTGTGCGACGCGCGCGACCAGGGGCCACACCTGTCCTCGTTCGGCGGGCGCACGCGCCAGGCGCTGCTGCGCGCCATGCTGGATGGGGCGATCGACCCGGAGGCATGGCGCGCCTGCGAGGACCGCATCCTCCGGCGCGCGGAGCCGAAGGAGGCCGCCGCCGCGCTGGACGAGCTGGCGCCGGTGTACCGCTCGCTGATCTCGGACCACCGCGTGGAGACGGAGCCCGCGACGGTGGACCGGCTGACCGCGGTGCACCGTCTCTACCTGGACCGCCGCGCGGGCCTGGAGGGCGACCCGGGGCAGGTGATCTGCGGGCCGCCCAGCTCGCCCTGCATGTCCATGCTGGACGGCGTGCGCGCCATGCTGGCCAAGCGCGAGCTGGGGCCCGTCGCCTCCCGCTTCGGCGAGGAGCTGGTGAGCACCGCGGACGTGGGGCGCGGCCTGTGGCAGGGCCGGAAGGTGGACGTGGCGATGATGGACGCGCTCGCCGCCGCCGGGAACGAGATGACGCTGGGCCGGTTCGCGCAGCGGCTGCCGGACCCCGCGCTGCGCGAGGAGGCGCGCCGCCGCATCGTCCGCGTCCACATCGCCATCTCGCCGTTCCCGGAGGTGCACCAGCAGGCGGCCGCCGTGGAGGAGGCGGTGCTGCGGGACGGGCACAACCGCGTCTCGCTGGATCAGCACCCGCTGGTGCAGGCGGCGCTGGATCCGAAGGCGCCGATCCGGTCCGTGGTGGTGCAGCAGCACGTCTGGCCGCAGAAGGCGACGCTGCTGGCGGTGGAGCCCACCCGCGGCTCGGAGGTCACCGCCACCGTGGTGCCGGAGCTCCGGCTCAGCGGGCTGCTCTGGGCCCAGCTCAGCGGGTTGTCGCGAGCGGTGAGCGCGTGCGGCCGGAAGGGCGATCTGGACGTGGACCCGTGCATCGACGGGAGCGACCTGGCCATCTCCAGCGCGCTGGCGTACCGCGCGAAGGGCGCCACCTTCCGGTTGAGGGACGAGCTGGACCTGGGCTCGGTGCTGCCGCTGGCGCGGGAGGCGTCGTTCGCGCTGCCGGTGCAGATCGGCGGGCGGGACGCGGTGACGCTGCAGTGGGGCCTGACCTTCTCGGCGGAGCCCATGGTGTTCAAGGGCGGCGGGGCGTACGGCGCCGGGCCGGACCTGGACGTGACCGTGGAGCGGCCGCGGGCGGAGCGCGTGGTGTTCCGCGTGCGGCCCGGAGGCGGTGAGTACGACGAGGTGGTGGAGGCGCGCGACCTCTCCGGCTTCGAGCTGGTCAGCCGCGGCCTGTCCGGCTCCGACGGCGATGACGGCGCGTCGGGCTCCGACGGCTCGAGCGGCGGCGAGTGCCAGGACGGCGGACCCGGCAGCGACGGTGGCCCGGGCGGGGACGGCGGCCCGGGCGCGAACGGCGGCGACATCCGCATCCGGCTCACCTGCGGCACGCTCACCTGCGACGACCTCTTGGAGCCGCTGGGCCAGGCGATCGCCAGCCAGGGCGGGCGCGGCGGGCACGGTGGCTCGGGGGGCCGCGGCGGTTCGGGAGGTTCGGGCGGGTCCGGCAAGTCGCAGCGGACGCACGTCGACAGCGACGGCAACACCGTCGTCGACGAGGAGGGTTGCTCCGCCGGCAGCCGCGGCGCGGACGGCTCCAGCGGCCTCTCCGGCAATGACGGGTCCTCCGGCTACCCGGGCCGCGTCACCTTCATCGGCGGTCGCTAGCGAGCGTTCGCAGCAATTCCGGTCATGCGCTCCCGCGCGGGAGCGGGCATGTTCGGGGCATGAAGCCGGTGCCCCCGGATCGCCTGCGGGACGTCGTCGACGCCGTGCTGGAAGCCCTCGACGAGGGCCTCGACGGACCGGCCCTGGCGGCGCGGGCGATGCTCAGCCCGTTCCACTTCAACCGCC
>DASRBA010000177.1:0-40255 GCA_035637895.1 Myxococcaceae bacterium
GCTTCGGCGGGCGACCGACTCACGCCGGCGACGCTGGACAGCAGGCCGTCACGTAGGGCAGGAACACGACGTCACGTCGTGACGGGACCAGGGGGGGAATGCTTCTGAGAAGCAGGGGTCCCAAGCATGTGAGATTCGACAGCTGGGGGGGCAGCGTGACCTCAGCTCGTTCAGCCGACCATCTTCAAGGGGTGCTCCGCGAACTGTTGAAGCTTCCGCGTGAGACCGAATGGATTGAGTTTAAGCTCAATCAAGCGGAGCCGCAGGAAATCGGCGAGTATCTTTCGGCGCTCGCCAATGCGGCCGCCCTCGCGGGCAAGCCCATGGCCTATATGGCTTGGGGTGTAGACAACGAGTCACATGATGTGCTTGGGACACAGTTCCGCCCTGCGGCCACCAAGGTAGGGAACGAAGAGCTGGAGAACTGGCTCCTTAGGCTGCTCACTCCAAAGATCCAGTTTCAATTCCACGAGTTGTTAGTTGATGGCCACCGCGCTGTTTTGCTTGAAATCGATCGCGCTACCCACCAACCCGTACAGTTCCAGGGTCATGAGTACATGCGGATCGGGACGTACAAGAAGAGGCTAAAGGACTTCCCAGAGAAGGAGCGCGCTCTATGGAGACTTTTTGACAGCGCGCCATTCGAACACGGCATCGCAGCCGACCGTGCGAGCGATGATGACGTGCTTGGGCTGCTAGACTACCCCACATATTGTGACCTACTGCGGCTTCCTCTTCCGAGCGATAAGCAGCAGGTGCTTTCGGTGCTCGCGGGCGACGAACTGATCAAGCGTAGTGACGGCGGCGGATGGAGCATCACCAATGTCGGCGCCATGCTCTTCGCGAAACGATTGAATGACTTCCAAGGGCTTCGCCGCAAGGCTGTGCGTGTCATCGAGTACGACGGGATCGCTCGGCTCAAGGCCAAGGGCGAACGGGTTGGCACGAAGGGATACGCAAGCGGGTTTGGCGCGCTCATGACGTTCGTCAACAGCGTGGTGCCTTCGAATGAGGTGGTCGGGCAGGCTCTGCGCAAAACCGTTCCGATGTATCCGCCAAGCGCCGTCCGCGAGCTCGTCGCGAATGCGCTCATTCATCAAGATTTTTTCGTGACCGGTGCCGGACCGACGGTGGAGATCTTTGCCAATCGGATGGAGGTTACGAATCCAGGCAAGCCACTAATCGCCATCGACAGATTTCTCGATAGCCCGCCCCGTTCACGCAATGAGGCGCTCGCATCGCTGGCGCGTCGAATGGGGATGTGTGAAGAGCGCGGGAGTGGAGTGGATAAGGTAGTCTTCGACACTGAATTCTTTCAGCTCCCAGCTCCGCTCTTCGAAGTGGCGGATGACTCAACGCGGGCAGTTCTCTTCGCGCACATACCTCTTGCGAGAATGGGCAAGGATGATCGCGTGCGTGCGTGCTACCTGCACGCTTGCCTCAAGTATGTGAACCGAGAGTACCTGACTAACACGTCGCTCCGGCAGCGGTTTGGGATTGAGCCGCACAACAGCGCAGCCGCCTCGCGCCTCATCAGAGAAGCGGTGATCGCCGGAATGATCGCTCCGGTTGATGAAGAGGCCAGCAAGCGGCTCATGAAGTACGCCCCTTGGTGGGCCGCTTCCGGACCGACCAACCGGGCGGAACGCCACGGGGAACTGAAGTCCGTTTGATGGGGGCTTGCTGCGAAGGGCATGGCAGGCCCCAAAAACAGTAAGTCTCAATGGTTAGCCATTTGATGGCTGGCCTAGTCAGAGGCCCGCAGTTCAAGCACCCGCGAACTGTTAGGCTAGCAATTCCAATTGGTTAGCGGCATTTGATGGGCATTTGATCGGCCCCTCTGGATGCGGGCGCGGTCCGCCGAGGGTCCAGGTAGGTTCCAGGGGGCGCCGTGCTCCGCACACTCTGTCGAAGCACCACCACAACGGGCCAACTCTCGCGAACCTCCCCGGAGGCGCCGGAGAACGCGCCCAGCAAGCCCGCCGCAAGTACCCAAGTTCACGCTGCCCGGGCAGAGGGTGGCACCGTGCGATGCCGAGATGGGTGAGGTGGCCATCTACGGCAACTGCTGGGCTGCCCTGGCGGACGTGAAGCCCCCGTGCGGGCGGCTCTTCCGGCACGGTGACAAGTGCTACCGCCCCATCGCTGCAGAGCCGAAGAAGCCAATCGGGCCAACTCCTTGATTCGCCCCTCAGTGCCGAGCTACCGCCTCCCCGCCCAACACCTCGCCCCGCACCTCCTCTGACGTAGCCAGGGAGGACGTCGCCATCCGCGGAAACAGCGCAGGCCAGACGGAGCCTCGCGCCAGCAATGCCAGGCGTGTCAGGGCCCCTCACGGAAATGTGAGGGCGGAGGTCTCCGGCGGCGCGCGGTCGCGGAGGGATGTGACCCGGGAACCCGTGACCTCAGGTGATTGCGCGAACCTGAGAGCGCCGGCCGGCGTTGGCACCCTGGATGCTCTGGAATCCGGGGAGTCAATCGTCACCTGGGGGGGGAATTCTCATGAAGGCTGCATCCTGGAGCATCTTGTTATCCATCTCGCTCGTTTCATCTCTGGCCCAAGCCGCGGACGGCGACGTACGCCTGAAGCTGAGGGACCCGGTCTGGGCGGACACCGTGACCCCCGGCACACCGTCCGCCGAGGAGTCTCACGTCCCTCTCCAGGTGGAGATGGGGCTCGCGGGAGCGCTCCTGTTGACGATCCCCGGCGCCTACGCCGGCTACCAGATCGGCGACCACTGGGCGCCGGCGGAGAGGTCTTGCGACCAGGCAGGATGCCAGACCTTCTTCCCGTACGGCGGCGCGCTCGGGCTACTCGCCGGAGGGTTCGTGGGTCTCTCCGCCGGGACCGGGCTGGGGGTCGCGACGGCCGGCTTGCTCCTGAAGAGACCGTTCCACCTGGTCCCGGCCATCGGGGGCGCCGCCCTCGGAGGGTTCCTGGGGCTGTTTTTGGGCACGGTCGTGAGCTTCGCGCTCGCCGCGACCCTCGCGCCCATCTTGCCCTTCCTGGCGGCGTCGGGCGCCGCGTTGATGCCCGGCGGCCTCATCGCAGGTGCGGTCGCGGGATCCATCTGGTTGTACGAGGAGAGCTTCCGGTCCAAACCCGTGAAGGTCGCCCCCACGGTGGCGCTGGTGCCCGGCGGAGGCATGGTGGGGATCGCCGGCACCCTCTTCTGAGGACCGGGCGGCCCACTCAGACCCGGACGTGCGGCAACTCTCCGCGGTCGCACAGGCGGTACACCGCTGGGGCTTCAGGCGTAGCCCGCCATCCATTCTACGTCGCGGATGATGGGCGAGGACTCGAGGGTGTCTCGCACAATGCGAACGGCATCGGTGGTAATGCCGCGCTTGCGTCCGCCCAACAGTGTCGCCAAGGGGCCTGCGTCCCGCTCAAACCAGCCTGCCCAACACGCCCTTCCCACACCGTCTGGTGGGATGAGTGCGAGGACGAAGCAGTGCGGGATGCCGTTGACGCGGTAGCGCACGTACCAGCCGAAGTCCTCTTGGCCGGCCTCTGCATCGACGTCGATCCCCCGCGACCGCAGTTCCCCAATGAGCCAGGCGGCGACGTCGTCTCCGAAGCAGTCCGGGTTGATAAAGTACTCGCGCGGTTGGGATGTGTTGAAGCGATCCGAGCGGAAGGTGACCTGAGGCTGCATCAGCCTGCATGGTAGCCCGACGGCAGGCGCTGAGCGTGGTGTCCGAGGTGATGCTCCGCCGCGCCGCCGCGGTGGCGTCGCTGCTGGCGCGCGCTGCGCCTTGCGGCAACGGGGATGGTCGCGGCCACGGCCAGCGCTCGGAACGTCGTCTCAGTCGCGGACCCGGTGGAGCGCGCCCGCGAGCGATTCGAGGTGCCCGTCCGCGCGGGCGGCTACATCCTCAATGCCCGCACCAAGGAGCTCCCTACGGTTCCGGGCGTCGACGGCCGCAGACGGTGCGCGTGGCGCTCGCTCCAGGCCACACGTCAGTCCTCCAGCGCGCTCACCGGCAGCGCCGCCGCCCGCAGCTCCACCAGGCGGCGGCGGCGCGAACCCGCGATGAGGAGGTGGCCGCCGGCGCTGCACAGGCCGACGAGGAAGCACAGGGCCCAGAGGGTGTTCGCGCCCCAGGCATCGAGGATCTGCCCCGCGCCTCCGGGTCCGACGAGGGACGCCAATCCCCACGCCATGTGGAAGACGCCCTGGTACGTCCCGCGCAGCCGCGCCGGCGCCAGGTCGCTCACGATGGTGTGGGCGAGGCCCGCCTGGAGGATCTCCCCGACCGTGAAGATCACCACCCCCGCCACGTAGCCCCACAGCGAGTGCAGGACCCCGAACACCCCGAACCCCGCGCCGATCAGCACCGCCGCCACCGCCATCACCAGCGAGCGCGGCCGGCCCCCCGTGATGCGCGAGGCGAACGGCTGCAACAGCACGATCATCACGCCGTTCACCGCGATCACCGCCCCGAAGGTCTTCGCGGACAACCCGTGCGCCTGCATGTCCACCGGCATTCCCAGGTTCGACTGGAAGAACAGCAGGTAGGTGACGAAGCTGGTGAGCACGAAGGCCGCGTACACGCCGTCGCGGAACGGCGCGAGGAGGTCCCCGGGCTGCGCGGGTGGCGCGCGCTCCCCCGACCCCGAGGCCCGGTGCGGCTGCGTCTCCGGCACCTTCCGCCACATCAGCAGTCCGCAGGCGAAGGTGGTGGCCGCGTCCCCCGCGAACAGCCAGAAGTAGCTCACGTCCGCCATCACCCCGGCCAGCACCGAGGCGATGGAGAAGCCGAGGTTGACGGCCCAGTAGTACAGGTTGAAGGCGCGCGGCCGGTCCGCGGGCGGTACCAGGTCCGCCACGGTCGCGTTCACCGCCGGCCGGTACTGGTCCGAGATCAGCGAGACCATGAAGGTCCAGAACGCGATGGCCGCCGGGCGCTGCGACAGCCCCAGCGCCAGCATCGCCGTCCCGCCGCCGAACAGCGCGAAGAGCATGGTGCGCCGCCGCCCGATCAGGTCCGCCAGCCGCCCGCCCACCATCGCCGCCGCGAAGGACCCCGCCCCGTAGAGCGCGACGATCCGCCCGGCCTGCGACACGGGGAGCCCTCGGCCGGCGGTCAGGTAGAGCATCAGGAACGGGAAGACGAACCCACCCATCCGATTGACGAGCAGCCCCACCCACAGGAACCAGAAGGTCCGAGGCAGGCCGGCCACCAGGTCGCGGAGGGAGCGCACGCCCGCCCCTGTAACCGGCAAAGGACGGTCCTTCAACCCCGGCACCCACGGCTCCGCCCGACTGGACTAGGGTTCGTCTCGACATGAAGGTCCGCTACCAGGCCATCGCGCCGCTCCTCGCCGGGGAGGGCTCGCGCGCCTTCCTCGGGCTGGAGATCAACGAAGCCCAGAAGGCCAGACCGGTCGTGCTGATCTGGGCTCCCGAAGAGTCCGCCTCCGACGAGGTCCTCAAGGAGCGCCTGCTCCGCGAGACCCAGCGCGCCGCCAACCTCCAGCACCCGAACATCATCCGCGTCTACGGGCTGGCCGCGATGGAGGAGGGGCTGGCCCGCATCGTCGAGTTCGCCGACGGCGAGTCGCTCAAGAAGATCCTCGAGGTCACCAAGGTCCTGCCGCCCGACTACGCGGCCCTGGTCGCCGCCGAGGCCGCCTCCGGCATCCACTTCGCCCACCTCACCGTCGACGAGACCGGCGCGCCGTGGGTGCACGGCGACATCCGGCCCGAGACGGTGATGCTCACCTTCAACGGCGCGGTGAAGGTCACCGGCTACGGCGCGCTCGCCATGGCCCCCAAGGAGCTCTACGGCAAGCGCACCCCGGGCCGCCGCCAGCACTCCGCGCCGGAGCAGGTGCTCGCCGGCCGGCACATGGCCACGGTGGAGACCGACGTCTACCTGCTGGGCATCCTCCTCTACGAGTGCCTCACCGGGCAGGTCCCGTTCGCCGGCGAGAAGGACTTCGACCAGGCGGTGGTGAGCCAGCCGCTCCCGCACGCCAACTACGGGAGCATCCCCGTCAGCCTGGTGGAGGTCATCCAGCACGCCACCGCGAAGAAGGCCGTGGAGCGGTACCCCTCCGCGCTCGCGTTCCGCCAGGCGGTGGAGCACGCGATGGGGATCCTCCCCTCCACTGACGAGCTGGGCCGCTACATCCGCTCCCACTTCCCGGAGGGCGAGCAGACCCGGGCCGCCCGCCGCCACGCCGTGGACGCCGCCATCGCCGAGTTCGCGCGGCAGCAGTGGGAGCAGGTCGAGAGCGCCCCCGCGCCGACGCCTGCCCCCGCCGACGTGCAGGAACTGGTGGCCGCGGAGGCCGGTGAACAACCCAGCCTCGCCCAGCTCGCGAGCGTCCAGGAGCAGGTGAAGGCGATCACCGGCGCCGCCCCGGCGGCCCCCGAGGTGCTGGGGATGCCGGTGGACCCGCCCGCGGAGGCGCCCGCCTCCGTCACCGTGGATGTCCCCCAGCCCACTCCGGCCGCACCCGCCCCCGCGCACGCGGCGCCGGCGGCCGTCGCCGCCGCCCCGGTGGCCACGTCCGCCCGGGCGACCGCACCCGCGCCCGCACCGGCCGCCGCGCCGCCGCGCGCGCCCGAGCCTCCTGCTCAGCAGAAATCTCGTTGGTGGATCCCCGCCGTGCTCGCCGCCTCCCTCGCCTTCGGGATCAGCGGCGTCAGCTTCGGGCTGCTGAGGCGTTCGGAGCCGACGCCCGCGCCGAAGGACCCGACGCCCGTGGCGGTCGCGACGACTCCCCCGACCACGACTCCCCCGGCCACGACCCCCACGACCACGACCGAGGCGACGCCGCCGCAGACGAACCCTCAGCCGGCGACCACCACCACGCCCGCGGTGGTGAAGGGCACTCCCCCCACGACCGTCCCGGCCACCGGCCCTGGTCCCGGCAAGGAGCGCCTGGCCTCGCTCGTCCCCAACGCCCCCATCTCCAACGAGCCCGGCGAGATCGTCCTCAAGGTCGATCCCCCCGTGGACGTGACGATGGACGGCGAGCACCTCGGCAAGACGCCGCTGGACGCGCCCGCGCCGAACGGCAAGCACACCCTCAAGCTGGTGAACGCCGACCTGGGCATCTCGGTGACCAGGTCCATCAACGTGGTGGGCAAGACGAAGCAGGAATTCACCATCGGCAAGGGGAGCGTGATGGTGAGCGCGCCCGACGGCGCGACGGTCATCCTGGACGGCCGGACGGTGGGGAAGGCCCCGGTGAAGGAGATCCCCGCTTACGAGGGCCAGCACCGGATCCAGGTGACGCTGGGGAAGGCGAAGTACGCCCAGCCCTTCGCCCTCCGCGCCACCGAGACGATGTACATCACCGTGGAGCTCGCCCCGCAGGAGTAAGCTGGGGGCGTGATCGCCGCCCCCGCGCTCGCGGCCGCGCTCCTGAGCACGGGGGCGCTGTCCGTCAAGCTGACGCCTGCCCGGGCGCTGGCGGCCAGCGGCGAACCCGTCCTCCTCGACGTGACGGCGGACGCGCCCGTTCGCGCCACGACCAACGTCGGCTCGCTCGGCGCGCCGCGCGCGGCCGGCCCGAACCACTTCCGCCTCGCGTTCACGCCGCCGAAGGAGCGCTACCCGCAGGTCGCGCTGATCCGCCTCGAGAGCTCCACCGAATCCACCTGGGTGGCGCTCCCGGTGGACGGCTCCGAGACGCTCACCCTGGAGAGCACCAAGCCCCGCGCCAAGGTGGAGGTGACCATTGGCGAGCGCACCTTCGGGCCGGTGGTGGCGGGCGCCAAGGGGGAGGTGGAGATCAAGGTGGTGGTGCCGCCGGGCATCGACTCCGCGCGCGTGCGTTCGGTGGACCGGCTGGGGAACCAGAAGGTGAAGACGGTGGACCTGACGCCGCCGCCGTTCCCGCTGGCGCGCCTGGCAATTCCCACCGGCGCCGTTGCGAGCTGGGCGGACGCGCAGCCGCTCGCCGTGGAGGTCTTCGCGGTCGACGTCAGCGGGGCCCCGGCCTCCGCGCCTCCTGCTCTGAAGGTCGACCACGGTGCGGTCGGCACGCCCGTTTCTCCCTCCGTGCCCGTTTCCGTGGCCACGCCTGGCGCGGTGCCGGGACTCTTCATCGCGACCTTCCGGGCGCCGGAGCAGCTCCCTCCCAACCGCCTCGCCACCGTCACCGCCGCCGCCGCGGGCGCTGAGCCGCTCGTGGTGCCGCTGCGGGCCGGCCCACCCGCGCACATCGCGGTCGCCGTCCAGCCCTCCCGCTACATCGCCGGCTCGCGCCAGAAGATCGCCGTCTCCGCCCGCGCCGAGGACGCGCGCGGCAACGCCGCCGACTCGACCACCGCCGTCCGTTTCACCGCCGACCTGGGCGCGCTCGAGACCTCGGGCGCGCAAGCCTCGCTCTCCCTCCCGGACGCCTTCGGCGGGCGCGACGCGGCCGAGGTGACGGCCACCGCCGGCGACGCGCAGGGGAAAGCCCAGGTCGAGCTGCGCGCCGGCCCGCCCGCCTCGGCGAAGGCGGAGCTGGCGCAGGCCATGGCGCGCGCGGGCGACCCACCCTTCGGCGGGACGCTGGTGCTGCGGGACGCCTTCGGCAATCCCCTGCGCGGGGCCTCGCCCGCCGTCTCGTGCACCGTGGGCCGCGTGGAGCTCACGAAGGAGCTGGGGCAGGGCGCGTACCAGCTCCGCTTCGGCGCCGGCGAGGGCGACCGCACCGGCCCCGGCAAGCTGCTCGCGAGCGCCGGAGGCGGGCCGGAGCTCCCCGCCGGCGACGTGCTGGTGCTCCCGGCCCCCGCCGACTTCGGCGTGTCGCTGGGGATCCGGGCGGGCGCGCAGAGCAACCTCGCCAAGCTGCACGGCGGCGGCGGGCTGGCGGAGATCGCGGTGCGCCCGGTGGGGCGGTGGCCGCTGGAGGTGATGGTGGAGGCGGGGGGGGCGCTGCTCGTCCCGGTGGACCAGGGGTACCCCGAGGCCGGCCCGAACGCCCGGATCTCCACCGACCTGCACTGGGCGACGGGCGCGCTGGGGGCGAGGGCTTCCTTCGGGCTCAACCCGGCGCTCGCGGTCTACGGCGCGGTCTCCGGCGGCGCGCAGTACACCTGGGCCACGTACCACGTGAGCGGTGGGGGCGCGCCCACCCTCTCTCTCAGCGACGCCGGGTTGGCCCCGTTCGCGCGAGCGGCGGCCGGCGTCACCTACCGGGCCGGGCCGGGCCGGGTGCTCGGAGAGTTGCAGGTGACGTACGCCCCGCCGCCCTCCGCCACCGCCCTGGGTGGGAACCTGGGGCAGTTGACGGCCATGGCCGGCTACCTGGTGGAGGTCCGATGAGCCCGAACACGCCGCGCCTCCTCTTCGTGCTGGCTGCAGCGCTGGCGTTCCCGGCCGGCGCGCAGACGGCGGGCTCCCTCCGCGCCGACTTCCAGAACGGGGCGTACCCGGCCTCCGGTTACTCCGGGACCACCGACGTCACCATCACCGTCCAGAAGGAGAATGACGGGGACGAGAACGGCAACTACCACTCGAACACGGAGGTGGCGGCGGGTGGCTTCCCCGCCCGGCAGAGCACGCTGATGCGTTTCGCGTTGGACGGCGGCCAGGTCCCGGCTGGCGTGACCATCACCGCCGCGGAGCTCGAGCTCTACGTCACCGACGAGTCGTGGACCGGCTTCTCCGTCTACGAGGTGCTGCGGCCCTGGGACGGCAAGGAGGCGACGTTCCTGAACGCCACGAGCAACCAGGCCTGGGATGTCCCCGGCGCGGCGGGCGTGGGCGTGGATCGCAGCGCCGTCCCGTTCTCCACCTTCGGCCACCTCGACGGTGGCTACGCGCTGGCCCCCCTCACCGACGCGGGCGTGGACCTCGTCCGCCGCTGGTTCAACGGCGGCGCCCCGAACAACGGCGTGATCGTCCAGGACTACGACTCGTGGGACAAGATGGCCTGGGCCTCCTCGGACGACACGACGAGGCCGCTGCCGCCGAACCTTGTCGTGCACTACGGCGTCTCGTCATTTGCGCAAGTTCCCGTCACCGACGACACGACGATCGCCTACCAGCCGAAGGGCAACTTCGACGGCTGGGGGCTGGGCTGCTCTGGCCACGACGGCGGCTCCACCTCGTCGCTCATCCGCTGGGACGTGAGCGCCATCCCGCCCGGCGTGAAGGTCACCAACGCCGGCATCCTGTTCACGGTGGACCGGCTGCCGGCCAAGGCCGACGCGGGGCCGGTGAGCATCTACCCGGCGCTGGTGCCGTGGACCGAACAGGCCAACTGGCAGACCTACGACGGCACCAACTCGTGGGCCGTCCCGGGCGCGCAGGGCCTCGACACCGACCACGCCGCCAAGGTGGGCGCCTTCCCGCCGACGTGCACCGCGGCGAACAGCATCTGCGCCGTCACTCCGACGGGGCTGATCGGCGTGGTCCAGAAGTGGGTGGACGACCCGTCCACCAACCACGGCCTCTCCCTCCAGAACTACGTCAACGACGACGACCTCCAGCTCATCGACAGCGAAGCACCGGTGCCGGGGATCCGCCCGAAGTTGACGGTGCAGTTCAGCTGGGACGCGGGGAGCCCTCTGAAGGTGTACCCCGCCTACGCCGAGGTGAACCCGACCGAGCGCGTGTCGATGAAGGCGCTCGGCGGCACCTCGCCGTACCGGTACTCCGTCTCCGGGATCTCCGGCGGCGCCAACATCGACGATGCGGGCGTCTACACGGCGGGGCTGTTCGCCGGCCAGGACCAGGTCCACGTGGTGGACGAGGGAGGTGCGGAGGCGTTCGCCACCATCCTGGTGGTGGCCAACTCGACGGCCGACGGCGGCTCCCCCATCACCATCTCCTTCCCGAACCCGTCGCCGCCGGTGGCGCCCCAGCGCAACTTCGCGGTGACCGCGCTCATCTCCAGCCGCGCGGCGTCGCCGGTGTCCGGGCTGGTGCTCGACATCGGCGTCGAGGCGCTCAACCTCGATACCGCCACGCTCGTCGGCAGCGGGCGCCTGACCGGGAACTCGGACGCGGGCTTCCTGCTCCCGGTACTCGAGACCGGCGCCAGCTTCCAGGTCAGCATCTCCGGCGTGATGAACGCGGTGCCGCAGGACAACCCGTCGGTCACCGCGGCGGTGCGGTCGGGCCCGCTGGTGCTGGCCAAGGCCACGACGCCGGTGCCGCTGGGCGTGCCGCCGGCCATCGGGACCGGCTGCAGCTGCGGCCCCACCTCGGGCGGGATGGGCGCGGTGTTGCTCGCAGGGATTTTACAAACCATGGCCCGGCGGCGCGCTTCGAGGCGCGGCCGGTGACCGGAGACTCCATCGTTCTCAGGGGTTGAGATGGAAGTGCCAAGAAGCTTGCTATGACGGCGAGCTGCTGGGGCCGATAACCCTACATGGCCGACCCCACCGTCACCCGCGCCGCTCCCGCGCGGACCTCCCCCCAGAGCCAGTCCACTCCTCCGGCGACCCCGAAGACCGCGAAGGCGGCGCCGGCCCCCAAGCCCGCGCCCGCGCCCGCCCCACTGGCCTCCGTGGCCCCGTGGCTGGACACGTTCGACGCGCAGCCCAAGCCGAGCATGCTCTCGCGCGCGGCGCCGAGCGTGCTGGGCGCGGGCGAGAACGCGGCGTTCTCGTTCCACCTCCCGAACCTGCCGATCCCGAAGTCGATCAACCTTCCGAACCCGTGGCACATCTTCGGGAAGAACGATCGCGAGAAGCTGATCGACAGCACCAAGGACCTGCGCGACACCGCGGCGCAGGGCCGGTCCATCCAGTCGCAGCTGGACCGCACCCCGAGGACCGACCCCAACTACGCCAAGCTCCAGCAGCAGCTGGCGGGCGTGGACCAGAAGCTGTCGAAGTACGGCTACTCCACCGCCACCGCGCCGAAGCCGGGCACCCTGTTCATCGACCCTCAGTTCGAGGGCAAGCAGCTCCCGGACGGGAAGGTCACCTCGGGCCAGTTCCCGACCAGGGCGCCGGTCACCCAGCCGCCGTCCGCCATCGACGCGCTGTTCGGCGACGGCAAGCCGGTGCAGACCATCGGCGATGACGGGAAGGTGCTCACCTTCAACACCCCGGCCGAGTACAAGGCGTTCGTCGCCCAGAACCGGAAGCAGAACGGCATGCCGCGCACCGACGGCGAGCCCATCGCCGCGGACTTCGTGTTCGAGGGCGGCGGCGGCAAGGGCAAGCGCTACGGCCCGGTGGTGAAGGAGATGGTGAACAACGGCGTGGTGCCGGCCTCCGCCGCGGGCAGCTCCGCCGGCGCGATCGCCGCGGCCTTCGTCGCCGCGGGCGCGGACCCGGCCACCATGCAGCGCCTGGTGACGGACCCCAAGCTCTCCAAGCTGATGGACGTGGACCTGGGCGACATCCACGGCGGGCTGATGGACGGCAACGCCCTCTACGACCACGTGGACCAGGTGCTGCGCGAGCTGACCGGCATCAAGGACCGGCCGGTGACCTTCGCGGACCTGAAGATCCCGCTGAAGATCAACACCACCAAGATGTACGACTCCGACTCGCACGACCCGATGACCACGGTGGACAGCCGCCGGTTCGTGTTCAGCCAGGAGACCACGCCCAACACGCCGGTGGCGCTGGCGGTGCGCGCCTCCGCCGCCATCCCGGGCGTGTTCGACCCGGTGCAGATGGTGGACCCGATGACCGGCCGCCAGCTGATGCTCACCGACGGCGGCGTGATCGACAACCTGCCGATGAAGCTGGCGGGCGACAGCAAGATCCCGGTGGTGGGCGTGTCGCTGGAGGGGGAGAACGGGAACCACCCGAAGGACGGCGGCAACACCGCCACGCCGAAGCCGCTGCCCTCCGGCAACATCGACGTGGGCAACATCTTCGTGAACGCCTACTACGGCAAGAAGATGAACGACGACGCGGCCGGCGGCGCCGACGACTTCCGCGACCGCAGCCAGCCCAAGCCGGGCCAGTTCATGATCGGCGTGCCGACCTGGGACCTGAACGACCCGACCAAGGGCGACTCCACCCTGAAGTTCGGCTACGACCCGAAGATCGACCCCATCCTCGACCAGCAGAGCACCCAGGTGACGCGCAACTTCCTCCGCAACGTCCTGGGCGACATGGGCAAGCCGGGCGCCAGCGGCACCAACGCGTACACCAACGTGCCGGCGCACCTGTCCTTCAACCGGGACGTGAAGATCGATGGGAAGACCTACGTCGCCAGCTACACCGGCGGCGACTCCGTCAGCTTCAAGCAGAAGGGCGGGAGCGACGCGTTCAGCACCAGGATCGGCCAGCAGCAGATCGAGGCCATGTGGCTGGACGACGAGGCGTACAACGATCTCCCCGGCAAGCTCCGCCAGGCGGCGGGCCGGCACCAGTAGCGGAAAGGGCTCAGCTCGCCGCGGAACCGCCCGCCAGCGCCTGCTTGAGCGCGAGCGTCCGCAACACCGCGCCCACGTGATGGGCGAGCGGCTGGAGGTCCGCCGGGGCCTTGAGCGCGAACATCAGCTCCGAGACGAACGCCTTCGCCTTGGCGGGTGCCTGGCACTCGTCCAGCGCTTCCCGGACGGCGTCGTCCCACGCCCCGCCCGGGCCCGGTGGCGGCGCGGCGAGGGCCTTGGCCGCCACGCCCGCGGCCGGCTCGAAGTCCCTGGCCGTGACGCCCTTCGCGAGCAGCTGCTCCGCCGCGGCCAGCGCCCACAGCGCGGTCAGCTCCGCGCGCTCCTCCCCGCGCTCGTCGCGGAAGCCGCCCGCCAGGTAGCGCCCCGGCGTCAGGGCCAGCAGTTGCTCGGTGGTGGCGGCGGCGCCGATCTTCAAGGTCTGCTCGATGGGGTTGGAGCCGGAGCTCACCGCGCGGCGACCTCGGTCGCTCCGGCCGGGGGCGGGAGCTGCTCCTGGGCGACCGCCACTCCCGACAGCCCGTACTTGGAGCCGACCCAGTCCGGGAAGGCGGGCGCGCCGTACATCAGGTGCTTGCGCGTGAGCCACGCCGTGTCGCCGCTGTCCGGGTCGTGCACCAGGAACTTCTGCTCGTCCCCGGTCCCCTGCACCGCGATGGCGAGCGCCTCGTGCGCGCGCGTCCTGTCCGGGGTGCGCACCTGGATCGGGGTCGGGATGCCCTGCTCCAGCTGGCTGGCCATCTGATCGAACAGCTTCACCTGGCCGTCCGAGCCGCGGCCGGCGTCGTCCTTGCCCAGCTCCGCCTGGTGGTAGTGCACCCCGGTGAATTGCGAGACGCTGTTGAGGACGTCGTCGACCTTCTTCGGCTGCGTGGGCTGGGCGCCCGCGGCCGTGGTTCCGTTCGGGCGGAACGGGACCGCCTTGCCGCCTCCAGTCCCCTCCAGCAACTGCTTCTCCGCCTTCCGGAGCGGGTCGTTCTTCACGTCCGGGGCGTTGAGGTGGACGTCGTCGTTCTGGGCGCGGACGTTCTTCGCGTAGATCGGATCCGCGTCGCCCCGGATCGTCTCCGCCACGGAGGGGACGCAGGAGGTCGAGAACTGCTGCTCGAGCCCCGGGGTCTCCTTCCCCAGCGGGCCGGACAGCGTGTAGTCCTTCAGCAGCGCCTGGTCCGACAGCCCGCGGATCTGCCCCGCGAAGTCCACCACCTCCGACACCGGGTGGCCCGCCGACAGCGCCTTGTAGATGAACGCCTTCTGGGTGTCGGTCGCGGCGCCGTCCACCGCCTGCTGGAACTGGGCGCGCTGGTCCGGCGGGAGCGCCTGCGCCACGCGCGCGGCCCGGATGGCCTGCGCCTCGCCGATGACGCCCGGACGGGCGGCCTGCTCGGCCAGCACCGCGGCGTCCTTCTCCGGCATCTTCCCGGCGGCCACGTCCGTCGAGAGGCGGCGGAAGGTGTCCTGGGCGACGGCCGGCCTGGGCGCGGCCGGGGCCGCCGGAGTCGCGGTCGCCGGAGCCGCCGGCGCGGTGGTCGTCCCGGCGTTCGGATTGGTGGGCACGCGCGCGGGGCGCGAGATGTCAGGAGATCCGGATCCCATAGGGACCCGGTGCATACCCCAAACTCACCCTGGAGGTGAAACCGCGGGTGGGCTGATGTCCTCCAGGCGGTCGATCTTCCGCAGCTCGGGGAACAGCAGCGTCCACAGCGCCACCACCACCAGCGTGCCCACGCCGCCCACCACCACCGCCGGCACCGCGCCCATCCAGGCGGCGGTGACGCCGGACTCGAACTCGCCCAGCTCGTTGGAGGCGCCGATGAACACGCTGTTCACCGCGCTCACCCGCCCGCGCATCGAAGGCGGCGTCCCCAGCTGCACCATGGTGATCCGCACCACCACGCTCACCATGTCCGCGGCGCCGATGACGGCCAGGGCCAGCACCGACAGCCAGATCGCCCGCGACAGCCCGAAGGCGATGGTCCCCGCCCCGAACACCGCCACGCACCCCAGCATCAGCGGCCCGGCCTTCCGCTGCAGCGGCCGCGCCCCCAGCACCACCGCCACCGTCCCGGCGCCCACCGCGGGCGCGCTGCGGAGCAGGCCCAGCCCCCACGGGCCGGCGCGGAGGATGTCGCGCGCGTACACGGGCAACAGCGCCACCGCGCCGCCCAGCAGCACCGCGAAGAGGTCCATGGAGATCGCCCCCAGGATCATCCTCTGCCGCCGCACGTAGCGGATGCCCTCCAGGAGCAGCTGGCCCGAAGCGGCGCGCGTCTCCATCCGCCCCGAGCGCGCGCGGATGGCCGCCAGGCAGCCCGTCGCCAGCAGGATGGAGCCGGCGGCGATCCCGAACACCGGGGCGGCGCTCTCCGACAGGCCGTAGAGCGCGCCGCCCAGCGACGGGCCCGCGATCTGCGCCACCTGGAACACGGACGCGTTCCACGCCACGCCGCGCGCCAGGTGGCCCTCCGGCACCAGGTGGGGGAGGAAGGACTGCGCGGCCGGGCCGGAGAAGGCGCGCGCGGCGCCCACCAGCGCCAGCACCGCGTACACCGCCCCCACCGAGTGGTTCCCGCCGCGGGCGAGGGCGAAGAAGATCCCGGCGCACGCGCCCAGGGCGGCGAAGCAGAGGACGAGGATGCGGTGGCGCTCGAAGCGGTCGGCGACGTGGCCGGTGACCAGCGCCAGCGAGGCGGCGGGGAGGAACTGCGCCAGCCCCACGAACCCCAGGTCGAGCGGGCGATGGGTGAGGTCGTAGACGTACCAGGCCATCGCGGTGGACTGCATCTGCACGCCCAGCGTGAGCAGCAGGCGCGCCGCCTGGTAGAGCAGGAAGTCGCGCGAGCGCAGCGGCGACCAGGTCGTCCCCGGCGCGGTCATCCGATGCGCAGCTCGAGGCCCTCGCGCGCGCCGAATACGATCGCCTTGCTCTTGTGGCGCGCCGCGCGCTCCCGGCAGAGCTCGATCTTCCGGTCCACGTCCTTGTCGGATTGCATCGGGTCGTGGTGGAAGACCGCCAGCTGCCGGCAGTCGGCGGCCACCGCCAGGTCCACCAGCGTGGTGGCCCGCGAGTGCCCCCAGCCCACGTGGGTGGGGTACTCCTCGTCGGTGTACTGGCCGTCGCCGATGAGCAGGTCCGCCCCGCGGGCGAACTCCACCAGCGGCTCCGGAAAGGCGCGGAGCGTGTGCGGGTCGCGGGTGGGCTGGTCCGTGTCGGCCAGCACCAGGTCCAGCTCGTTGTCGGTGGCGTAGACCACCTTCTTCCCCTCCTTCTCGAAGGAGAAGGCGAAGGAGCGGCCGGGGTGCTTCACCTCGATGCAGCGGACGGAGAAGCCCTCCACGTGCGCGTGGCCGTCGCCCAGGTCGGCGGGGGCGATGCGGCTGCGCAGCTCGGAGAACTCCACCGGGAAGTACTCCGACCGCATCTGGCCGGAGAGGAGGTCGAAGGTGCGGCCGTCCCCGCGCGAGGTGCCGTAGACGAGGAACTCGTTGCGCGGGTCGTAGGCGGGGGTGAAGAAGGGGAAGCCCTGGATGTGGTCCCAGTGGGTGTGGCTGAAGAGGAAGTGGCCGCGGATGGGCTCGCCCTTCTTGCGCTTGAGCAGGTCCAGCCCCAGCTCGCGCAGGCCGGTGCCGCCGTCGCAGATCAACAGCGCCTGGTCGGCGTGGATCTCCACGCAGGACGTGTTGCCGCCGTACTTCCTGGACTGCGGCCCCGGCGCCGGGATGGACCCGCGCGTCCCCCAGAACTTCACGAACCAGCTCATTCGCGCCCTTCGTGGTAGACGAGCACCACCGAGCCGAGCTGCAAATTGTCTCCCTCGTGCAGCACCGCGGAGTGGATCTTCACGCCGTTGAGGTAGATGCCGTTCCGGCTGTCGAGGTCGTGCACGGTGTATTGGCCGTGCTCGCGGCGGAGGGCGATGTGCTTGCGGGAGAGGTCGGTGGAGTCGACCTGGATGTCGGCCTCGCTGGAGCGGCCCAGCACCACCTCCTCGCGGGCGAGGGTGAAGTTGCGCGGGGAGCCGGGGCCCTGCACCAGGCGGAGGGAGAAGGGTGTGGGAGTGGTGGTGAAGGGGGTGATCTTCACCGAGATCTCCCGGGTCCCGCCGTGGATTTCTGGATCCTCGCGATCGGGGCTTTGCGGCATGGGGCCGCCCAGCATATGCCCGAACCGGGGCGTGGTCAGAGCGTCTTCAGGAATTCGAGCAAGGCACGTTTCTCTTCCGGCGGCAGGTCCGTCCCGTAGGGATGGCCGCCGTTGCCTCGCCCCGGCGCCTTGGTGTCGTAGCGGAAGAGATTGGGGCGCGCGGGCGCGCAGGTGAAGCGGCCCCCCTCGTCGGCGCGGGTGCAGCGGTCGCCCAGGGCGGACGGGTCGTAGGGAACGCCCACGCCGGTGAAGAAGACGGCGGGGCGGGAGGCGGGGGGATCCAGGAGGAGGGCGAGGTTGGGGACGGAGCCGTTGTGGAGAAGCGGCGCGCGCGCCCAGGCGCCGTCCAGGTTGGGAGCGAGGTAGGCGCCGCGCGCGGAGGCGGTAGCGCCCCGGAGGGAGGAGGTGAGCGCGCGGGCGCAGGAGGCGGAGACGGCGGCGGCGCGGGCGCCGTCGGTCCCGGTCTCGGAGGGCGGGAAGAAGCGCTCCTGGTAGTCGCCGCGGGCGTTGGTGCCGTGGCAGGAGGCGCAGTGGGAGGCGAAGGCGGCCTCGCCGCGCTTGGCCAGCTTGGGGTCCACGGCGCCGGGGAAGGCGGGCGGGGCGGCGTCCTTCATCCAGGCCGCGATGGCGGAGACGGAGGCGGCGGCGCGGGCGCGGCCGTCGGGGTTGCCGTGGACGAGGGTGGCCACGCCCCAGAGGAGGTCGGGGAGGTCGCCCTCCATCTCGCCGCCCGCGCCGAGGGTGCGGCGCTCACCGAAGGACCAGACCGGAGGGAGCTTCACCGGGGCGGCGGCGCCTTCGCTCCCGGCGCGAGCGCAGGCGATGCGGGCGGCGTGGAGGAGGCCGGGGCCGGCGGGGTCGTCGGAGGTGGCGGAGGCCGTGGACTTGAGGGCGGCCACCTCGGCGGTGAGGGCGAAGGTGTCGGTGAGGTGCCAGATCTCGTGGCGGCGGCGGGCCTCCTCGTGGGCGGCGTCCACCGCGGCGCCGGCGGTGAAGCGGGGCTCGCGGGCGGCGGCGCGGACGTCGCGGAAGAGGCGGTCGAGGTCGAGCTCGCGGTTGCCGGCGCCGAGCAGGGTTTGGTCCGCGACGCGGCCGACGTGGCAGAGGGCGCAGGTGACCTGCAGCTTGGGAATGCCCAGCCAGTCGCGGTGGGCGGTGACGCCGTAGGGGAGGTGGTCCTCGGAGTCGGGGTCGGGGATGAAGCCGTAGCGGGCGAAGAAGGCCTGTTCGGAGTCGCCGAGGAGGTCCGGGGCGACGCCGATCAGCGCCCAGAGAAGGTGGCGGTCGAAGGCGCCCTTTCCGCCGCCCAGGTCGGAATGGACGAAGGCGTCGAGGCCGGCGTCAGCGTCGACCTCGGGGCCGGCGGCGAGGGTGGAGAGGGGGAGGGCGGCCAAGAGGGCTGCGGCGAGCGCGCGCATCACTTCACCTCGTAGCGCGTCACAGCGCCGGTATCGATGGCGGAACGCAGGTCTTCCAGGACGAGCTCCAGCAGGTGGAGAATCGTCTTGGCCGTGGCGCGGTCAGCTCTGAGCGTTGCATAGGCGGCTTTGAATGGATGGATCAGGTCCCGGTATTCCTTCAGATGCCTGGCGCTCTCGACGACCAAGGGTTGAAGGAGCCCCTCAGCTTTGGCGATGTTGATGAGCTCCTGTAGCCCAACATCCCTGGGCCATGTCTTCTTGCCAGACAGGTGGCTCTGCGCCAGTCCCGCGTTGCGGTTCAGGAAGTCCAAGAGGACCAACTCGGTCATGCTACCCGCGAGGAGTAAGACCGACTTCCAGGCGTGAGCCGTCACCACTCCCCGGAGCTCGTCCGAGTCGCGCGCGACGAGCCGGGCGAGCTTTTCGTCCTTGAGCGAGCCACGGATCTTCTCCAGTCCCCCGATGAGACTGGTAATGGATAGGTCCTCGCGCTCCTCCGTAGGCTCCGAGGAGAGAAGGGTTCCAACCACTCGCTCTCGGCTCGCTCGTTCCTGGTCTCGGCCTCCTCCGTGCCAGTACGCGAAATACGCCTCGAACGAGGCGGTCCGCTCCGCGCGGTTGGCGAGGGCCTCCTCGGAAGGTCGAAGTGTCCACGTTTCAGGTGTCCTCGACAAATCGGATGAATGCCACGGCTCATGCTCGAGCAGGCGGAATGCGACTACCACATCCGCCGCAGTCAGGCTCAGGGTGGCGGCAAGCTCAGGCACGGTGATCGCCTCGGTGGGCGTGGTCCGATATCGCTCTCGAAAGAGCGAAGCAACTCTAAGTACGACTTGTTGGTAGTGGCCCGATCGGTCGACGAAGAGCAAACTCCGGGGCTTCAGGCAAATCTGGTCGCGTTGCAGGCGGCCAAAGTCACCTCGGACAAAGTTGGGCGAGAGGTCTTGCATGAGTTGAGGGACGAAACCGATCCCGCGGTTCTCGACGGCGAACGTCACGCAGGTTGGCCAGTCCTGCCGTTGCACCAGGCGCTGAAACACCAGCTCTAGAAATGCCAGGTGTCGTCCCGTGGGGTACTGCTCGACCCGGTTCCCGCCTCGCTCGGACCGCACCTCGAGCAACTCGTCGAGCGACGAGACCTTCTCGTAGCGCAGGTTTTCGAGGGTGGGCTGGAAGTACTCTCTCGACCCTACTCGCTCGGCGTTGCCGATGAAAGGCAGGTGCTCGTTGCCCAGAAGTTCGAGTACCTTCTGGCCTTCCTCCTGGTTGGGCCAAAGCGCGGTCAACTCCGGCGCATCGATCTGTGGTCGCTCGCCAGCGTCGTTGAAGTAGGGCTTCTGTATGAAGCTTTGGGCCGTCAGCCGCGCCACGGCGGCCAGGGGTTCCAGCAACGGTCGGATCTCCCCCTCGAGCCCGACGATGGCGTCGAAACGCGGCCGAACGACTGGGACAGAGTTTCCTTCCTCTCGAATGTAGACGAGATGTCCGGCCCAGGAAGATATCTTGATATCCATTCCATGGTCGTCAGCCCAGATGACGACGCTCTGTTTCGAGGGCCAGGATCCGTGCTCGAGAAAGTGAGCCCAAAGGAACGCCGTCAACTTGCGTTGATCTGTGGTGAGATCGAACAAGGCGCTACTTCAACCTCGCTCGTTCTAGCTGGTCGAGCGCCGTGAATTCCACGTTCGTCACCTTCGCCTTCTCGAAGGCCCGCTTCACTGCTTCCACTACGAAGACCCATGCCTGGGGGCCCGAGGTCATGAACAGGTCTGAGCCATCCCAGGTCGCCGGGTCGAAGAAGAGGCCGTACCATCTAGGGAAGATGCCACTTGGGAGGATCTTGTCGCGCTTCACGGACCGGCTGTCGTCCAGAGGACCGCACCGGCCGTGCACTGCCAGACCGTGATAGCCGCGGATTCGGACGCCGTCCTTGCCGAACAGGCGGATCAGGTAGGTCTGCCATCCGGTGAACCCCTCGCCTTTGAGGATACCTACGACTCGATCGGAAATGATGACTGGCGTGGCGAGCGTGGTGAAGATCAAGTCCGAAGGCTTGCTGCGCCCCATCGAATATCGAACCTCCACCGGTTCGGATGGCACCTTTTCCGCGCGAAGCACCCTCCATGCATCGTCACGAGACATCGAATAATCGCCTCGGAAGGTCTTGAAGCTCCCCTCGCCGAGCTCGTAGGTGCTCGAGAAGCCGGGGAAGGCCTCAGAAGTCGACGTGGAGACCATACTCTGCCGCCATCTCCCGGCCGAATTGAAGGATCTGCTCGGCCGAAGGCGAAGGGTTGTTTCTGAAGAACTTCCGCCACTCATTGTTGTAGGCGGAACTTGCCTGCTGGTGGGCTGTCCTCTCCCACCATGCACCGTAGCGCGGATCGTCAATATTGATCCCCGCTCGCCTGCACTGTGAGCGGAACTCCTGCGGAAGCACGTGGTGCGCGTCCGTGCCCTCCGGGACGTGGCCGGTCAGCCGACCGAGATTCTCGCGGAAGTTATCCTCCGTGAAACCGCGCAGCTTTGGTGGCGTCGGCGCGCTGGAGCCGGAACCTGGACCGTGGCCTGCCATGGCGAAGGTCACAGCGCCCATCGCCGGGCTGTCGACCGTTATCGCCACTCCGCCCGCGGTCACGCGCACGCCCTTGACCTGGCCGGTCATCTCCAGCCCGACGCCGCCCGTCTCGGTCGCCAGCGCAGCCGAGGCTTCGGACGCGCGCGGGAGCTTCATCAGCCGGGCGATCAGCCCTCCCTCGGCGATAGCGGCAGTCGCCAGTAGGATGAGGATGCGCGCGGTCTGAACGCCGATCTTCTCCCCGTAGCGCACGCCTGCGGCCCGGACCTGGTCGAACGACGCAGCGGCATCGAGCTCTCCAACCATCCGGATCCATCCGAAGATGAGATCGCAGATGGCTTGGGCGCCGATCCACGCGGTAAGGATGGCGGTTGCTACCGCCGCCGGTATCTTCGACGCCAGCTCCGGGAACGCGATACTGGCCATGAAGATGACCATCCCGGTGAGGAGGACGGTCCGAATGGTCCCTGGGTCGATCGTACTCTTCACCTCCTTGACGAAACCGTCCCACTGAGAGCCGAGCGCGAAGTCGAACGCAATCTCGTAGACGTCCGAGTTGGTCAGCGTTCGAGCGATGCACTCGGACTGTTTGGAATGGCTGCACCAGTCCCGGTACCCGCGGGTGACTGCTTCCAAGTTCGAGGGGCCGGAGCCCCAGCTCGCAAGGACCACTTGGAGCTCTTCAGGGCGGTGGCCGTGGAATCGGGGATCCGCCAACAGCCGTGTCAGCTTGGCCTGGGTTGCCTCCACGTTCACGTACGGAAGAAGCTCCTCGATCGCTCTCCGTAGCTCTGCTCCTTCCACGACAGGTGAAGCCACCCCTCTGGGAGCGCGCGGGAGGAAGAAGAGCTCCTCATTGGCGTCCGGTCGAAGGACGTCTGGCATCGTCCCACACGACGCGGAGAGGAGTCCGACCAGCACTGAAGCGAGCACCCGCGGAGCGACGGTTCTCATGGGCCACCCTCCTGGTCGATGACCGGTGCGGTGTCGGGAATCACGAGGTCCACGGCCTGGTCCCGCTCGCCCGTCACCGTCACCGGCACGGTGACCACCTGGATCTTGGAGATGTCCTCATCGAAGGCTGCGGCGACGACGGTGAATGCTCCGGCCGGAACCAGCTTGAACTCGCGGAGGTCCCCGACCCGCGCCGGGCGAAGGCCCGCCTGGAGGAGGCGGTTTAGCTCTGTCATCGTAGAGGGAGACTTCACCGCCCCCGCCACGAGCACCATCGCCAGCGACCGCCCCGTGTCATCCTTCTGAACACTGACCCGCAGCGTGGCTCCAGCGGTGCGCTCCACTAGCACCACATGCGCCTCGCCATGCTCCGGTACCACCACCGACACCGGCAAGAATACCGCCTGTCCTTCTCCGGCGACGCGCACCGTATAGCGGCCGGCGCCGAGCCCGGACACGACGTAGCGGCCGCGCGAGTCCTGGATGCCCGGCAGGGACAGCCCCGACTCGGCATACGCGGTGACGGACACGCGCTCCTTCGACTGCTTTTGGACCTCAACGACGATCCGGGTCTCGTGCCACAGGCGCACCTCAGGGTTCGTGGCGCCGCCGAGCGGGATCGACGTACGTCCATATTCGTCGTGCCACGCGAAAAGCGTCGGGGCCCCGTCGTCCACGTGGGGAAGCGCGAAGGAGCCGCCCCGCTCGGTCAGCGTCATGTTTTCGCCCGTCATTCCGTAGCGGCCCATCGGGTCGTGCTCGTCGGCTGCGTACACCGTGGCGCCAGCGATCCCTTCTCCGGTCTGGGCGTCGACGACCCGGCCCGTCACGGTCCGGCCGTTCCCGAGGACGAGGTCACCGAGCGAGACGTCGGTCGTCCCGGCGGGAACGCGCCGCCAGATCGGTGCCAGGTCAGACCCGGCGTTGATCGAGACGGTGTTCTCCGAGCTCTCCAGGCGGGGGATGGCGAACTTGCCGCCGGGGTCCTCGACCCGCGACCAGTTGACCTGGAATGCCACCAACGGCTCGCCGGAGGCGGTCAGCACGCGGCCCCGGATCATCGGTGCACGCTTGAGCGTCAGCGTCACGCCACGATCACCGGCCCTCGCCTGCGCCACTACCTCCCTGTAGCCGTCCGCCACGGCAGCCACCCCATACTCGCCCGGCGGCAGGTCGGTGAGCTCGAACGCACCCAGTCCATTGGTCGTCGCGCTGGCGCGGCGAAACGCCGCTGCCGCGTCGAGCTCGATGTCACCTTCCGGCACCCTGGCGAAGACGAACACGCCCGCGAGCGGTAGGCCGGAGGCGTCGGTCACCGTGCCGGAGATCGTCCCTCCCGGGGTCAGTTCGAGCATCACCGGCCCTTGGGTCGGAACTTCAACCACCTGTGAGCTCAGCGGGCCACGAAGCTCGCGCCAGAGATGCTCGGAGGGCGCCGCCGCCAACGTGACCGGGCCTGACGGGAGGCCCCTCAAGTGGAAGACGCCCGTCGGATCCGTTTGTCCTTTGCGCTGCACCAGCGTCTCACCGCCAAGCAGGATCTGGCGTTGGGTGAGCCGACCGCTGAAGGCCAGCACCAAAGCCCCTTCGACCGGCGCTCCAGAGCTGGTCGCTACCCGGCCTTCCACGGTCATTCCGGTTCCAAGCTGCAACACGAGTCCCGAAGCGGGCGCCGTCGCTTTCTCCACTGCCGCCGCCTGCGCTTCTTGCGTGGCCACCAGCACGACTGGGCCCGGAGCGAGCCCATCCAGCACAAAGCGCCCGAGCTCGTCGGTGGTGGCTGCCGCTGGCTGCTCACGTCCCCCTTGCGTGGCGACACGAGCCCCGACGAGCGGAGCGCCATCTGGGCCCAAGACCATACCCTCCACCCGCGCGGCGGGCTCCATCACCAACTGCATCTGTGTCACACCGCCCGGGTAAACGATGGCCGGTTGTTGTCCGGTCGTCTGGAATCCCTTTGCCGAAGCGCGCACTCTGAAACGGCCAGGCGCCAGTGCCTCTGCCCGGAACGTCCCATCCGCTGCGACCGCAACCTTCGTTTCCCCCCAGCCGTCCCAAGATCCAATGTGCACGGCGCCGTCGGCAATGGGCGTGCCCGCTTCGCTCCGGAGCGAACCGGTCAAGGTTCCTCCACGCTCGAAGTTCAGCATCAACTCCGGTGGATCGGCCAGCTTCGGCACGGTGACCTGGCGCTCAGCCTGAAGCGTTCCCTGCCTCGCGCTCACCTTGTACAGACCGGGCTGGAGGCGTCCGAGCTCGAAGCAGCCATTCTCGCCGGTGACCACTTTCTCCTTTTGGTACGCTCCCTCGAGCGACACCTGCACGCCGGCTGCGGGGGCATCGCCAGCCATCACTCGGCCGCGCAGGCGCTTCGGCGCGTGGAGGGTGAGCTTGACGAGGCTGCGGTCTCCCTGCTGGACGAGCGCATGATCGGGAAGCAGCGCGCCCATCACCGCAACTACGGAGTACCTTCCGGACGGGAGCGGATCGAAGGCGAACGTCCCGTCCTCGGCGCTCAGCGTGTCGAAGAACCGGGGATGACCTGCCGGAACGGCGGTGATCACCGCGCCGTGGAGGGGCCGCCCACCCGCGTCGACGACCACTCCCCGGAGGGTTTGGGGGCGCGAGATGTGGATCTCGACATCGATCGAGCCGGCGGCGACGCCGTCCGCCACTCCGATGCCTGCGGCCGCATCTGCCCATAGGCCGTACAAGCCACCGGCCAGCCTGTCTAACGCGAAACGACCCTCTGCGTCGGAGGTGGCGCGCGTCAGGGGCTGAGCTTCCCCTCGCCGCTCCACGACCATCTCCATCATTTGGCGCGACGCCTCCTCGCAGTCGAGCTCAAGCAGTGATCGGCCGCACCCGTCGGAGCAAGGGCAAGGGAGGTCGGACATCACGTCGCCGCGCTCGGCGCGGGTGGCAGTGACCGTAGCGGACGCGATCGGTCCGTCCGGACCCACCACGCGCCCGTGGATCTCCAGGGCACCCGTTGATTCGCGGAGCGGAGCCGAGAGCGTGGAGTTGAGCTGTCCGCGGGTCCTCTCGAACCGCTCTTGTGCGCGCGCGTCTGCCTGCTCGAAGCCTTCCTGATCCGGCCCTTTCAACCCGCCAGCCACCCACCAGATTGCAGCCAAGAGCGCTGCCGCCGCAGCCACCCTTTTCGCATTTCGACGATGAAGATGTGGGCGGGGTCCGGGAGCAGCCACGGATAGCACCTTATACGCCCGCACGACCGAATGGCTTCCCTTTCGTCCGCTATAGCGAACTTGCGCTCACCGCTCGGGCAGCGCGGAGGGTGCGGGGCCGGGCGGTCAGCAGGATCGCAGCGGCGAGGAGATGCATCCGGACCGCATAAGTCCGCGAAATCCGGGGCAGGTCGCGGACCTTCCACAAATGTGGAATTTCCACGGCGCGGGGACCCACGCAAGCTCCCTCCCTCTCAGGAGGGGTCTGGATCCATGAATCGCCGCACGGTGCTCAAGGCCGGAATGGGTGGTCTCGTCGGGGTGGCGGCCATGGAGTCCGGGTGCGCCACGGCGCCCGCGCGCCTGGACCACGCTCCGGTGGATCCCGAAGCGGCCGAGGCGGCCATCGCCCGCATCGACGCGCGCATGGCGAGCTTCGCCCATCTCGACTTCGACATCCCCAAGGACGTGCCACACCACGTGCGAGCCACCCTGGAGACCAAGGCGGAGCTGGCGCGGAAGACCTTCCGCGCGCTCTACCTCGCGGGCGCGTTCCAGCAACTCGACGAATCGCTGCAGTACCACCCCGGCGTGCAGGAGCGGGTCCGCCGGATGCAAGGGGAGATGGACGCGACGGTCCACCACGTCACCGAGCACCTGGCGTCCCTCTCACCCGCGGAGCGGAAGCAGATCCAGCAACAGCTGGCCGCCCATCCGGAGATGGGGCCGTCGCTGTCGGAGCACATCCAGGACGCGACGAAGGAGGACGGCTTCCGCCTCGGCCAGCGCGCCCAGCTCCGCTACGCGTTCTCGGACCTCGAGCGCCGGATGCGGACGCAGAGCGCCTCCGCGGTCATCGACCGGTCGGTGGAGCGTTCCCGCGCCGCGCGCGCCCGACCGGACCGCATGGGCGAGGGCTTCTGGGCCGCGCAGATGGGCGAGGTGGCGTTCCGCGACCTCAAGCAGCGCGCGTTCGCCCACGCCGCCCGCTGGGAGCACGTCTACGCCGCGCGGCCCCGGTTCGACCTCGCCCGGATCAATGACGTGTACCCCGACGACGGCGGAGGCGCCGGGGTCCCGAGCCGGGAGGACTTCGAGGGGGAGCGGACGAAGAGGACCCCGGCCCCGGCCCCAGCCCCGGCTCCGGCTCCGGCTGGCCACGATTCCGAGCAGAGCTGGGCCCAGGACTCTCCCAATTCCACCGCGAACGGGGGGCGCTCCGTGCTCGCGGTCGGCGGCGCGATGCTGGGCATCGGCGCGATCATCGAGGTCGGCGGCCTGCTCCTCTACTTCGGGGTCGGGTCCGCCAACAGCTCGCTCATGTTCCTGGGCGGGCTCATGTGCATCTACATCGGCCCGCTGCTGCTCGCCGCGGGGCTCCTGGTCACCCTCATCGGCTTCATCGCGACGCTGGCCGCCGGTCCCAGCTCCACGCCCGGGAAGGGGCGGTCCCCGGACGCGGCGCCGCCCGCGCCGCCCGCGCCGCAAATCTGACGGCCCGATGGACCGTCCGGAGATCTGCATCAGCGGCGCCGGGGCGATCAGCGCCGTCGGCGACGGGTGCGCCGCGCTCACCAGCGCGATGTCCGGCGGCCGCGATGGGATCCGCGAGATCCGCCGCTTCGACGTGGACGGGTTCTCCACCCGGCTGGCGGCGCTCTACCCGAGGTGGGACGAGGGCGGGCCGGTGTCGGCGATCTGGCTCGCGGTGGCCGCGGCCCGGGAGGCCTGGGCGGACGCCCGCCTCGGGTCCGCGGCCCACGCGCCGGAGCGGATCGCCGTGGTGCTGGGGACCTGCTTCGGGGAGAAGTTCGAGGGCTTCAGCGAGCTGACCGAGGCGGTGGCCGGCGCGGTCGGCGCCCGCGGGCCCTGCATCACCGTCTCCACCGCGTGCTCGTCCTCCACCTCGGCGGTCGGGATCGCGCGCGATCTGGTCGAGGGGGGCGACGCGGACGTGGCGCTGGCGGGCGGCGCGGACGTCCTGACCCGGGAGGTGTTCGCCGGCTTCCAGGCGCTGGGCGCGCTCAGCACCGGGAAGTGCGCGCCGTTCGGCGAGCCCCCCGGCACCACGCTGGGCGAGGGCGCCGGGTTCGTGGTGATCGAGCCTGCTTCGGGCGCGCGCGCGCGGGGCCTCTCGCCGCTCGCGCTGGTCCTGGGCTACGGCGTGTCCGGCGACGCGTTCCACGAGGCCGCGCCGGATCCGTCCGGCTCGGGGCTGGCGCGGGCGATCCGGGCGGCGCTGGACGACGCGGAGCTGCGGCCGGAGGAGCTCGATCACGTCAGCGCGCACGGGACCGGGACGGAGAGCAACGACCGGGCGGAGTCGCGCGCGCTGCGCACCGCGCTCGGCCCGCGGGCGGACGCCATCCCGGTCAGCGCCGCGAAGAGCTTCCTCGGGCACGCGCAGGGCGCCGCGGGCGTGCTGGAGTTGATCTGCTCCCTGTTGTGCATGCGCGGCGGCGCGGTGCCGCCGACGCTGCGCTGCGGCGTGCGGCGTCCGGGTATGGTCGCGGACCCCGTCGCCGCCGAGCGGCCCCGGCCGCACCCCGTGGAGCGGATGCTGAAGGTCAGCGCCGCCTTCGGGGGGGCCAACGCCGCGCTCGTGGTGGGCCGGCGCCCGACCCCGCGGCCCTCCGCCGCCCGGCGCGAGGTCTACGTCGCCGGAGTGGGGGCGGTCAGCCCCGCCGGCGCCGGGCTCGATGCGCTCCTCGGCGCCTCGAGCGCGGCGTCACCGCCGACGGCACAGGCCGGAACCGGGATCGATGCGCTCCTTGGCGTCTCGAGCGCGGCGTCGCCGCCGGCGGCACAGACCGGAACCGGGATCGATGCGCTCCTCGGCGCACGGAACAAGCAGGTCCGGCTCACCGGCGCGGCGGGCGCGTTCGACCTCGCGCTCGCGGTACGCGCGGCGCCGCCCAGGGACCTCGACCCCTCCTCCCGCCTGCTGGCCGCCGCCGCGGGGCTGGCCCTGGCGGACGCCGGGATCTCCGTGCGCGGGGCGGCGCGAGATCGCTCCGGGTTGTTCACCGGCATCTCGCGCGTCCCCTGGTACAGCCTGGAGGAGACCCGCCGCAGCATCGATCGCCGCGGGATCGCCGGCGTGGCGGTCGGCCCGTTCTGCGGCATCGTGCTCAACGCCCCCGCCGGGCGCTGCGCCAGGCTGTTCTCCCTCCGCGGCCCGCTGCTGGCGCTCTCGGCCGGCCGCGGGAGCGGACTGCTCTCCATCCTCTGGGCCGCCGAGCACCTCTCGCGGCGCCGCGACGCCGACCTGCTCCTCGCCGCCGGCGTGGACGAGCTGCCCGAGCGCGGCGCTCGACCCGGGCAGGCGGAGGGCGCCGGCGTCGCCGCCCTCACCGCGGGCCCGCCGGAGCGGGGCGGAGTCCACCTCGAACGCTGGGCCATCGCCGGCCCCGGCGCCGTGGCCCGGGCCGCCGCCCAGGCGCTGGATGGCCGCCCCGCGGACGGCGCGCTGGTGGACGGCGATCCGGACCTCGATCTCCCGGCGCTCGCCCTCGAGCCGGCGGGCCCGGCGCCGTTCGGGACGTGGGACGTGCGCCAGCTCCTCGACGCCGAGTCGGCCGCCTCGGCGATCGCGTTCGCCCTGGCGGCGATGGCCATCCGGCGCGGCCTCGCCCGCCGGTTGCTGGTGGTGGCGGCCGGCAACTCGCTGTCGTGCGCGGCGGTGCTCGCCGCCCGGGGATGATCGTGACCGATCCAGAGGCAGACCCAGCGCAGATCGCCCGCTACGTGGAGCGGCGCAAGGAGGTGCTGCACCGCGTGCGGCGGATGCTCCAGGTGAGCCTCGGGCTGTCGCGAGAGCTGGACGAGATCGACCCGGACACGTCGCTGTTCGGCACCGGGCTCGGGATCGACTCCATCGACGCGGTGGAGGTGGTCATCGCGCTGGAGTCGGAGATGCACGTCCGCATCGAGGACCCCCTGGAGCGGAAGCTGGCGCTCCGGAGCGTCAACTCGCTGGTGGACCGGATCCTCGCCGCCGGAGCGCCCCATGGTCCCTGAACCGGAGCTGCGCGCCCTCCGCGGCGCGGCGGGACTGTCGAAGCTGGACCACGTCCGCCCCATCCGCTTCCGGGGAGACGGGGCCTTCGACCTCCTGGACGCGCTCGTCTCCTCGCGGCTCTTCGTGCGCGAGAACGAGATGGTCCAGACGCTCCTGCTGGATCCCGAGGGCCTGCCGTTCGCCGACGCGGTGATCGCCCAGGAGGAGGACGCGCTCCTGCTGCTGGCGGAAGGCCCGTCCATGGAGGCGCTGCTCGCCCACGTCCGGCGGGTGAAGGAGGAGCGCTGCCCGTCCGCGGCGGTGGAGATCGAGGACCTCTCCACCGGACACGCGCTGTTCGGCGTCGACGGCCCCTACGCGTGGGAGGTGGCCGCCGAGGCGCTGGGCCCGGACGTCCTGGGCGCCCCGTACCTCTCCTTCGTCCGCCTCCTGGACGCGGTGCTCTTCCGCGCCGGCAAGACGGGCGAGTACGGCTACCTCGTCCTCGCTCCGTCCGGCGCGGCGGGGGAGATCTGGTCGCGGCTCCGGACGATCGGCGCCGCCCAGGGCGCGGTCGAGGTCAGCCTGGCCGCGCTGGACCACTGCGCGCTGGAGAACTGGCACTTCTCCATGCGCCTCTACGAGCCCGTCGCCCGGGGCCTCCACCTCACGCCCCTGGAGCTCCAGCTGCAGTGGCGGGTGGACCGGCAGAAGGACTTCGTGGGCGCGCCCGCGCTGAAGGCCCGGCGAGACGCGGGGCTGGCCGGGCGGGTGACGTGCTTCACCGCCGGCTCGGAGGTGCGCGCCGGCCAACCCGTGCACCTGGGCGACGCGCGCCAGGGGACCGTGCTGGAGGCGGCGTGGTCGCCCTTCCGCGAGGAGTGGATCGGCTGGGCGTACCTGGACCTCGCCGTCGCCTGGCCCGGCCTCTCGGCGCTGAAGGTGGCCGGCGCGGGCGGCCCGGTGGCCGTCACCACGCGCTCGCCGCCGCTGCTCAGCAACCGGAGCCTGCACGTCGACCCACACCGCCACAGCCACCAGACGCGCGACCAGGACGAATTCCCGCCGCTGGTGCCGAGGTGACCGCCCGCTTCGCCGGCAAGACGGTGGTGGTCACCGGGGCCTCGCGCGGGCTGGGCCGGGCGCTGGCGCTGGCCTTCGCCGGCGAGGGCGCCTGGGTGCTGGTGGGGTACCAGCGCCGGGCCGAGGACGCGGCGGCGACGGTGAGGCTCCTGGGCGAATCGGGCGGCGCCGGCGAAGCGGCGGCCTTCGACGTCACGCGGCCGGGCGAGGTCCAGGCCGCGCTCCAGAAGGTCGCCGACCGCCGGGGCGAGCTGCACGTGCTGGTGAACAACGCCGGGCGACTGCGCGACGTCCCGTTCGCCCTGATGACCGGCGAGGACTGGCGCGACGTGCTGGACACCAACCTGGACGGCGCCTTCCACTGCATCCGCGCCGCGCTCCCGGCGCTGATGAAGACCAGGAACGCCGCGGTGGTGAACGTGGCCAGCGTGTCCGGCCTCCGCGCCAGCCCCGGACAGGCCAGCTACGCCGCGTCCAAGGGCGGGCTCCTGGCGCTCACCCGCACGCTGGCGGCGGAGCTGGGGCCCCGCGGCATCCGGGTCAACGCGGTGGTGCCGGGCATGCTCGACACCGGGATGGCGAAGCACGTGGACCGGCGGCTGGTGGAGCGCTACCGCGCCGCGCTGCCGTCGGGGCGGCTGGGGACCGGCGAGGAGGTCGCGCGCGCGGCGCTGTTCCTGGCCTCCGACGACGCCAGCTACGTCTTCGGCCAGGCCCTGGTGGTGGATGGAGGCTTCAGCCTGTGAGCCCGGGCGCCGCCTTCCTCTTTCCAGGACAGGGCTCCGAATCGCCGGGCATGGGCGCGGCGCTGCTCCGCCGGTCCGCGCGGACGCGCGCGCTGCTGGCCCGGGCGTCGCGCGCGCTGGACCTGGACCTGGAGGCGGCCGTCGCCCGCGGTCACCCGCTGCTGCGGAGGACCGAGGCGCTGCAGCCGGTGCTGCTCGCCATCGGGCTGGGGCTGGCGGAGGAGTTGGAGCGGAGCGGGACGACGGCGTCGGCGGTGGCGGGGCACTCGGTGGGGGAGATGGCCGCGGTCTGCGCCGCCGGGTACCTGGCGGCGGAGGAGGCGATGGACGCGGTCGTGGAGCGGGGCCGGCTGATGGCGGAGGCGGCTCGGCTCCACCCGGGTGGAATGGCGGCGCTGCGCGCCCGCGCCCAGGGCGAGGTCTCCGCGGCGCTGGAGGTGGGCCTGGCGGCGGGGCCGGTCGGCGTGGCGGCCCACAACGGCCCAACCCAGTGGGTGCTGTCGGGGTCGGCGCGCGCGCTGGCCGCCGTCGCGTCGCGCTTCCCCACGGTCCCGTTGCCGGTGTCCGGGCCGTGGCACAGCGAGCTGATGGCGGACGCCGAGCGGCGGTGGCTCCCGTTCCTGCGGCAGTTGCAGTGGCGCCCGCCGCGGTTGGCGCTGGTGGCCGGTCAGACGGGGCAGGTGGTGGAAGACGGGGACGATCTCCCGGCGCTGCTCGCGGCGCAGCTCACCCGGCCGGTGCGGTGGGCGGAGGCGCTCCGCACGCTGGCGGATGCGGGCGTCGAGGCGTGGCACGTGCTGGGGCCGGGCCGGACGCTCCGGGGCCTGTGCCGGGAGAACCTGGGCCTCCAGGTCCAGGTCCAGATCCTGGACGGCGCGGAGGCCCGCGCATGATCGACCCGCGCGCCCTCAAGCCGATGCGGGCCGGGAGCGCCGCCGTGCGCCGCCTCCTGCCACACCGGCCGCCGCTGCTCCTGGTGGACGCGGTGACGGGCTTCTCGGCGGAGCCCGCCGCGCTCCGGGCCGCGAAGCTCGTCTCCAGCGCGGAGCCCGTCTTCGCCGGCCACTTCCCCGACCTGTGGATCTGGCCTGGCGTCTACACCATCGAGGGGCTGGCGCAGGCGTGCGCGCTGCTGGGCGCCCTCGGGCGCGCGGAGAAGGTCCTGGGCGCGCGGCTCCCGGCCACCCTGGCCGCGCTGGACGCGTGGTCGCCCGGCGGCGCGCCGCTCCCCGAGGAGTTGGCGGCGGTCGCGGGCAAGGCCGGGCTCCTCGCGGCGGTGGAGGTGAAGCTGCTCCGCCCCGTCTTCGCCGGGCAGCGGCTGGACTACCTGGTCGTCCGCACGCACGTGGTGGGGCCCATGCAGCGCTTCAGCGCGGAGGCGGCGGTGGACGGCCACCGCGTCGCGAGCGGGGAGCTCACCGTGGCGGGCCCGCTCGACGGGGGAGGAGACCCCGCATGAGAGGAGATCGGCTCGTGGTCGCCGGTGCGGGCGTCGCCGGTGCGGGCGGAGGGGAGTCCGGGGACGATTCTCGTCATACGGGCGGCGTTCCCGCTCCTGGCGCCGCGGACTTACGAGACGTGCGGCTCCCTGGATGCGACCCTCTGCGTGCTGGTGGCGCTCTGGCTACCGGAGCCGCGGACCCGCACAACGCGCGGATCCATGGGAACGGTCCTCCGCGCGCGAGCGGCGCCCTGGGGGTGCGCGCCGAGGTGTGCATCCGGTGCGCCGCCTGCGCCAGCGTCGCGCCCGGACTGTTCGCCGTGGACCGCGGCCCCGCGCGCGTGCTGCGCGCGCCCGAGACGGAGGCGGAGCGCCTGGCCGCCCGTGCCGCCGCCGTCCTCTGCCCCACCGGCGCGGTGCGCGGCCTGGAGGAGCGCGATGGGCGCTGACGACCAAGGTTCGCTCCACCGCCAGGTGCTTGGGACCGTGCAGGGCGCGACCTCCCCGGCGCGCGCCGCGCCGCTGGACTCCTCGCTCTACCGCCAGTTGCTGGAGACGGCGGAGGGAGCGCGGTGGCGGACGAGCGACGTCGCCTGGAGCTCGTTCCGCCCCGAGCTGACCTCGCCGGCCCTCTGCGCGGCGGTGCGGGAGATGGCCTTCCACGAGCAGGCCACCTTCTCCGCCACCCAGCGCTTCATGCAGGCCTTCAGCGACGACCCGGACTTCACCCAGTGGGTGTCGGTCTGGTTCTACGAGGAGACGCGCCACCCGCAGGCGCTGATGCGCTGGGCCGAGATGGCGGGGGTGACGTTCGACGCGTCGTTCGTGGCGCGCGGGCGCGTGTCGACCCCGTTCATGCGGTCCAGGATGGGCACGCTGGTGACCAACGTGATCAGCGAGGTCACCGCTGCCCTCGCGTACCTCAACCTGGCGCGCGCCTCGCCGGAGCCGCTGCTGTCCGGCCTCTGCCGTCGCATCGCCGCGGACGAGGCGCGCCACTCGGCCAGCTTCTTCACCTATGCCCGCAGGAGGCTGGAGAGCGCCGCGGATCCGGAGCGCGAGCGGCTGGACGCCGTCAAGGTGCTGCACTTCTGGCTGAACGAGAACGGCAGCGTCACCCACCCGGTCAACCGGACCATGGAGCGCCTGCGCGGCCTGGACGGGATCGACCCCGCCGTCCTGCAGGGCCTGGACACGGTGAGGGCCCGCGCGTGCGCGGCGGTGGGGCTGCTCACGGGCGAGCCGATCCGGACGCCGGCCGACGTCGAGCCCATCCTGACCGCGCTGGTCGCGAGGGCGCATGCTCCCGGCTGAGCGGCGCGAGGACGAGGCCCGCCCGGTCCGCCCCTGGGGACCGGCGTCTCCCGACCGCCGGTGGGACGCGATCGTCATCGGCGCGGGCATGGGCGGGCTCGTCGCGGCCGGGATCCTGGCGCGCCTGGGGCGCCGCGTGCTGGTGCTGGAGCAACACCGCGTCCCCGGCGGCCTGATGCAGTCGTTCCGCCGCGGGCCGTGGGCGTGGGACGTGGGGCTGCACGTGGTCGGCGAGATGGGGGCCGCCGGCATCGGCGGGCGCCTGCTCTCGGCGCTGGCCGGAAGGCCCGTGGGCTTCACCCGGATCGAGGGCCCGTACGACCTGATCGTGTTCGAGGACGGCGACCGGATCGAGCTCCCCGCCGGGCTGGGGCGGTTCCGCGACTCGCTCGCGCGGAAGTTCCCGGCGGAGCGGGAGGGCATCGACCGGTACTTCGCGCTCCAGCGTCGCGCCGCGGCGGCGATGCGGGACCTCTTCCTCGCGCGGCCCATCTCCTCGGGCCGGCGCGGCGCGGACCCGGACGGAGCGCGGGCGCGGCTGGCGCTGGCGCCCACCGCGGAGGTGCTGGACTCCGCCATCTCCGATCCCAGGCTCCGCGCCGCCCTGAGCGTCCAGTGGCGGTTCTACGGGAGCCCGCCGCGCGAGTCCGCGTTCGGCGTCCACGCCATGCTCCAGCGCCACTTCCGGTCGGGCGCGTTCTACCCCGAGGGCGGGTCGATGAGCCTGCCGCGCGCGCTGGCCGCCGGGCTGGTGGAGGCGGGCGGCTGGACGCGCACCGGCGCGGACGTGGCGGAGATCCTGGTGGAGCGCTCGGCGGTCCGGGGCGTCCGGCTGGCCTCGGGCGAGGAGCTCCGCGCCCGGGTGGTGATCTCCGCCGCGGGCGCGCTCAACACGGTGCGCCTCCTCTCCCCCGAGGAGCGGGACCGCGAGTGGGCCCGGTCCATCGGCGCGCTGCGGCCCTCGCTGGCCCACCTGGCGCTGAACGTGGGCTTCCGCGGAGACATCGCCGCCGCGGGCGCGTCGCGCTGCAACCTGTGGCTGGCCGGGCGCGACCCGGACCAGGAGGTGTGGTCCATGGAAGAGCCGCCGGACGCCGCGTACGCCAGCTTCCCGTCGCTGAAGGACGGTGAAGCCCGGCCCGCGGACGGCGCGCACACCGCCGAGGTCCTCACCCTGGTCCGCTGGGAGACCTTCCGGCGGTGGGCGGACACGCGGTGGCGCCGCCGCCCCGCCGACTACGAGGCGATGAAGCGGACGGTGGCGGAGCAGCTCCTGGAGGTGCTCCTGCGGCGACTGCCGCGGCTGCGCCCCCTGGTCGCCCACCTGGACCTCTCCACGCCGCTGTCCATGACCCACTTCGTGAGGGCGGTGGACGGGGCGACGTACGGCCTGGCCTCCACGCCGGAGCGCTACCGGAACCCGTGGCTGCGCCCGCGGACGCCGGTGCGCGGGCTGTACCTGGCGGGGAGCGACGTGGCCCTGGTCGGGATGATGGGCGCCCTCGCCGGCGGGGTCGGCGCGGCGCTGTCGGTGGACCCGGCGCGGGTGATGCCCTGGCTCCGGGCGACCGTGCGAGGCGCGTAGGGCCGGCGCTCGAAGTGCGTATGCTCGCGACACGAGGCTCGAGGCCTCGACACCCCAGCGGGGAGTCATGGAGTGGTGAACCAACCGTGGTTCGCACCGGAGTCGATGCGAGCCCTCCGGGTGCTGATCGAGCGGTTGCTGCGCGACCAGGGCGTGGAGGTGATCTGCTGGATCTCCGGGGCGGAGGTGATACGGACCCGCGGCGCCACCGCGCTGCTGCAGCGATGGTTCCCCGCGGGGGCCTGGCGGCACGGGCTCCCCGACGAGCTGGCCGACCTGATGGCGCGCCTGGCGAGCGCGCCGCCCGGCGCGAGGGAGAGCCGCTGGATGCGGAAGGGCGGAGAGACGGTGCTGGGGGTCCGCTTCTTCCGGGTGGGCAACTGCCGCGCGGCGGTGGTGAAGGAGGTGCCGCTGGTGCCGCCGCCTCCCGCGAGCTGGACGGAGGTCCTCACCCTGCGCGAGCTGGAGGTCGCCGCGCGGGCGCTGCAGGGGATGGACTACGGCTCCATCGCCGAGCGGCTGGGCGTCAAGCCCGGGACGGTGATGAAGCACATGCAGCACGTGTTCGACAAGCTGGGCGTGCCGACCCGCGCCAAGCTCCACTCCCTGGCGGACGAGGCGCGCGCCACCGCCAGCGCGATCTCCGGGCGCTGAGTCACGGCGCCGCCGCCGGCAGGACCCGGTACACGTGGCAGATGCTCTCGCCCCACTCCATCGGCACCGGGGCGTCGAACGCCGTCTCCAGCGCCGAGTGCAGCAGCGGCTGCCCGACGGTGATGATCCGGGAGCCCGGCTTCAACCGCGCGCACGCCGCCGCCAGCGTGGCCAACCCCTCGTCGTCGAAGGTGGTGCAGTGGCTGAACAGCACGTCCGCGTCGCCCAGGTCCACCGCCTCGTACCGCCCGGACAGGAGCTGGATCTCCTGCCGCCGCTTCTCCTCCGGGAGCTGGGGGAGCACCTCGCGGCGGTAGCGCTCCAGCCGGAGCTCCGCCTCCGCGTGGAGCGGCGCCAGCACCTCCACCCCGCGGCAGCGCGCGAAGGGGAACAGCATCGCCGCCAGCAGCACCGGCTTCCCCGTGCCCGCCCCCACGTCCCAGAAGCACTCCCCCGGCGCCACGCCCACCCGGTCCAGCAGCTCGCCGAACCCCCGCGGGTCGATCTCCCCGTACACCAGCGCCCGGTCCTCGTTCCCCAGCCGCTTCCGCTCCCCGTGCGAGAGCCGGTACCCGTCCGCGCCGGCGAACAGCGCCCCGAACAGCTCCAGCGCGCGCTCGCGGTCGGCGCTCACTTCTTCATCATGAACCGCAGCGCGCGCGGGAGCCGCCGCCGCCACGCCGATTCGTTGTGGCCGGCCCGCTCGTCGTACCGGTACAGCAGCTGCGGCTTCTCGTACCCGCGCGCCTCCAGCTGCTCCGCCATCCGCTTCACGCCGTTCGACATCCGGCCGCCCGCCTCCCGCCCGCCCACGTCGAGGTAGACGCGGGAGATCCCCGGGCGGTCGCGCTCGGAGACGAACGAGTAGATCTTCCCCCGCCCCACGAACAGGGACGGGGACATGGCGATGGCCCCGCCGAACACGTCCGGGTGCCGGTAGTGCGCGTAGAGCGCGGCCAGCCCGCCCAGCGACGACCCGGCGATGGCCGCGCCCACCGGCCCGTCCTGCGCGGGGAGCTCCCGCTGCACCAGCGGGACCACCGTCCCCACCACCCAGTCCAGGAACTTGTCCGCCATCCCGCCGCCCATCCGGCCCATGCTCCAGGGCGTCAGCTCGTCCATCCGCCGCCCGCCGCCGTGCTCGATGGCGACCACGATGGGGACGTGGTGCCGCCGCCCGTCCAGCTTCCGCACCGCCTCGTGGGCGTGCCAGCCGCCGGCGAACGAGCCCTCGTCCCCGAAGACGTTCTGCCCGTCGAACATGTAGAGGACCGGACGGCGCTGGCTGCGCCTGCCGCCCGCCGGGATGAACGCCCGCACCACCCTCGAGGGGAACCCGTCCGGCAGGTGCAACGGGCCGAACGTCCGCCATGAGCCGCCGTCAGCCATACCCGATCCGCCCTCCGCCGATAGTTGCTGCCATCCCTCCATCCCCGATGGATAGTGACCAACCTCCACCGAAACAAGGAGAAGATATGCCTCGCGCGTTTCGTCTCTCGGCGGTGCTGGTGGTCATCCTCGCGGTCCAGGCCCTCCCCGCGTGGGCCCAGTTGGAGGGAAAGCCCTTCGAACAGGGGATGCGGGCCCCGGACGCGCTCCTGGACGGGAGCGCGCACGACCGCCACACGCAGATCGCCGCCTTCGGCAACTACAGCTGGTACCTGGGCGTGGGGGCCGGCCTGCGCTACTCGTTGCCCATCCTCAAGGACGGCTTCATCCCGGAGCTGAACGACTCCGTGGAGGTGGAGGCGGGCGGCAACTTCCTCCTCGGCCTGTTCGGCGGCGGCCCGTCGGTGATCATCGCCGCGCTCGAGCCCAAGTGGACCTTCCACTTCACGCCCCAGCTCGATGCGTACGCCAAGCTGGGCATCGGCTTCTTCATCTGGTTGGGACAGACCAACTTCACCCCGGTGAACGTGATGGCCTGGGCCGGCGTGGCCTACAAGTTCTCCCCGAACTTCTGGGTCAGGCTCGAGGGCGGCGTCCTGGGGGCCGCGCTGGGCGCGGGACTGGACTTCTAGCGCCGCTCCGCCCCACGATGGCGGAGGTGATCCCAGGCTGCCTGATGGCGCTGGCGCTGGCGGCGGGCGCCGCGGCCCCGGTGGACGAACGCGCGCTGGCGGCCCAGGAGGCCACCTCCCGCGCCGCCCACCGCGACACCGCCCAGCGCGACGCCGACAAGATGGGCGGCCACCCCGCCTGGGCGGACGAGGACCGCCGCGCCGCCGGCGGCAAGGACCCGGAGCACGCCGCCGTCGAGAAGCGCCACGCCGCCGCCATCAAGCGCCTGCAGAAGGCGGAGGCCGCCCACCGGAAGGTCGAGGCCCGCCACGCCGCGCTGGAGAAGAAGCACCAGAAGAGCGCCCGCGGCGCCGCCGCAGACCACAAGAAGATGGCGGCCGACCACGAACGCCTGATCGCCGACCACGAGCGCGTCCGCAAGGAGCTGGACGAGATCGTCACCGAGCACGAGTCGATGCTGAAGTCCCACGGGAAGGCCCAGATCCCGTAGGTCCCCAGCAGCGCCTCCTCGGCGGGCGCCTACCGCACCGTCCACACCGCCGGCGCCACGTAGCGCCGCTCGCCGCCCTCCAGCGCGATGCTGGAGGCGCTGGCGTGCAGCGTCCCCTGCAGCGTGGGGATGACCCGGTACGCGGCGCGGAAGGGCTGGCCCGGCGTCAGCTGGGGCGTGTGGAGCACCAGCTCGCCGTCGCGCGACTCGAAGGCGGTGATGGCGCCGCCGTCCTTGAGCGCCTGGACGCTGGTGGTGTCCACCTGCACGCCCGCGGGGAGCGCGTGGTGGATCTCCATCGGCGCGCCCGCAGCGGAGGACGCCAGCACCGAGACCGCCACCGCCTCGCCGGCCTTCACCGCGGTGGGCGCCTGCAGCTGCAGCTCCAGCCCGCCGGTGGTGGGGTCCGTCTTCCAGGGGACGGAGGACGCCAGCTGGAGCGAGAAGCCCAGGCCGGGGACGGCGGGCGTGGCCTGCACCGTCCACCGGTGCGACCCGGCGGCGCCGGGCGCGGGCGCCTCCACCGCCAGCACCTCCTTCGACTTGGCGGCGTCCAGCGTGCCCTCCGCCACGATCTGGTCGTCCAGCTTCAGCACCACGCTCACCCGGTCCGGCACCTTGTCCTTGAACAGCCGCGCCACCGCGTCCAGCGCGACCAGGTTCGCCCGGCCGTCGCCCCAGCCGTAGGCCGGCGAGTAGCTGCCCAGCAGCGTCGCCCCCAGGTCGGCCACCGGCACCTGCGCGTCGCCCTGGAGCGCCAGCACGGCGTAGGCGGTGGCCTCGGCCTCGGAGGGCGCGGCGCCGTCGGACCGCTGCACGTCCTTGGGCACCGCCACGTATTTCGACCCGTCCTCGCGGGACTTGATGGCGGCGCGCACCTTGGCGCGGAGCGGCTCCACCGCCTCCTTGGGCACCGCGCCCGAGGCGAGCGCCGCCGCCGCGGTGTACGGGTCGTCGATGCGGGGCAGGGCGCGCTCGTAGGCGCCGCTGGCGCGCACGGTGGCCAGCGCCGCGCGGGCCTTCACGTTCGGGCGGGCGGCGGCGGCGCGGATGGCGCGCAGGCACTCCGCGGTGGCCACCAGCAGCCGCTGCTCGGTCCAGCCGGTCTCGCCCTGGCAGGTGCCGTCCGGGCTCTGCTGGTTGACCAGCTGCTGCGCCAGCCGCTCCCCCAGGCCGGAGAGGCTGCGGTCGTCCGGGAAGCCCAGCGCCGCCTCCGCCAGCAGCGCCGCGGTGTCCATGGAGGGCGCGCGGCCGTGGCTGATCGCCCGCTGCGAGAGGACGATCTTCAGATCCTTGAGCAGCGCCGCGTCCGGCTCC